>CAJQQZ010000146.1 GCA_905480575.1 uncultured Alphaproteobacteria bacterium | reverse complement strand
TAGTTTCCTTTGTTTGATGTTTTTGGTTTGCACCTACATCAAAACCGGAAACGGCTGGCTCCTTCAAGAGCCGAACGTAGTCCTTCCAGCTAGCTGGAAGGACTACTATGTCAGATTAAGTCGGAACTAATTCAAATTAGCGTAAAAAATTTCTTCTTCCCCGGTTCTCGGATCAACCTTGACCACGGCGAGTTTGTCTCTGCCGCGATCAGAAAGCGCCCAAATTGGTTGTCCGGGCCGGGGTGCGTTTTGGATGAAGAAGCGATCATATTTGCCAATTGTTAGAACCTTCCACCATCCGGTTGTTGTTGGTACTTCCAGAACGTGAGTGCCATTTTCGAAACTTCTCCTGCGTGTGGACATCGCCCCTTCTTGGGTGAAGGTCCAGCCAAATGTTTTGCCATCGTTTTTTGCCAGAACTTGGCGGTTTCTCCCTGTAATATCATACCTCACTAAGTCAGGAGCGGCCTCTGAAACATCGTTGTTCTCTACATGCCAGTAAGGGGCTTTTTTACTTGGCCAACCCGCGAAGTTCCAATCCTTTTCCTTTGGTTTGAAGGTGTATGGTTTGCGGTTTGGGTGTCTCAAATCAATAATTCCCATTTCTTTTTCAGAAACCAGAAAGAGTTTCCCAAGCTGGTCGTCCAGATAGTAACTTCGATTTTTTTGTTTGATCGTATAGGTTCTTCCACCCGATAAACGTCTGTACTTTATGACTGACTGAATGCCTTCCACGTCTCGCCATGTCAGCCAAGTACCGTTCGCAGAGAGTTGAAAGTCTCCAACAAAATGACGATTAGCAAACAGATCTCTGATCGGAATTAGAGGTGTTGTGGAATGCCTCGGTACCGAAGCTGTTTGGAATTGGCTGTTATTTCTTTGCGCCTGACCTTCGTTGGCCGTTCCAAGAACAAGAAGACAACAGCTAAGAGTTAAAACTCTGTTCAAAAAACTCATAATCCGATCCCAACAATAGATTTTTGTCGTTCTTATTGCGACCGAAGATAGATTTCGCTTTGGAAAATGGCAAAATTAGGGAGAAAATAAGACCCGCGGCTCAACTGGAAATTAAGGCAGAATTGGTTTGCCTTTTTCCTTCCATCTTAGCCTTCCAATCAAATTTTTTTGTCCTAATCTTGCTCCTAGTTCAATTAGGAGGCTCCAGATGCTCAACGAAGAAATGAAGACTCTGATCCGTAACCATCCCGCTGGAATGGTTGCTACTGTAAACAAAGATGGTGCTCCGGTTGTTTCACCTAAGGCGACCTTTGTCATTATAGACGATCAAACGCTGGCTTTTGGCAACTTGCGGTCACCTGGCACCTTAGCCAACCTTCGGGGCAATTCGGCGGTTGAGGTTTGTTTTATCGACGTTGTAACCCGTAAAGCTGTCAGAGTAACAGGTACAGGCACGAACTTGCCTAAATCGAAAGCAGACGCTGATTTGGTCGAAGCCTTTGAGAAACCTTGGGGCATCTATATTGACCACATGGCATCCTTTGTTCGTATTGAAGTGAGCAAAGCTGAAATGATTATCTCTCCTGGCTACGACCTGGGTTTCAGTGAAGAGGAGCTGGTCGATCAAAATATGACGAAGCTCGAAGGGCTCTATCGTTCATAGCAAGCGGTTTTCCTACTCGACTGATTCGTCTGAGAGGGCTAGCTTGTCTTGAATTCACGGAGAACCAGCCAATGACAGATCAAGACCTTGTATATCTAAGTGGTGAAGAAGTACTGAAACTCTTCCGAAGCAAAGAGCTCTCGCCGGTTGAGTTTATGAAAGCTATCTTGGAGCAGGCGCATAAGGCTCATGAGGCTGTAAACTGTGCCACTGAATTCCTGGAAGATAGAGCGCTCAAAGCTGCTCAAATTTCCGAAGATCGCTACATGGGCAAGGGAGAAACTCCCGGGTCTCTGGAAGGTTTGCCTTTGGCGGTCAAAGAAGAGCTTCCTTTAGCCGGCACTCATCGCAGTCAGGCTTGTTTGGCTTACAAGGACCGGGTTGATGATTTCACAGTGGTCTATCTTCAGCGCTTGATTGATGCGGGTGCCATACCGCATTGTAAAACGACGACACCGGAGTTTTGTTTGCTCGGCACAACGACCTCCAGGCAGTGGGGAACGTCACGTAACCCTTGGAACAGAGACATGACGACAGGTGGCTCCTCGGGCGGCTCAGGTGCGCTTCTCGCTGCCGGTGGTACGACGCTTGCAACAGGCACAGACATTGGTGGCTCAATCCGCATTCCGGCGGCCTGTTGTGGGGTCACAGGATTCAAAGCACCATACGGGCGTAATCCTGAGATCGCAGTCTTCAACTTGGATTACTACTCTCATACCGGCCCAATGGCGCGAACTGTGAATGATCTGGCTTTGATGCAAAACGTTACCTCTGGCCAGGATCTTAGTGACATCGCTTCCGTTCGTGAAAAGATCGTACTCAACACGACCAGGCCGGTTTCGCTTAAGGGCATGAAGGTGGCTTATTCCTTTGATCTGGAGACCGGTGAGATCGATGACGAGGTCGTCGCTAATTTCCAACAAACATTGGATTTCTTGGCGGGGGAGGGCGTTCAGCTAACAGAGGCTAAGCTCGGTTGGCCTCAAAATTCCTGCGCTCTATCAGAACTCTATCTCAGTCATGTTTGGGGGCGGACCTTGTTGCGTGAGTATGAAGAACACGGTGACCTGCTTTGTGACTATACGATTGACTATGCTAAGGGTGCTGCTCTATCGACGTCGGAAGATCTCATTCAGGCCAATGAAGCGGCCTATGAGATGTATCTCTCTTTGGGCCCATATTTGGAGGCCAATGATGTCTTCCTTTGCCCTGGTATGTCAGTCGTTGGGCCAGAAGCTCACACAGCTTATGAAACCATTCCCTATACACGTAACGGTAAGCCAGCAGAAATGGCGGCGTTGAGTGGATTTCTAACAGCGCAGTTCAATATGCTCAGCCGCTGTCCCGTACTTTCTCTTCCTTCAGGTTTTGCCAACAACGGTATGCCGCTCGGTGTTCAAGCGGTAGCAAAGCCATTCTATGATGAACGCTGTGTTGCTTTTGGCCGGGCCTATGAGGCGGCCGTTGGCGGATGGTACAATGCATCTGACAAGAGACCCGTGTTAGCTTAGCAGTAGCGCCAAATCATTCCGCGTTTGTTCGGCAGTAACAAACTGAATGGCCAGCCAGCCGCAGCCTTTGGCGCCCTCAACATTAGCAGGACTATCGTCAATGAAGACTGTTTTCGCTGGATCAAGGCCGAAGGCAGTGGAGTGGTGATGATAGATGGCCGGGTCCGGTTTGATCAAACCGATATGCGCAGAAATGGTTAACCCTTCAAAGCACAGCAACTCGGGATAATGGCAGGAGATTTCTGCAAAAGTTGCAGCAGCGAAATTTGACAAGGCTGTTAGGTGGTATCCGGCCCTTGCAAGGTCATCCCTCAGTTCAAATCCGCCTGGAATTGGACCGGCTATGGTTTCGATCCAATGCTTTCTATAGGCGCGGATCATTGGTGCCCAATCGGGGTGGCTGTTGATGGCCACTTCTTCGGCTTCTTCCCAGCTGCGTACTCGATCTTGTTCTACATTCCAGGCTTCATTGCAGATGTGTTTTAGAAAGTAGTCTCGTTCTTTTTCATCTGGAATCAAGTGTTTGAAGGGACGTTCTGGATCCCAATCGATCAGCACGTTTCCGATATCAAAAACGATGTGATCAAACCCTGTTGATTTGTGCAAAACTGTCTCCTTTGAGCCTGAGAACTTGCGGAACTTAAACTTCAACTTATTGTCGAATTCATGATTACCATGTCAGAGAAAACAAAGAACAAAATTACTACCTGGGTCATTAGCGTCGTTATTGGGGCTTTGATTGGACGGTTCTACACAGAGGCAACCGAAGTCTCACGTGGCGTGGCCGCTGTGGCAACTTATCCAGGAATCAGAGCCGGCGTATTAGTCTCGGGTTTGACAGCGGGTTTGGAGATCTTTTTGATAGCGGGCCCTCTTGGTTACTGGCTCTTTCGGAGACCCTTTTATCAAGCCCTGCTTTTGAGATTGCTGGCCCATTGGGTGGTCATCACATCGGCGTTGATGCTGAATGACGAAGTGACGCAAGGGCTGTTGCCGGGGCCTGATAGTGGGTATGGCTTTGAATGGTTTCTCACCGACACTTTGATCGCTTTTGCGGTTCTCGCTTTCGCGCTCTTTTTTATTCAGATGCGGACCTTAATCGGTGGGCGGACCCTGATTAATCTTATCACTGGGCGCTACTACAGCCCTGTGATCGAGGAGCGACTCTTTTTGCTGATCGACGTTGTTGGGTCAACCAAGCTTGCCAAGCAATTGGGAGATGAGGCCTTTTACAGTTATTTGTCTGACTTTTTTAAAGACATTGATCCTGTAATTTTTGAGAACCGCGGTGAAGTCTACTCCTACATTGGTGATGCTGTGATTGTGACGTGGCCGCTTAAGAAATTTCGCGGCAGCCATAGGGTTTTGGAAACTATCCTGCAATGTCGACAAAGGATGGAGAAAAGAACGCCGAGGTATATAAAGCGTTATGGCGTTAAACCTGAGTTCCGGGCTGTCCTTCATGGCGGTGAGGTTATGGTCGGTGAATATGGTGGATACCGGCGACAGATCACTTACTTAGGCGATGCTATTAACACGACCTCTCGCCTTGAGGGCCTGTGCAAAGATCTTGAGTCGGAGGCTCTTTTATCGGAAGCGGCTGCTGAAATGGTGACAGTGCCATCTTCCGTTCAACTACGCGATCAAGGTTTCCATCAGCTCAAAGGGCTGGATCACCCCATCAAGGTTTATGATCTCGCTTACGTGGCATAGATCAGCGTTGGTGCATCGACGTAGAAAGCGCAGCCTAGGCAAAAGATAGCGGCAAAAATTGCCAATGTGTGATCGCGAAGCCCTCGCCAGTTTTTCTTATAGATAAGCCAAGGCCAGACGATAATAGTAGCCAGAGAAACCAGAGCAAAGATCATCGTCGCAATTTCTATGTAAATCAAGATGCTGGAAATATAACGCTCCATAGAAGGTTCGCTCATGTATGATTTAACGGCAAAGAGAGTTGCTGCCGCTGCAAGGCCTAGGAAAATCAGATCTTTTTTGGCCCAGTCAGAGCGATAGCAATTGAAGAACCCCAAAAGCATCAGCGCGCCCAAAATCGTTAATCCGAAGTCAGCATCGGATTGAGTTTGATTGCAGGTGTGAGCAGCTTCGCAGTCCAAATAGCCGACTTGCTGAATATGTAGGACCGCCGCCGTCAAGAGCAGCAAAGCATTGATCAAGATTACACGGTTCAGATAGAGCATAGCGATTTTCCTTCAGCGCCTTAATAGTGCGGTGAGATCATTAAGGGAAGCGGATTGACATCATCACCACCTCCGCTAGTTTGCTCTGTAAAGGGAGCTTGCCATGAAAATCATCTACAGCGAAGAACATCGATTGCGTGATTCGAAAACCGAATTGTTTGGGGGCGAACTTGTCCAGCCTTTTGAGCGTCCGTCGCGTATGGATTTAATCCTGAAGCAAATTGACCTTCGATCTTATGGTGAAATAGTTGAGCCGGTCTCCTTCGGTTTGGACGAAGTTTTACGCGTTCACGATGCAGGCTATGTTGAGTTCATGGCTGGGGCCTGGGAAGAGTGGGTCGCGACGGGATACAAGGGTGAGGCCATGCCGACCTGCTGGCCAGCGCGTCGTATGAGCGACAAGATCCCAACCTTCGTGGAAGGCAAACTCGGTTATTATTCACTGGCCACTGAAACCTCGATTTCAGAAGGAACATGGGAGGCTGCTCTTGTGTCCAAAGACGTTGCCTTGACTGGTGCCAAAATAGTGGGTTCAGGTCAAGAACGCATCGCCTTTGCGCTTTGCCGCCCACCAGGGCATCACGCCGCTATCGACATGTATGGCGGTTATTGCTTCATTAACAATGCAGCTGTTGCGGCTCAATCCTTGCGGGATCAGGGTGCGAAAAAGGTTGCGATTCTCGATGTTGATTTCCATCACGGTAATGGCACGCAAGATATCTTCTATGCGCGCGATGATGTGTTTTTCGCATCGCTGCATGGCGATCCAGCGGATGCATTCCCACACTTTTTGGGCTACGCTGATGAAACGGGTTCTGGGGCGGGTGAAGGTTTCACGCAGAACTATCCATTCGCGCCTGGAACTGGTTTTGAAGAGTGGCGTATTGGTCTCGGTGATGCCATTAAACGCATAGAAGCCTTTGGCCCTGATGCACTCGTCGTATCGCTTGGTACGGATACTTACAAAGAAGATCCCATTTCGTTCTTCAAGCTCGACCATGAGGATTTCACGGTTATGGGCCAAGACATAGCCAAGCTTAATAAACCAACACTTGTCGTCATGGAAGGCGGCTATGCCATCGATGATATTGGCATTAACACGGTCAACTTTTTGTCAGGCATTGAAGGGAGTTGATTAGTCGCTCGCTTCTTCTTCTACTTCGAGAGCAGGCATGCGGTTCCAGGCATCTAGAGCGGCTATCTTGTAAGCTTCTGCCAATGTTGGATAATTGAAAGTGTTCTCAACAAAGTACTCAATAGTGCCTTTGAGATTCAACACTGCTTGACCAATGTGAATCAGTTCAGTGGCACCTTCGCCTAAGATGTGAACGCCCAACAAACGCCGAGTTTTGAGCGAGAAAATGAGTTTCATCATGCCGGTGTCAAGGCCCATGATGTGTCCGCGTGATGTTTCGCGGAAGCGTGCGATGCCAATTTCATATCCAATATCACGTTCTCTGACCTCTTCTTCGGACATGCCGGATGTCGAAATTTCCGGCACTGCGTAGATGCCAATTGGGAAGTAAGCGGGTGCTTTTGGAACCGGGGCACCAAAGGCATGACAAGCGGCCACCCGCCCTTGTTCCAACGACGTGGATGCAAGGCTTGGGAAGCCAATGATGTCACCCGCAGCATAGATGTGTTCTTTATCAGTTTGAAAAGTTTTAGGGTCGACCTTCATGCGTCCTCGATGATCGACCTCTAACCCTACGGCCTTCAAATTCAAGCTGTCGGTTGCTCCGATTCGACCTGCCGCAAACAGCACCATGTCAGCGATGACTGTCCGTTTGTCGCTGAGTGAAAGATGGACGGACTTTCCTTTTATCTCGACTCTCTCAACGCTGCAGTTAAGGCGAATAGACATTCCGCGATCACGCAGTTCGTGGATAAATTCCTGCAAGACTTCTCTGTCCACGAAGTCGAGGAAGCTATCACGGGGTTCGATCAAGGTTACTTTCACATCCAGTGCAGAGAAGATGGTGGCGTACTCTACACCGATTACCCCTGCACCAATGACCACCAGACTGCGCGGCAGGTGGGCAATATCCAGTACTTCATCGCTGTCGAGCACACGCTCTCCATCAAAAGGCATGTAGTCTGGCCGAAAAGGCTTGGTGCCAACACAAACTAAAAAGCGATCCGCGGTGTAATGAGAGGTGACACCTTCTGCTTCGACAACTTCGATTTCGTTTTCGCTGATGAAACGCGCCATGCCACACAGCGTGGTTGCACCATTGCGGGTAAACTGATGCTATAGGACATCGACTTCGTGCTCCAGCGTTTTTTGCAACCGTTGGCGCAGATCGGCGGCGTCAATATCATCCTTCAAACGGTATGACCGGCCATAGAAGCCACGCTCGCGCCAGCCTGAAAGATTAAGCACCGTTTCGCGCAGAGTTTTGGAAGGGATCGTACCTGTATGGACCGATACACCACCAACTTGGCGGCCTTTCTCAACAACCAGGACGTCTTTGCCGATTTTAGCGGCTTGAATGGCGGCGCGGCGACCGGCCGGGCCGCTGCCGATGACAATTAGGTCATAGTGCGTTTGATGCATGAAAGCTGTTCCCTCTACTTCGGAAGGCATTTGAGCCCAAGATCCATCCGTGTTCTATTCAAAGACCGATCTTTTCACTTCACTTTTGGACGACTAGGAACATTTACGAACTGCTTTCAGGCTTTTCCATGCCAGATTTGACGTCTTCGTTCGCGTATTCTCTCGTCGCTCTCGGCTGTGCCGTCATGGAAAGTGCCAAACCATTTGTCCCACGGGGTATCACCGTCACCGTAATTGCAATCGAAGAATCGGTGGTGAAGTTGGTGATAAAAATCGCCGAGTAAGAAGGCGTTTTTCTCGCCTAGCTTAACACCGTGGTAACCAACATGAGATGTCGGGGCACCCATGCCATGAAGCATGAAATTGAAGTAAAGATGTATGGGATGACAGGCGACGAGGAAATAAAGAAGATTGTCGCTGAAGAGGATAATATGCTCGACCGGATGCATCGCCAGGCCTGACCAGGGGCCTGTGTTTTGGTTTTTGTGGTGCCAGGAATGGAACCAGCGAAACAAAGGCCCGATATGCAGAATTCTGTGCTGAACAAAGAAGTGTAGCCCCGCCCAGATGGGAATGAGCAGCATTAGACAGACAAACCAGATCGGACTTTCCGCGAAGGTGATCATCGTTAGATAGCCGTTGGCGAAACACCACATCATTAGCGTTTCCCATGCCGTCCAAACCGTGACGCCTGAGGTCAAGCTCCAAAACATGTTGTCCTTCGTTTGGCTGCCAAAAGTGAATACCTTCGCTTTCTTTAGAAGCGGACGCTTGTCGTACCGAAGTTCATCACCCTGTTTAGAAAAAGTGTGAAGATAGAGGTGGAGGCCACCAGCTGTTACAGAAATGATAATGAGGTTTCTGACCCAGATTTCTAAGATCCAGGAATAATAGATCGTGGCCATGCGCTCCATTTCTGGCGTCGCCCACAGCCAAATAGCAATAGCAACCACTAGGAATACAGCCCGTTCCTTTAATGGCTTCCAGGACTTCAACAGGTGAATGATCGATTGCACCGGCTTCATTGGCCAGTCCCAAAAGGGTGCGATCTTCAAAGGCAGAGCGGGCGTGAAATTCCAGACTTTCCGGGGGTTTGGTTGTGACATGGTCTTAACTCCAAAAGCATAGGTCTTGCTTAAGAGAGCTGTCGCTGAGGGTAAAACATTTGTTCTTGAGTTTTAGGGCAAGTTGTACTTAGGCTAATTGTTGAAAGTTCAAGATTTCGGCCCAGGAGGTCCGATGCCTAAGAAACGCATACCCTCGCTCAATTGGCTTAGGGTCTTTGAGGTTGCCGCTCGAACAGAGTCCTTTGCGCGGGCGGCAGATGAACTGCATATGTCGGCCTCGGCTGTTAGTCAGCAAGTGAGGGCGCTTGAGGGTTACCTGGGTAAAAACTTGTTCATGAGAGAGCCCAAGCGTGTTCGCCTCACTGATTCAGGGCGGGCCTTCTTGCCGATCGTGCACCAATCGCTCTCTTCTATCGAGACGACGGCCGCGGCACTTTTCGGAAGTGATGAACGTGAACAGGTGACTCTGCAAACGGTCTATCTGCTGGCCATGGGTTGGTTGCCCAAGCAGATCGCGGCGTTTGAAGCGGAGAACCCTAACGTCAAAATCAATCTAGTGACGGCGGAACTCCTGCCTCAGTACAACAAAGAACTGCCCGGGTGGGACCCTGATCTCCAAATCGCTTATGGTTCCGCGTCAGATTTTCCGGAGGGAGCGGAACCGCTTTTTGGTGAAACGATATCGGTGGTCGCCCACCCTGATGTTGCGGCGGAGATTGATGGGTTTTCGTCCGCACAATCTCACCGCCTCTACGAGATCGCGAGCCATAGAGTTGGTTGGCATCAGATTTTATCCAGTCATGAGGAGATCAATTTAGAATCTCTGGATATCACAACTGTTGATTCTACGCCTGTGGCTTTGATGATGGCGGCAGAAGGTTTGGGTTTAGCCTTAGCGAGATCACCAGCCAGTAAAGGCTTAGTTGAAGCGCTTGGGTTGGTCGAATGCGCAGGATTTCCAAAAGTCCAAGGGCTACAGTCGTATTTTCTTTTAACCCCGCCTGCCAGGCGCCATGGCAGAGGCGCTGGCAAATTGGCGGACTGGTTACGAAACGCAGGAAAAGAAATCTAGATGATGAATTCACTCCCAAGGGAGCTTAAGTCGGAAATGGTCGATGTCGGCGAAGTAACCATCCACGTGGTTCACAATGGCCAGACCAGCGACTTGTCGGAGGATACGCGACCGGCCCTTTTAATGCTTCATGGCTTTCCGGAATATTGGGCGGCGTGGAAACCGTTGGTTCCATTTCTCAGTGACAAATTCCTGATGATCATGCCGGATCAGCGAGGTTACAATCTGAGTTCCGCTCCCCAAGAAACAGAGGCTTACGTGACCTCCAAGCTTGTGGCAGATATGGCTTTGATGATGAGCATTTTGTTGTCTGGGAAAAGCTTCCATCTAGCAGGGCATGACTGGGGTGCTTCGGTAGCTTATGCCCTGGCTATGAGTAAACCGGAGAGCGTCGAAAGCCTCACCATCATCAACGGCGTTCACCCCGTTCTCTTTCAACGTGCTTTGAGTTTTGATCCAGCCCAAGCCGCCGCAAGCCAATACTTTCATAAACTTTGCGCCGATGACGCACTGGAAAACATGTCCGCTAACGGCTTTGCCAAAACCTTTAGCATGCTGGAGAAGTTCTCAGCAACGGATTGGATGACGGATGACGACCGTGAAGGCTACCTGTCTGCTTGGTCTGAGCCTGGTCGGATGAATGCTATGTTGAACTGGTATCGGTCCTCGCCGCTTGCTGTTCCTAGTGACGACGATCCTAATCCCAGAGCCTGGATTTTGGAGGCAGACCCTTCCAGATTCATGATCTCAATGCCTCACCTGGTAATCTGGGGGATGGATGACCCGGCTCTGCTCCCGGTATGTAGAGAGGGGCTTGAGGAATTCGCCCCAGATTTGAAGATTGTCGAAATCCCAGGAGCCGACCACTGGATTATTCACGAAGAACCTGAGCGAGTGGCACGGCATATGTCAGAGTTTTCCCTTCCTGAGATTTAGGATGAGAAACGTTGAGGGCTCAAATCTTCAGCTCTAACATCGAGCGCCTTCACATCTTCAGGCAAGTCCTGCCCTTGGAGTAAAGCAGCGCAAGTTCGGCCCATGCCGATGGATGTTTCGATGCCGTAACCGCCTTGACCTGCACACCAGAAGAAACCCTCGACGTCGTCGGTAAAACCTACTACCGGGACTTCATCGGCCACAAAGGACCTCAGGCCTGCCCAGGATCTGTTGAGGCGTGGAACTGTCATGGTTGTGGCGCGTTGTAGGCGGTCG
The DNA here is from genome assembly GCA_905480575.1 of uncultured Alphaproteobacteria bacterium. GTDB lineage: Bacteria > Pseudomonadota > Alphaproteobacteria > UBA7985 > CAJQQZ01 > CAJQQZ01. The sequence continues at coordinate 13,653 of CAJQQZ010000146.1, read as the reverse complement.
ATTGCAAGAGCGATATCAAGTTCTTCCGGCTGTACATCTTGCGGAGGAACGGGGTCTTGGTTTGATGGCGAGCCAAGGATGGTACCTGCTTCGACCTTGAAGAAGAACTCTTCTTCACAATCGATAACAAAAGGCCAGTCGTTATCGAGCTCTATGCCGGGCGGGGGGAAAGAAATTACGGTACGACGTTTTGGAACGATACCGACGCGCCGGGTACTTGCAAGGTCAGCGATTTCGTCGACCCATGCGCCTGCAGCGTTCACCACAACAGGCGCCGAGAAAATGCCTTGTTTCGTCGTCACCTGCCATTTACCACTTTTGCGTTCTAGAGCGGTGACTGCCGCATCGCAAACGATGTCACCACCCTTGTTCTTGAGGCCTTTGATGTAGCCTTGATGGATGGCATCCACATTCAGCTTCATGGCATAGGGGTCGAGGAAAGCACCGGCCAAATAGTCCCGCCGGAGAATAGGCACTCTCTCGATTGCTTCTTTGGGAGAGATCATCGCGATTTTTGGTGAGAGTTCTTGAACGGCCGCTAACCCAGTCTTCAATGAAGTGAGTTGGTCCTCTCGTGCCACAAAGAGGAAAGCGCTTTGCTCGCTGAGCGGCACATCTGCAAAGCCTTCAGGAGGGTTGGTCAAAAAACCGTACCCTGATTTGGCCAGGGCACGCACGGTTCGAGGACCATAGGCCTCTGTGTACATCGCCACAGACCGCCCAGTTGTGTGGTAACCCGGCCGGTTCTCGGCCTCCAGTACGATGGCTTTAGCGTCGTCGGGTAGAAAATGAGCGCAAGAGGTGCCTGCTATACCCGCACCTATGATTAGAAAGTCACATTCACGCATTGAGGTTAACCTCTTTTAATCTCGCCTAATTCTGTGCTGTGCTTCAAGACAAATGTCAATCCGCACATTCCTGCTCGGATTGTCGAAAAGGACGAAGATAGGTCTAGAACTGTCCTCTATAACGTTCTCTTGATTTGCTGCGCCACCAAGAATTTGTAAGGGTTCTTTCAAGTAGAGAATGGAGAGGAACAAAATTGTGCGGCGATTTTTACTAGCTTTAGGTTTGTTTGTTTCCTGCTTCGATTTGCAATCGGCTGTTGCTTGTGGCGTTAATTCTCACTGCTATTTAGGCGACAGAACCTACCGAGTTCGCATGCCAACCAATCATAACGGCAACGACTTGATTGGGGCTATTGTCTTCGCCCACGGTTTGGGTGGCACTGCAGAAGGCATTGTTAAAAGCCAGTATTTTGGCCGGTTCGCCGATGATCTCGGCATCGCTATCATTGCGACCAAGGCCGCGTCACGGGCTTGGGCGTTGCCAGGTTCTCCATCAGTGGTTCCAAGGGAGGGTGTTGATGAGCTGGCTTATTTTGACGCTGTAGTTGCTGACGCAACGCGCCGTTTCTCAATTGATGAAGATCGGTTAATGGCCACAGGATTTTCAGCGGGCGGTATGATGATCTGGACTTTGGCCTGCCATCGCAGCCAATCATTTGCTGCATTCGTACCCATGGCAGGTACGTTCTGGCGACCCATACCGGACAGCTGTACCACGCCACCGACGAGTATTGTTCATGTTCATGGGGATAGAGATAAGACGGTTCCTTTGAAGGGTAGAAAAATACGGGATGCGCAACAAGGTAATGTGCACCAAGTGTTGAAGATGTATGGCAAATTCGGCGAATTTGGTGAAGCTACAACGGAGAATATCGACCGGTTGCGCTGCGAAAACCGTTCTAATGGCAATGGGGAATTTCTGAGTTTTTGCCTCTTTGCAGACGGACATTCATTCAGAACGGACTACCTGAAAACGGCTTGGCATATGTTTGAAAGAGCGGGCAAACTCTAAACTTTCGTGCCTCTGGATTGAAAGATGCTACGACTTATGGCAACTGCGGAGACTGCTCGTAATTTCGCACAAATCAGCCCAATCTCGTTGATGTCAACGAAGCATACCCACTGAGTTCTCTACAGATTAGTCTAAAACCTATCATTTATAAGTGGTTTCAGGTTAGATTCACCGTGATAGCTTCCTGCTCGTGTGCAAGTGCTTAAAGGGTAGGGAGATTTCGAGGGGCGATGATGGCTGAGGCAAGTGAAAGTCTAAGCCAGGGTATTTCGCTGTTTCAGTACTTTAACGATGAAGAAACAGCGTCTGTTCTGAGCAAAATGCAGCGTAGGAAATACGGCAAAGGCCAGGTGATAATTCATCACTTAAGTGAGGAAAACGGTGTTTTCTTTCTGCTGTCAGGCCGTGTTCTGGCGTTTCTGACCTCTCTAGAAGGGACAGAACTTGCCTGCGATGAGATCCCAAAGGGAAGCTATTTCGGCGAGCTTGCTGCAATTGACGGCGGGTCACGTTCTGCAAGCGTTTGCGCGCTAACTGATGTGGAAGTAGCCAGGTTATCTTCTGACGAGTTTTTGCAGTTAATCGAATCACAACCAAAGTTCGCACTTGCTTTGCTTAAAGACTTCACACATTCGATTAGACGGTTAAGCAATCGCAATTTCGAACTGGCAACAAAATCAGTTCCTGAACGGGTAAGATCATTGGTAATCAGGGAAGCGCTGGTAAGAAGTCAACTCTTCGATGGTGGTGTTTTGAAGCCAGCGCTAACACATGCCGAGATTGCCCAGCGTGTGGGCGCACGTCGGGAAGCGGTGAGCCGTGCTCTGAGCGAATTGGTCGGGAGCGGTTTGATTGAAACGCAACGCCAAGCGATTAAAATATTGGACGCTGACCGTTTAACCGAGTTAGACGGTGAAGGGCTCTAAGCTATAGAAATCTGGTCCCTTGCTTCTTGCAGCGAGTTTTAACTGCGCCACCTGGAACATAAAAATCATAAAATTCTAATCTGTGACTTTTAGCACAGAACTCCTTTCTATTTTCCCCTACATTGCGGTTGTCACTGAGCCTTTTGCGGGTTGAATGGCAAGGATGAGGAGGAGGTAGTTTAGGCATTGCCTTCGTTGGTTGTGGTTTGAGGAGGCCATCAACCGAGGATCCAAAAGAGCCATTGGAGGGTGACAGTCCCTCCCTCCAATGGCTAAACTTTTTCCATTTGAACAAACGGCACCAGCCCCGGAGTCAATACAAATTCGCCCTTTTGGCTCCAAATAAATGGCGCAGTGCAGACCTTGACCGGCGCAATCTTTCAAAAATCTACGTCATAGGCTATATTAACCCAAACGCTACGTTGAACATAAAGAGAGAGGAGGAGTCTCTATGGCCTGTTTCAAGAACGTGTTGTTGCTTACTGTCGTGTGTCTAATCGCCAGTTTCACACAAGCCATGGCTTGCCCGCCAACCACCGCGCCGTCTGTAAGAATGATCGATACTTCGGCCAGCGCAGTTAATATTTGGTTGTGGCCAAAGTCTCGCACGCCAGCTGCGAAGGGCAAACGCTTGGAGGACCGTGGCTGGGTTTGGACAGAGTGGCAGTTTGCTGACAAACCCGCTGATTTAGTCGACTATGATTACTTTTGTTATCGAACTGATTCAGCTTTTGCTAAAACCATAGACAACAAAACTAAGAACTTGGGCGGGCATTTCATCTTCGGCGTCGGCAAAAGCCATACAGACAAGTTTACACTACGACAGCCAGTAGGTCAGCGCATTAACGATGCCAATTTCGAATTCGGGCAAAGCTATCATTGGCGCGTTCGCGCATTAAGTAACCTCTCTCCCAGTGGTGGTGGAACCCCGACAGTGTTTTGGGCCTCGCCTTGGTCGAAGATTCACGATTTTACGACGAGTTTTTTCAACGGAGTGACTTGTGTTTCCATGCCACCGCTTGTTCAATTAGATCCTCTTGATGGAGCCACAAATGTTCCCCTGGATCTAACTTTTCATCTCTATTCTTGGGACGTTCCTCCACAAAATCCCTGTCTGTGGGACATGACCGAAATTGAGATCAGGCAGGTAGTGAACGGACAGGAGCTGACTTTTGGGCACCATGTCTCTCGAAAGAACAATGGTCATAGCCACAAGGTAAAACTTTTTAAAAATTTAGCGCCAGCAACCGCTTTCACTTGGCGGGCTCGGGCCTTAACTCAGTCTGCTTCGGGACCATGGACTGATCCGGCGGGTTTTGTAACAGGCGGACAAGCACCACCTACTCCTCTGCCTTTAGAGCCACCTCCAATTACACTGGCGTGCCTGGTGCTGGAAACACCTATTACGATTTCCCCGCTGCATGGGAGCCGAATTGGATTGAACGAAACAATCGTTTTGAGTCTAGCCCGACAAGGAGAGCTTTTGAATTGCCGGTGGGATGAAACGGCCTGGCAGATTCTTGATACGGAGACCGGGGAGTACGTTTTCCAATCAGGATTCACAAGGAAAGCGGTCGGTCAATATCGCCTCGAAAGTTCTATTTTCCAGCCAGGGAAAAGCTACGAATGGAGAGCGAAAGTCGTGAGCCGAGGTAATGGTTCGAGTGGAGAAGATATCTTTTCCGATTGGAGTAACACAGCAGAATTCTCCATCAATTGACGGACACACGAATGTCGCGAAATTACATTCGCATGTCGAAAAATGACAAATAGGGCGAGTCGAGTGGGGGAGACAGATTGCTCTGTCTCTCCCCTCTAAGAACGGTACGTGCTAGTTTCCCAGCATACCGCTCAAGCCTCTCAAAGTCCTCATCAGCTATAGAGAACCGGCAGAGTTTGCTTGTCGTCTGTGCTTGACCTGCCATTGCAGGCGACAGACAGGATGACTTGGAACCAGTTCTTTCTTTCCACGTTTTCCTCCCTCTTGGCGGGGGAGAAGTTTGTGAATATCCAGACCTGTTTCCTCCGTGATGGGGTGGCCACAGAAGTAGCACTTCCCATCGTGTCGTTTGAGAGCTGGAACCTCGTTCCGACGATGTCGGTAGAGGTCAACCAACTTGCTCTGTTGACGCTTGAGGAAATAATCATCCCACTCAGGATCAAATGGATTGGCGTCCATTTTAATCTTCAAATGGCGTTTGATAGAAACCTGCCTCAGCAGCATGAGTTCAGCTTCTTCCAATTGACCATCATCAGATAACCCTGTTCCGGCAAAGACCCAGTCACTGCCTTTCTGACGGATGAAGTAACGAGACTTCACCCAAAGGAGCGACTTGGCTGGGTGTCTGCGTTTAGACCAACTCCAGAGTAACTTCCAAAGCCGATGATCGGCGTACTCGAAAGTTCTACTGGCAGTCTCAGTGCGATGATAGTTAGACCAACCCCGAAGAATGGGATTGAGCTTCCAGATCAAATGCACCTGAGTGCTGGCCTTGTGTGACTTGATGATGTCTCGGCATTTGCCGAGGAAAGCCTTGAGGTTTTTCTTTGATGGTTGAACCAGTATCACCTGACGGCGAAACCGGCGAACATTCCATCCCAGAAAGTCAAAGCCCTCATCAATGTGGGTTACACAGGTTTTCTCTGGCGAAAGAAGCAAGCCTCGCTTGGCGAGGAAGTCTTCGACCAGGGGTTTGATTTCATCTTCGAGTAACTCTTTCGAGCTACCGGTGATGATGAAGTCATCTGCATAACGCACGAACCCCACCTTGTTGCGTTTATGGTGTTTGTGAAGCATTCTCCGAGATCCGAAGTGCCTCTCCAATTCACCTTCCAATCCATCGAGCGCAAGGTTTGCCAGTGTAGGAGAGATAATCCCTCCTTGTGGCGTGCCTGCTTTCGTGTGCTGGAAAGCGCCCAAATCCACAACACCCGCTTTTAACCACTTTCGGAGCACGTCCTTGTCCATAGGGACATGGTCGAGTAACCAATCATGATCAATCGCGTCAAAACATCCAGCAATATCAGCCTCCAATATCCACCGGGCACTGCCTTCCTTATCAAGAAGATTCTTGACCTGGGCGATAGCGTCATGGGTGGATCGAGCAATTCTGAACCCATAAGAGTTCGGATCAGCCCGGGTTTCTGCTATTGGCTGTAAAGCCAGAAGATACAAAGCCTGCATGGCTCTGTCCTTCATGGTCGGAATACCCAGAGGGCGCTTCTTACCATTGGCTTTAGGGATATAGACACGACGGAGAGGAGAGGCTTTGTAGCCTTCCTTGGTCAGTGTGCCAATAGCCCGCCATTTTGATGTGGGGGTCTTCCACAGACATCCGTCAATACCGGATGTGCGTTTGCCACGGTTTTCCGTGACACGTCTTACGGCCAATGCACGACCGCAAAAAGATCGGGTGAGAAATCTCTGAAGGCTTTTGACCTTCTGAGCCTTTCCTTCCCGCTCTGCCTTGGCGATACGGTGTTGTAACCTCCTAACGTTGGTTTCCACTTTGCGCCAATCAATGTCTTCCCAACAAGTGGGAATAGTTGATATGACGTTCGAAGTCGTCTCCGAAACGTCAGAGGTATCAGAACCCGTTTGCAACAGATTACTACTCATGATAACCTCTTCATTAGGAAATAGTGAATTCCTTTGAAGAGAGTATTCTCTGGGTCGGGTCTTCTGTAGTAGCAGAGACCCGATTTTTATATCCATCGAATTCTCTGCTTCAAAGGCCGAAGGTATGGAATACCTTCTCGCCAAGAAAGACCAACGACAAGTCTGCCCGCTTTCGCGTGGGGTAACGTCTAAACCCCTATCCCGACCATTACAGCCGAGCTTTCGCTTTTTGTCGTATCCTTTACCTGCACCGTCAACATCTCCCCTTGCGGTTCGACTGCCCAGAAGGCAACGATACAGGCTTACCCAGTTCCAGTTCTCCGACACGAGTGGGGTAGATAGTGTCTGTCCGCCGGTGATCATAAAGTTAGCGTCGCCCAACCGCCAAGTGGACGAACCGATCACACACCTTTTGGTCTGAGCCTTAACCAGCAGCTTTAGCTCATTACCCTTCACGGCGTTTAATAACACTTCACATACGTTTATCATACCACTCAACCTAGCCCCTCATCCGCCTTACTGCTGGCAGAATCTACTGGACGGATCGCTCCGAACCAGCACCCGAAGGGGGTACATTGTTGGGACACTTCACACCCGAACGTTGCCGTTCACGCGCTATCCCTAGGTTACGGCTGGCTAAACAGCCGGTTCACTTGCCACAATTAACGTTCGTGGCTGAACAATCGAAAAACTGACTTGAGATCGTAATCACTCAAGTTGCTCGTCAGCCCGTAGACTTGAAAGAGCATTCTGGACAACATTCTCGCCCATGCGCCTGTTGTGACGCCACCAGACGGCATATTGCCACTTAAAAGACCAACTCGTGAATACTTAATGAAAACTTCATTAAGAAACGAGTCGTATCTCCCGTGCTAAGTTCGACTCAGGCAAGCCTGCACGCGAACCCTGCACTCATGCACAATACTGCTTGTGCATGTAGAAACGACCAATAAAGGTCGTCCTTGGTACGTAAAAGCCATTGAAATCAATGACTTGCTTCTACAGATTACGACCACTGGTCGTACTGGCGGTGAGGGAGGGATTCGAACCCTCGATGAGCTATTAACCCATACACACTTTCCAGGCGTGCGCCTTAAGCCACTCGGCCACCTCACCAGCGCGGGGTAAACCACCCCGTAAAAGCGAGGCGCAAACTAGCGGAGACGGCTCATTTATGCAATGGCGTCAAAGGCTTGTTTGTCGATTTATTTTCAAGCTTCACGCTGCCTTTCGATTCATTGATGACAGGACGTTCACGTTGCTTTGATTTCATTGTGAACGCGGGTCCGCATAGATAGGGGTAAAGGCAACAAAGAAAGCTCACAAAGTGATAAAGCAGATCTTCAAAGTTTTTGGTATCCTATTGCTAACCACCGCTTTGTTGCTCATTCTCAACGAAGCCTACGGCTACTTCCGTGATGGGTATTGGCAGAGCTACCCTTTGGGTCAGCTTTGGTATTCCATTAGCCCTGGCACACTTAATCTCACGCAAGCCGTGACAGAACGATATCTTGATTGGCGGCTTTGGGATTACGGCATTGGTCAGCTGGTTATTTGGCCACTTTGGGTGACTCTCATTCCTTTAGGATTGCTGACAGCTTGGATGGGTAGACGCTAATGCCTTAGTCATCACCCATACGCAGAGCGGCTAAGAAAGCGGACTGTGGGATATCGACTTTGCCGAATTGGCGCATGCGTTTCTTGCCTTCTTTCTGCTTGTCGAGCAGCTTGCGTTTACGACTGACGTCACCACCGTAACACTTAGCGGTCACGTCTTTGCGCATCGCAGAGACGGTTTCACGCGCGATAACCTTGCCACCGATGGCAGCCTGGATTGCGATCTTGAACAGCTGTCGATGGATCAGCTCTTTCAACCGTTCGCAAAGAGCGCGTCCGCGCGCTTCTGCCTTGGAACGGTGGACCATGATGGAGAGGGCGTCGACAGGTTCCTGGTTAACCAGGATCTGCATTTTAACCAAATCTTCTTCTTCATAAGAGTCCAAGGCATAGTCGAAAGATGCATAACCTTTTGAAACAGATTTAAGACGATCATAGAAATCGAACACCACCTCGTTTAGCGGCAATCTGTAGACGATCATCGCACGGCTGCCAGCGTAAGTCAGTTCTTGCTGGATACCACGACGATCCTCACAAAGCTTCAGAATTGGGCCCAAAAACTCATCTGGCACAAGAATAGTAGCTTTGATCCAAGGTTCTTCAATCTTCTTGATTTGCGTTACTTCTGGCAAGTCTACTGGGTTGTGAATTTCGAGCAGATCACCGTTGTTGTGATAGACTTTGTAAACCACAGAAGGCGCTGTTGTGACGAGATCCAAGTCGAATTCGCGTTCAAGACGCTCTTGAACGATTTCAAGATGCAGTAGACCTAAGAAACCACAGCGGAAGCCAAAACCGAGAGCGGCTGATGTTTCGGCTTCAAACTGGAATGAAGAGTCGTTCAGTGCCAATTTCGCCAGCGAGTCTCGTAGAGTTTCGAACTCGGCGGCCTCTGAAGGAAACAGACCACAAAAAACCACTGGAATGGATGGCTTAAATCCAGCCAGTGGTGCGTCGGCCAAGCGGCGTTCTTCCGTGATAGTATCACCGATCTGACAATCTGCCACTGTCTTAATGCCAGCGGTGATAAAGCCAATCTCACCAGCACTGAGTGAGCCTTTGTCAACTCTGGCAGGTGTGAATACACCAACGCGCTCAACGTCTCTTGTGGCGCCAGTATTCATCATGCGTATCTTGGTGCCCTTCTTGAGGGAGCCATCGACAACACGGACAAGAATAATCACACCAAGGTAGGTATCATACCAGCTATCAACCAACAGCGCCTTCAGAGGCGCTGAATCATCACCAACAGGGGCGGGCACGTTTGCAACGATGCGTTCTAGGACTTCACGAACACCATCGCCGGTTTTACCAGACACAGAGAGCGCATCGCTGGCGTCCAAACCAACAACATCTTCGATCTGTTGACGGATTCGCTCTGGCTCCGCCGCGGGCAAATCAATCTTGTTTAACACTGTGATGATCTCGTGATCGTTTTCTAAAGCCAAATAGACGTTAGCCAATGTCTGAGCTTCGACACCTTGGCTGGCATCAACCAGCAACAGAGAGCCTTCACAGGCGGATAAGGACCGGCTGACTTCATAAGCGAAATCGACGTGGCCAGGCGTGTCGATTAGATTGAGCGCGTAATCTTGGCCATCGATAGATTTGTAATCCAGGCGAACGGTGTTGGCCTTAATCGTAATGCCGCGTTCGCGCTCGATATCCATGGAATCAAGAACCTGATCCTTCATTTCGCGGTCGGTCAGGGCACCGCAAAGGTGGATCATGCGATCAGCCAGAGTCGACTTACCGTGATCGATATGCGCAATAATAGCGAAGTTGCGAATGTGGCTTTGAGGAATTGCCTTGTTGCCGGCCATAGGTGTCTGATTTCTCTTAAGAAAAGATGATGGAGCTAATCGGCCAAGAGAGAGTCGCTGTCAAGACTTTGATGGACTCTCTCTTGGCCAGTAGTAGTTAGGATCGAAGGTCTCCGCCGGTGGCTTTGATGACTTGCGCTATGACTTTTTGGCAAACTTCGTCAATCTGCTCGTCGGTCATGGCTTGATCTTGCGGCTGAATAGTTACTGATAAAGCCAAGGATTTCTTTCCGTCTTCGATGCCTTTGCCTTGGTAAACGTCGAACAGTGAAGAGGCCGTGATCAATTTCTTGTCGGCACCTTTGGCGGCCCGCAAGGCAGCGTCTGCTGCAACGCCTTGATCAACGATGAAAGCAAAGTCCCGTTCCAAGGGTTGCAACGGCGATGGTCTCAGCAGCGGTCTGGCTGTCGAGCCTGCCTTCTTTGATTTCGGCACATTTGCGGGAAAGACTTCAAATGCCACGATTGGCCCTTTAACATCCATGGCTTTCAAAGTGCGTGGATGTAATTCACCGAAGTTGGCCAAAACATTCTTGCCCAAGCGCAAGGAACCAGATCGTCCGGGATGGTAGTAAGAAGGTGCATCAGTAGAGGTTTGCAGATTGGAAACCGGTGCGCCCAAAGCCTGAAGGGCGACCATTGCATCTTCCTTGGCGTCAAACACGTCAACAGAGCGTTGCCCTTGGTCCCAGTGACGCGGTCCTTGAGAGCCAGTACGCAGGCCAGCAACTGCCGTTGGCTGCTCTTCAGGCTTAACGCCTAAGAAGTAAGTGCCGATTTCGTAAAGAGCCGTATCACCATAGCCGCGATCCACATTACGCTGAGCCGCCAAAATGAGGTTTGGCAGCAGGCTCGGGCGCATGACATCCAGGTCAGAAGAAATTGGGTTTGCCAATCTAACTTCGTCTTTGATTTCACCAAATAGAGGAGCAGTGACTGAAGATGTGAACGACCAGCTGACAGCTTCATTCATACCGTGAGCCGCAAGTGCACGGCGTGCTGAACGGAGTTTTTTCTGGTCAGATGTGTAGGCGTCCTGTGGCAGCGATTCTTCATTGCGCAAGGAGACTGCTGGGATGTTGTCGAAGCCTTCGATACGAGTGATCTCTTCGATCAAATCCCAATGGCGATCGATGTCTGTACGCCAAGTTGGAATGGAGACCATCAACTTGTCGCCCTGCGCCTTGGACATGAAGCCCAGGCTGTTCAAGATCTCGACGCAGCGATCAGTAGAAACATCCATCCCGCCCCAGCTTTTAACCATGGCAGGGTCGAATTCCATCTCACGACGTGTGTTAGGCATTTCACCTGCTAGACTGATTTCACCGGCTTCACCGCCACATAGACCAAGGATAAGCTTCGTCGCGAATTCTAGGCCTTCAACTGTGTATTCAGGGTCAACGCCGCGTTCAAAACGGAAACGTGCGTCAGAGAAAACGTTGAGTCGGCGGCCAGTTGTGGCGATGTTGCTCGGGTCCCAAAGCGCAGATTCAACAAGGACATCGACAGTGTCGTCCTGTACACCAGTGCTGAGGCCACCCATGATACCAGCCAGGGAGACAACACCATTGTCGTCTGCGATGACAGTCATCTCTTCGTTGAGTTCATATTCTTTGTCGTTTAGCGCCATGAAGGAATCACCCTCGCGGCCCATTCGAACAGTCAGATCACCTTTGACCTTAGCGGCGTCGAAAACGTGCATCGGACGGTTATGGTCCATTGTCATCAGGTTGGTGATATCAACCAGAATAGAAATCGGACGCAAGCCAATAGCTGTCAGTTTTTGTTGAAGCCAAGCAGGAGACGGCCCATTCTTAACGCCTTTGATCAAGCGGCTTGCGAATAGGGGGCAGTATTTGCCTTCTGTTTCGATTTTGACAACAGGTGTTGATTTGAAGCTTCCTTCGATTTTGACGTCAGGGTGTTCAATCAAGGTACCAATACCGGTGGCCGCAAGATCGCGCGCGATCCCACGCACACCTAGGCAATCGCCACGGTTGGGTGTGACGCCAATCTCGATAACAGGATCGTTCAAGCCAGCGAAATCAGCATAAGGAACACCGATTTCAGTTTCTTCAGGCAGATCGATGATGCCGTCGTGCTCATCAGATAGCTCTAGTTCACGCTCAGAAACTAGCATTCCGTTAGAGGCTTCACCGCGCAGTGTTCCGGCCTTCAGCGTGACATCCAAACCAGGGATATAGGCACCATCGGGTGCAAATACGGCTTTCATGCCTTTGCGAGCATTAGGGGCGCCGCAAACGACTTGAGTGTTTTCGCCAGTGCCAGAATCTACGATACAAACGCGCAGGCGGTCGGCGTTAGGGTGCTGCCAGCAGTCCACAACAGTTGCCGTGCGGAAGGGTGCATACTTCTCCGCAGGGTTATTGACCTCCTCCAGCTCAAGACCAATAGCAGTCAGCTTGTCGGTGATCTCCTGAAGGGAGGCATCAGTTTCAAGGTGCTTTTTCAACCAGGAAAGGGTGAATTTCATCGGCTGAGCCCTCCCACCATAGACGGTTGATCCAAGGCATCGAAACCGTAGTGGTCGAGCCAACGAACGTCGCCGTCGAAGAAAGTTCTAAGATCAGGTATGCCGTACTTCAGCATAGCCAATCGCTCAATCCCCATACCAAAAGCAAAGCCCTGGTACTCGTTGGGGTCGATGTTACAAGCCTCTAAGACCCGGGGGTTAACCATTCCACAGCCGAGAATTTCTAACCAATCGTTGCCTTCACCGATTTTGAGTTCGCCGCCTTGACGGGAGCAGCCGATATCGACCTCAGCAGAAGGCTCCGTGAAAGGGAAGTATGATGGGCGCAATTGGATCTTGATGTTGGGTTCGTTGAAAAAAGCACGCAAGAAGTCGAGTAGACAACCCTTCAAATGGCCCATGTGAATGTCTTTACCAATGACCAAGCCTTCAACCTGGTTGAACATCGGTGTGTGAGTCGCGTCTGAATCACAGCGGAATGTACGACCAGGGCAGATGATGCGAATGGGTGGCTTTTCGCTGAGCATTGTGCGGATCTGCACAGGGGATGTGTGCGTCCGTAGTACTAGACTGCCTTCGTCGCCGGAGTGACCGTTCATGTAGAACGTATCCTGCATCTGGCGAGCAGGGTGGTCGGCTGGCATGTTGAGCGCTGTGAAGTTGTGATAGTCGTCTTCGACCTCTGGTCCTTCGGCCAGCGTGAAGCCCATTTCGCCGAGGATAGCGATCATTTCATCAACAGTCTGGCTGATGGGATGGATCGTGCCTTTCCGGCGCGGACGAACCGTCTGTGAAATGTCGACGCTTTCTTGCGCCAAACGTGCATCAAGCTCCGCGTCTTCTAGATCTGTTTTACGCGCATCAATGGCGTCGCTAATAGCGTTCTTAAGCTTGTTCAGCGCTTGACCAGTTTCTTTGCGCTCCTCAGGGCTCAGTGACCCCATCTGCTTCATCATGCCAGTGATCTCACCCTTCTTACCGAGGGCGGTGACACGAATAGAATCCAGAGCAGCCAGATCGCTAGCAGCTTCCACTTCAGCGACCCATTTGTCGCTCAATGCATTAACATCAATCATCAGATGTTTAGCCTTCTTAATTTACCAATAGAAAAGGGGCAGCGTCCGGTGACCAGACCTGCCCCTAAAATCTCCAAAAAGGTTGCCTAGTTTTAGTTAGGCAGCTTTTTCGACGGCGGAACGAGCCTGGTTGACCAGTTCCTTAAATGCACCTGGCTCACGAATGGCGAGGTCTGAAAGCACTTTACGATCGACTTCGATCCCTGCTTTAGTAAGGCCATTGATGAACTGTGAATAT
>CAJQQZ010000145.1 GCA_905480575.1 uncultured Alphaproteobacteria bacterium | reverse complement strand
CATCCATGAAGCAAGAACCTTGCGGCCCAACCGCCACCGATTACCCCGCCGCCAACGATTGTTGCTTTGTTCGTCATGTTTTTTCCTTACGCTCATGCGCCGCTAAGGCTGCACTCCCACTTGGTCGTTAGTCCTCGATTTTGCTTCTTTATCAATCGCAAAATATTCGTCCAAGAAAACTGAAATCTATTTCGCTACAGGAGCGCGTTTCTGGAGCTTGAGTTTCTCGCGAACCTCATCAGGACCGATGATTTTTGCGCCCATGTTAGTCACAACAGTTACAGCTCTCTCAACGAGCTGTGCATTGGTTGCCAGCACACCTTTGTCGAGCCAAAGATTATCTTCCAAACCGACACGAACATTACCACCGGCAAGCACGGCTGCCGCTGCATAAGCCATCTGGTCACGACCAAGAGAGAAGGCAGAGAAGGTCCAGTTCGGGTCAATGTTGTTTACCAGGGACATGAAGGTATTGAGATCATTTGGTGCGCCCCATGGAACGCCCATGCAGAACTGCACCATGACGGGATCTTCGATGATGCCTTCTTTAACCAATTGTTGTGCGAACCAAAGATGGCCCGTCTCAAAAACCTCGATTTCCGCGCGGACGCCTAGGTCTGTCATCATCTGTCCCATAGCACGCAACATGCCAGGTGTGTTGGTCATAACATAGTCTGCTTCGGCGAAGTTCATTGTGCCACAATCAAGTGTGCAGATTTCTGGCAAGCATTCGGCAACGTGTGCAACGCGTTCTGTTGCACCGGCCATGTCTGTGCCAGCTTGATTGAGGGGAAGCGGGCTTTCTGTTGGACCAAAGACCATGTCACCGCCCATGCCTGCCGTCAGGTTTAAAACCACATCTGTGTCTGAAGCACGAATACGCTCTGTCACTTCGCGGAACATGCCCTTGTCGCGGCTTGGCGCGCCTGTCTCTGGATCACGTACGTGGCAATGAACAATAGCAGCACCAGCTTTAGCGGCATCGATTGCTGCGGTTGCAATTTGTTCTGGACTGCGCGGCACGAGATGAGAGCGGTCTTGTGTAGCGCCTGAGCCTGTGATGGCGGCGGTGATGAAAACTTCTTTGTTCATGGCTAGAGGCATGAAGGATCTCCCTGAAAAAACTGTTCCTTCGGCCTTAGCTGGACTGATTTAATACTGCAACAAGAACTGTCGCATTTGGCGGGATTCAATTGCAGATTTTTTGACGATCATTTAGACCCTTGGACTAATGCTTTGTTTGAGAACGTGAGTCGCCCAATCGCGACTTCTTCTGTTGATATAGGAATTTGATAAATGGCTTTGGCTCCACAATCTGCACCCGACCTTTCCTCCTTTGATTGGGAAGATCCATTCCGTATGGAAGATCAACTCACCGAGGAAGAACGGATGATCCGCGACTCTGCTGCGGCTTACGCACAGGAGAAATTACAGCCGCGTGTTATTGAGGCTTACCGCGAGGAAAAATCTGATCCATCCATCTTCCGTGAGATGGGTGACATGGGTTTGCTTGGCTCAACAATTCCAGAGGAATATGGCGGCATCGGTGTCGGTTATGTGACTTATGGCTTGGTTGCGCGCGAAGTAGAACGCGTTGATTCTGGCTACCGTTCTATGATGTCAGTGCAATCGTCGTTGGTTATGTATCCGATCTACGCTTACGGCTCTGAAGAGCAGCGCATGAAATATCTGCCAAAGCTTGCCTCAGGTGAGTGGATTGGCTGCTTTGGTTTGACCGAGCCTGACGCTGGTTCTGATCCAGGTGGCATGAAGACAGTCGCTAAAAAAGACGGCGATGGCTATGTCATCTCCGGCTCTAAGATGTGGATTTCCAATGCGCCGATTGCTGATGTTTTTGTCATCTGGGCAAAGTCTGAGGCTCACGGCGGAAAGATCCGCGGCTTTGTTCTTGAGAAAGGCATGAAGGGTCTGTCCGCACCAAAGATTGGTGGCAAGCTTTCACTTCGAGCTTCTATCACTGGTGAGATAGTTATGCAGGATGTTACCGTAGGCGAAGAGGCCTTGCTGCCTAACGTACAAGGTCTTAAAGGCCCATTTGGTTGTTTAAACCGCGCTCGCTACGGTATTTCCTGGGGTGCGATGGGCGCAGCAGAATTTTGCTGGAAGGCTGCTCGTCAGTATGGTTTGGATCGCAAACAGTTCAATCGTCCACTTGCGCAAACACAGCTGTTCCAGAAGAAGCTTGCGGACATGCAGACGGAGATTTCCTTGGGGCTTCTCGGGTCACTACGGGTTGGTCGTTTGATGGACGAAGCCAATGCGGCGCCAGAAATGATCTCCATCGTCAAGCGCAACAACTGTGGCAAAGCACTCGACATTGCCCGTATGGCACGTGACATGCACGGTGGTAACGGCATCTCTGAGGATTTCCAGGTCATGCGACACATGTGTAATCTTGAAACAGTGAATACCTACGAGGGCGCGCACGACGTTCATGCGTTGATCCTGGGTCGTGCACAAACTGGTTTGCAGGCCTTTTTCTAAAGTCAAAAAATCAACCGATTTTCCCGAATAGTCGGCAGACTTGTCCGGGGAAATCATGCAGATTGAGCGAAGTTGGCGCAAGACCTCGGTTGTTTTCTGATGAAAATTCCGGGAAGGCATATTAAGAGAAACACATGGCAGACACTCCCTACAAAGGCCTCAAAGTTCTAGAGTTGGCGCGTATCCTTGCGGGACCTTGGATTGGTCAAACCTTGGCTGATCTGGGTGCTGACGTCATCAAAGTTGAAAGTCCTAATGGTGATGACACACGCCAGTGGGGACCCCCCTTCATTGAAAAGGGTAATGACCGTTCTGCTGCTTATTTTCATTCCTGTAACCGGGGTAAGAAGTCGATCACTGCTGATTTCTCCAACATCGAAGATCTGGAAAGGGTGAAGGCTTTAGCCGCTGATGCAGATGTATTGGTAGAAAATTTCAAGCTGGGTGGGTTGGAGAAATTTGGCCTTGATTACAAGAGCTTGAAGGAAATCAACCCAAAGCTAATCTATTGTTCTGTAACGGGTTTTGGTCAAGACGGGCCCTATGCAGCTAGGCCGGGCTATGATCTATTGATCCAGGGTATGAGCGGTATCATGGACATTACAGGCTCACCTGATGGTCCTCCCCAGAAGATGGGCGTGGCTTTTGTCGATATCTTCACCGGGCTTTATTCCACGATTGCTATTCAAGCGGCGCTCGCCATGCGGGAGCGTACTGGCGAAGGGCAACATATTGATATGTCGCTCTTTGATTCCATGGTTGGCGTATTGGCGAACCAGAACATGAACTATCTGACGACGGGTGACACACCCAAGCGTATGGGCAATGCTCACCCAAATCTAACGCCGTATCAAACTTTTGAAGCCAGTGACGGTCACATCATCATCGCCTCAGGCAACGATGCGCAGTACCAGCGTCTTTGCGGAGCGCTCAGCCTAGGTGACCTCGCAACGGATCAACGTTTCCTTGATAACGCAGCGCGAGTGAAGAACAGAGATGCTCTGACGGCTTTGCTTGAAGGAGCCACCAAACAAAAGACACGCGCTCAGTTGCTAGATGAAATCAAAGCGGCTGGCGTGCCTTGTGGCCCAATCAACACGGTCGGGGAGGCACTTGATGACCCACAAATCGAGCATCGTGGCATGAAGATTAGCCCCGAAGGTTTGTCCGGTGTTAGGTCGCCGGTCAAATTTTCGAATGCTGAATTAAACCTTGAGCGTAGTGCACCAGGCCTCGGCGAGCACAATGACTTGGGTTGGGACTGAGTTTAGCAGCCGCGGACGTCATCCTTGCGTTTGGCATCGTTTGAAGGTTGCTCTCGCTAAAATCTGGAGTGTGTCGAAACAAGGCAGCTCCATATCCTGCTGATTTACTATAAACGGGATCTCCGTACAGCCCAGAACGACGCCCTCAATATTTGGGTAGCTTTTTATAACATCCAAGACCTGACGTTTCGTGATGCCATCGTTGGTTCCGTCGCACACAGCCATGATAGAGTGAGTGACCACCTCCTGATGATCTGGGCTTGGGACAACAACTTCAATGTTGCGTTGTTCAAGGTGGGGGACGTAAATTCCCTTCTTCAGGGTACTTTCCGTGCCAAGCAGTAGCACGCGGTTGATCTTTGCCCTGCTCACAGCGTGGGCGGTTTCTTCTAAGATGTTCATAACCGTGACCTTTGATGCGGCGGTCACGGCTTCAATATGAACGTGGGCAGAATTGCAAGGTATCGCCAACAGCTGCATGCCTGATTTCTCAAGCAACTCAACACTGTTCAACAAATAGTCTTTCAGCTCGTCATCGACCCCGGCCTCCACATTGTCAGGCGAAGGAATGTTGTGGATCATCATTTCGGGGTACTCGAAATTATGTCGGGCTTTTAGCTCTGTTTGGAATAGCTTGATCAGGCTGAGATAAAAGGTGGCAGACGCTTCTGGGCCCATGCCACCAAGGACCCCAATTTTTAGATAGCCGTTTTGTTTCATCATTTCACCCGTTGGCGCAAACGTGGTGAATAGATCACGTCACCGCCGAACGCTCGAAATATTTCGGGTTGTCCCAAAGCTTGTTAGTCATCACTTCTTTCATGATTTCAACGGCTTGAATGACATCGCCTTCATCAATGTAGAGTGGAGTGAAGCCAAACCGCATGATGTCAGGTGCCCGAAAATCGCCAATTACACCGCGGTCAATGAGGGCCTGCATGGCGGCATAGCCCTCCTTGAAATGGAAGGAAATCTGGCTGCCTCTTTCTTGTCCGTTACGGGGGCTGGCGAGTTTTAGATCTGGGCAGCTGTCTTCGACTAACTTGACGAAGAGATCTGTCAGCTCGATAGACTTGGCTCTGACGTCCGCCATGGTTGCGAGATCCCAAATGTCTAAAGATGCCTCCAGTGATGCAAGTTGGAGAATCGGAGGTGTGCCGCAGCGCATGCGTTCAATGCCGCCACCAGCCCGGTAATCCAGGTCAAAGGCGAAGGGCGCTTCGTGCCCTAGCCATCCTGAAAGTGCTGGTCTGACTTGATCCTGTAATCTTGGGGCTACGTAGATGAAAGCGGGACCACCGGGGCCGGAGTTCAAATACTTGTAGGTACATCCAATGGCAAAATCGGCGTCCGCCCCTTCGAGGTCAACGTCCACTGCGCCAGCAGTGTGGGCTAGATCCCAAACGGTAATGATACCCAGATCGTGAGCCTTCTTCGTAATTTCTGCCATGTTGTGAAGGCGACCCGTTCGGTAGTCGACTTCCGTCAGCATCAAAACAGCAACCTCTTCCGTCAGCTGCTCGGCGACTGATTCGGGGTTGTAAAGGCGAAGCTCATGGCCTTTGTCGAGAGACTTGATCAAACCGTCGGCCATGTAGAGGTCAGAGGGGAAGTTGCCCGTGTCGGAAAGCACGAGTTTGCGGTCGGAGTTTATCTCAAGCGCTGAGGCAAGCGCCTGGTAGACTTTGATCGATAGTGTGTCACCCATGACAACTGATCCAGATGGTGCGCCTATCAGTTTTCCGACACGATCACCAACGTTCGAGGGTTTGTTCATCCAACCCGCTTTGTTCCATCCGGTGATCAGGAGCTCGCCCCATTCGTCTTGCATTGTTTTGCTGACCGCTGCGGTGGCTGCTTTGGGCAGAGGGCCTAGAGAGTTGCCATCCAGATAGATGATGCCTTCAGGTAAATGGAACAGGGATTTGGTTTTTGCAAAGTCTGTCACGATGATGCTTTCTTGTCGAATGAGGGCTCTTTGGTCTAGTCTAACAGTTCTTAAGAAGACAGCAATCGAGGAATGCGATGATCACGGATTGGGACGACGCTTACGCCAATGGAGCTTACATCTCAGGAGCGGCCGATTACCCGCCGAAATGGGCCAAAGCCGCAGCCGAATTCCGCCAATCTATGGCCAAAAGAGGTTTGGCCGATTTGGACGTTTCTTATGGGCCGGGTGAACGCAACAAGCTTGATTTGTTCAAACCAGAGGAACCAGCGAAGGGGTTGGCGGTCTTCATTCATGGCGGCTATTGGCGTGCTTTTGACAAGTCCTACTGGTCTCATCTTGCAGCGGGAACTGTGGATCGAGGCTGGGCGATTGCACTCCCGTCTTATGACTTGGCGCCAACTGTTCGGATTTCTGAAATTACAAAGCAGATGGGCGCTGCGATCACCAAGGCGGCCTCGTTGGTCGATGGTCCAATTCGCATCACGGGCCACTCTGCTGGTGGGCATCTGGTCTCTCGCATGATGTGTCAGGACAGCCTGCTTTCATCGGATCTGCG
Organism: uncultured Alphaproteobacteria bacterium; assembly: GCA_905480575.1. Classification (GTDB taxonomy): domain Bacteria; phylum Pseudomonadota; class Alphaproteobacteria; order UBA7985; family CAJQQZ01; genus CAJQQZ01. Next base: position 4,098 of record CAJQQZ010000145.1, on the reverse strand, counting down.
CCAGCGTTTGGAACGCGTGGTTTCTATCTCCGGACTTCACGATTTGCGGCCTTTGTTGAAAACCGAAATGAACTATGACTTCAGAATGGATGAAGCCGAAGCAATTGCAGAAAGTGCCGTGCTCAATCAGCCCGTCGCGGGCGTGGACCTTGTCTGTTGGGTGGGTGGCAACGAGCGCCCGGAGTTCATTCGACAGTCTGAGTTGTTGGCAAACTTGTGGACCGGTTTTGGTATCGAAACTTCGAGCTATATAGCGACAGGCCAGCATCATTTCGATGTCATTGACGGTTTGGCAGACGCCAAGTCGCCGTTAACGAATGCTCTCTTGGATTAATGGTTCATTGTCATCCCAGAATTTTTGTGAAGCAAAAATATCAGGGCCCTTTTTTGCTGCCATGGATGTGGCTGAAATAGAGATCCCTTCTCTTCGCTCCGCTCCGGCTGGGATGACAACCGAGTCCTAACCCTGAAAAGCGAACCGAGCGTGAATAGGTGCTAGCTGCTCCTTGCCCAAAATGTAATCGGCGGCTCTAGCAGCAATCATCTGTGTCGGAGCGTTCAGGTTTGCTGAAGTGATCTGCGGCATGACGGAGGCATCGACCACGCGCAATCCTTCAACGCCATGAACACGCATCTGATCATCGACAACCGCCATATCATCATGCCCCATCTTACAGGAACAAGAGGGGTGGAAATCTGTTTCTGCCGTCGCACTGATCCAGTTGCTAAGGTCATCGTCTGTTTGCACGTCTGGGCCTGGATCCAATTCAATACCACTCAAACTGTTGAAAGCGGGTTGCGCAAAAAGCTCCCGTGCCTTTCGAACACCCTCGATCATTTCCTGCATGTCTTCTGGGTGGGTGAGGAGGTTGGATTGAATTCTAGCCTTGTCGTATGGGTTGGCGGAGTTCAGTGTGACCTGACCTCGACTGCGCGGACGGGATTGATCGATGTGCAAAACGAAAGCCTGCAACAATTTCATCTTGTCGCCTTCGTATTCAAAACCCACTGGTCCGAAGTGGTATTCGACATTAGCGTACGGCACGGAATCATTGCCCCGAATCATACCACCAGCTTCCCAAATGTTGGAAGCAGCAACGCCAGAGCGTGTAAAAACCCACTGAATACCAGCGGCGAGTTTTCGATGTGGTTGGTCGACTTTGTGCATGGGAAAGGACTTGAGGCAGGAGTTGGTCAGCAGGGTGCAGGCGTGGTCCTGAAGGTTTTGTCCGACACCTGGCAAATCGAGCTTCACCTCAATCTCGTGGTCTTTGAGGTGAGCGGCTGGGCCAATGCCCGATAACATGAGAACTTGGGGGGAGTTGATGGCACCACCGGAGAGGATGACTTCTTTTGCGGCGTGAATGGTGCGCTCTTGCCCCTTATGATCGAAGGTCACACCAGTCGCGCGGTTGCCTTCTAAGTCTACTTTTCTCACCATTGCGCGGGTCAGCAACGTGACATTGCCGCGTTTGAGGGCTGGGCGCAGGTGGGCTACAGCAGCGGAGCAACGACGACCGTCTTTCCGCGTTGCATCCAGACGGGCGACCCCTTCGGGTTGAAAGCCGTTTGGGTCCAGGGTTTGCCCTTGGCCAGCCTGTCCGCCGGCCTCAAAAAAAGCATCAAAAAGGGGATTGTCATAAACGCCTTTGCTGACCCCCAAAGGCCCGCTGTCACCGCGCCATTCATCGCCGCCGCGGTCGGACGTCTCTCCGGCTTTGAAATAGGGCAGGCAGTCAGCATAGCTCCAATTGGGGAGGCCACATTCTGATGCCCAACGATCAAAATCTTGCGGATTGCCGCGCATGTAAACCATTGAGTTAATAGAAGAAGAACCCCCAACAACCTTGCCACGCGGGATGAAGATATTCCGATCATCCATCGCTGGCTCGTCATTCGTCTCATAGTTCCAATTGAGCTTCGGATTGCGCCAGGCTTTGTAGACGCCAGCAGGGACGTGGATCAGCAGGTCGTAATCCATTGGTCCTGCTTCCAGAACCAGAATCGATTTTGATGTATCGACACCCAGCTTGTTAGCAAGCACGCAACCGGCAGATCCTGCCCCGATGATGATGTAATCGAATGTTTGCCTGTTCATGGAGACTGATCTAGTGTGCTTAACAGAATTAGAAGCTAACAGGATTGGTAGTAGAGTCAAATTCTGCCAAAGATTAATTGTCCGAATTGCGAAGGTAAATACTAATGGCTGAGGTGCCAAAAGATCCCAAAATTTACCACATTGTTCATGTCGATAAACTGCGAAGCATTATCCAAGACGGGTTTGTGTTTTCTGATGACATAATGAGGTACAAAGCACCCAATGGAACAGCGATAGGTATGAATACTATCAAAGATCGTAGACTTACAGAGTTACGACTTCAGAGCCACCAAAACTTATTCGTTGGTCAATGTGTACCATTTAATTTTGTCCCAGATCAGTAATGCTATACATGCTTCATCGTGGAAATCACACTGACATAACATATCACGGCGGTCAGCAATCTATCGTCCATCTTGAAGCCGACCTAAAATCGGTTGTCAATTGGGCGGATGCGGAAGGGTTGCGTTGGGCTTTTACCAAATCTAACACAGTTGCATATTATTTTGAGGATCTTTGTGACCTAGAGAGGCTTCGCGAACTAGACTGGAGTGCTATTGAAACACACAACTGGGCTTCAAGGAAGGACGGCAAACAAGCCGAGTGCTTGATTGAGAAACGTTTTCCGTGGCAATTGGTTTCGCGTATAGGTGTGCATTCTCAACCTACCTATACCCAAGTAAGTGTAGCTCTGAAAAATGCAGAATATAAACCCCATGCTGAAATATTGCGAAACTGGTACTACTAAGAAGGAGGTAGGATATGTTTATATACAAAACAGGCGATATTTTATCTGAAGATGTCGAGGCGATAGTAAACACGGTAAATTGTGTTGGTGTCATGGGTCGCGGTATCGCATTGCAGTTTAAAAAAGCGTTTCCTGGTAACTTTCGTGCATACGAAGCGGCTTGCAAGCGGGATGAAGTTGTACCTGGGAAAATGTTTGTTTTTCGGACAGGGCAACTGACAAATCCAAAGTATGTGATTAATTTTCCAACCAAGCGCCATTGGCGTGGCGACAGTCGAATGGAAGATATTGAATCAGGATTACAAGATCTAATCATACAAATCCAAGGGTTAGGAATAAAATCTATCGCTATTCCTCCATTAGGAAGTGGTCTTGGCGGCTTGAGCTGGGTTGACGTGCGATCCCGAATAGAAGAGGTTTTACGAGGAAACGATGATCTCCAAATAACTGTGTTTGAACCTAATGGAGCTCCTGAGACTAAGCGAATGGTAAGCAATCGCAAAGTGCCTAAAATGACCCCTGGAAGAGCGGCATTGGTTGGACTTCTACATCGTTATGTGGGTGGGCTTCTTGATCCTTTTGCTACTCTGATTGAATTACAGAAACTTAATGTACTTTATGCAGGAGGCTGGTGAGCCACTGCGATTGACTTTCAAGAAGCACCATTATGGTCCATACGCTGAGAATCCTAGACACGTGCTTAATGCCATTGAAGGCCACTTGATTGCAGGCTACGGAGATGGTGGTGATAGTCCTGATAAAGAGATCAGTTTGGTCCCTGGGGCGGTAGCAGATTCTCAAAAGTTTTTGTGTGGGCAAAACGAAACCTTGACTCGTTTCGACAAAGTGAGTGACCTCGTTTCTGGTTTTGAAACTCCATTCGGTTTAGAATTGTTAGCAACAGTTCATTGGACAATAAAGTTTGGTGCTCCTTCTAATCGCGAGGAACTAGTGAAAAAAGTTTACGCATGGAATGAACGGAAAAAGCAGTTCTCAAATCGGCAAATTTCCATTGCGTTGGACACTCTTGTTTCGAAAGGTTGGGTTCAAAATTTGAAAACGGAATAATTTGCAATAATTTGGTCAACACCTTGTGATTTTGAGTATTGAAGTGAATTAGTTCCGACTTAATCTGACATAGTAGTCCTTCCAGCTAGCTGGAAGGACTACGTTCGGCTCTTGAAGGAGCCAGCCGTTTCCGGTTTTGATGTAGGTGCAAACCAAAAACATCAAACAAAGGAAACTACGATGT
>CAJQQZ010000144.1 GCA_905480575.1 uncultured Alphaproteobacteria bacterium | reverse complement strand
AGATGTTGCGGAAGAACGCCATTTGAGACAATGATAGAGGGCAAAGAAATCTGGAAGGCCAAGTTCATAAACTGAATTTGATCCGACAGACACCGCATCAAAATCCGGAAACTGTCAGATCAGGTCTGAACTTCTACACATAAAGAAACCAAGTATCCAAAGATGGGGCTTGGGTGTTTCTTGCAACTCTGGCAGTTGAAAGCGTTATGGCAACGTCAATCCAATCTTCGCCTGTATTCTGGGTAACTTCCGCCAACTGGTCGATAGTCAAGCTATCGGCTTCTTTGGTGGTGTCCAAACGCAAATCATAGAGCGGCTGCCATCCGGCATTTGAGAGATCGTATTCTAGGTACAGATTAGCGTCTGTCGCTGCGGAAGCGACCAAATTAACCGTTACTATTCGCGATGCCTTTTGTCCCGACGCGATTTGGTTCAACTCCCTTTCAAGCTTACCTATCTTGTGATCCAACTTGCGCTTGACCCGCTGAGCTTGGAGAATTTTCACATGTGCGTCAGTTGTTCCATCGTTGATAACAGTGAGCGCTTTTTCCAACATTTCGATGGAGGTCGCTTCATTCCAAAAAGAGCCTTTGTTCTTTGACAAAGAGGCGATGAAACTGATCTGCTGTTGTGCAGCAGAAATATTAACGTCAGCTCGCTTCCTCTTATCTCTTAACTCAGTGATGGTATCTTGTAATTCTTGCTCCTTCTTCCCTGCCAATTGCTCACTATGCCCAACACGGCTTTCGATAGAGCTAATCTGAATCGGTTCGACGGCTTCACCTTTCACTCTTAATGAGGCATCGTTGAGTGAGACTGGTAAGTCTCGAATGACCACTTTTGAATGTCCGGCGGGCACAGACACTGTTGCGGCGCGCTGCACTCTTGCACCATCTGGGAAAACAGTAACGTCAGTCGCTTTCGACGTAACTTCAATAGAGTCATCAGCCTGTGCGGAGCCGAATGTGGCAAAGGAAAATAGAATCAACAAACTCAAAGAAATAATTAGAAATGAAAGTCTGGCGTTTGGCTTGACTAAAGGCACAATAAGGGTTCCAGCGATTGGCATAACAAGGATAGACCTCTCTATCGAAGGATTCTGTGGCAAGACTGGGGCGAAAAATACTCAAAGTTAAGAAAAATCATGATAAGCATTTCGAAAAGGGAGTCGCTTATGTCTGAAATGAAAAAGAGTACTGCTTCAACTGTCGCAATGAAGGGCGGCGGGTACTACAGCGAAAGCACTAGGGGTGCCAAGGATGTCATCGACAAAGCCTCGCCTTTGCTCTTTGCCGCCGTTGATCAGATTAGTGCGCCTCCTGAAGGACGCCCCGTCCAGATTGCCGATATGGGAGCAGCCGACGGCGGTACATCCAAAGAAACCGTCTACAATCTAGTCTCCAAATTGAGAGAACGTTGGCCGGACAGGCAAATCGTTGTCACCTATACCGACCTACCTTCCAATGATTACAGTCAGCTTTTCAAAAACATGGCCGGCATGACCGACACACCAGAGTTCACTTATGCCAAAGATTTCGATGGTGTCTTCGTCCACGGTTCCGGCACTTCATTCCATCAACAAATCCTACCGAACGAATCCTTGAACATCGGGTTCTCCGCCACAGCAATGCATTGGATATCTGATCGTCCTTGTATGATCGAAAACCACGTTCACATGGTCGGAGCAGAAGGAGAAACGCGCAAAAAGTTCGCTGACCATGCAGCCATAGACTGGGAGAGAATTCTCTTGGCACGAGCGGCTGAAATGCCCGTTGGCAGCAGATTTGTATTCATGAACTTTTGCATTGACGAGGAAGGCCGCTATCTGGGCAACACAGGCGGCGTGAACATGTTCAGTACCTTCCATGACCTCTGGCGCTCAATGCGAGACAAAGGAACAATCACAGCGCAAGAGTACGTTAACGCGACCTTCCCGCAATTCTACAGGACTGAAGCAGAATTTGCAGCACCAATGAACGACGAAAACTCTCCTGTTTACAAGACTGGCTTACGCGTTAACTCATCTTTTACAGGCGTCGTTGGTTGCCCTTACCGCCATACATTTGACAACAGTTCAGACATGTCAGCCCGCGACTATGCTACCTCTCTCATCCCCACCATGCGATCATGGAGCGAGACAGTCTTTAAAACCGCGCTTAGCGACGACCGGACGGACGAAGAGAAGGCAGACCTGGTCGATGCTTTCTATCAGAGCTACGAAGATCTCGTCGCTGAGAACCCAGACGGTCATGCCATGGACTATGTCCATTGTTACATGACCGTTGAGAAAGTCGGTTAGGAGTTCTTAATCGGTAATCCGTTACCGTCTTTGAAATTGCCAATGACGATGATCACAAAGTCGATAATCGTCCAAATGCCAAGACCGCCCAGGGTCAATAACATCAAAATACCTGTGCCTGGTTTGCCGACATAGAATCTATGAATTCCTAAAGTTCCCAAAAAGAAACATAGGAGTACAGTAGGCACAAAACCTTTTGGACTTAGTTCACTCATTTTTTAGCTCCTCGCTTAGCTATATTTAAATTGACCAGGGTAGGCAACGATCAAGCCTTGCCCATCCCGGTACTCTCCAACTAACAGTTTGTAGGTTACATAGATTGTATGAATTCCATCCACGACGAGCAACACCACCCCAAGCATCCCTAGGGAAGCGTCATTCGAAAAGAATATCAGGGAAAATCCTACAACTGAAAGGCCCAAATCAAAAATACCGTGGAGCCATCGCTCAAGGTAGAAATGATGGATGCCCAAGATGCCAAATACGCCCGATAAACACACCGCCACACCGTAAGATTTATCCGAAATCAGCTGTGGTTGTCGACTGTGAGAAGGAAGCATGGAAACCTACGCCTTTGATTTGCCTCCGACACTAACTCAACAGCTTTCTGATGTCGAGCAAAGACCGAATCCTGTTCCAATGGGCGCTCAGGCCAAATTTAACAGATTCGAAGTGCCGTCAGACAACGCGTTTTTTGTCCAACATATAGCTCGCCGCCACAGGATCAGGCAGCGCATCACTGGCATAGTCAAAAGTGCCGTGTTCGAGCACTTCTTCCGCCGCTCTCATAAATCCACCAAGTGCAGCTCTCGCAAAAGATCCACCAACGGAAATACGGTTGACACCTGCCGCTCGCAGCTGATCCACCGTTAGTTTCGGTTCAGTCAACCCCATCACAACATTAACTGGCTTGGTAACAGCAGAGCAAACTTCACGAATGGCTTCTAAGCTTGGTAGGCCTGGTGCGTACAAAACATCTGCACCTGCCTCTTCGAACGCAACCAAACGTCGGATCGTGTCATCCAAATCAGGTCGCCCATAAAGGAAGTTCTCTGAGCGCGCGGTTAGAAAAAAGGAAAGGGCCCGCGCAGTTTCACTAGCCGCTGCGATCCGGTCGACTGCGAGATTGAAGTCAAAAATGGGATCAGAGTGATCGCCAGTTGCATCTTCGATAGCACCGCCAACCAATCCGATTTCAGTAGCCATTTCGACGGTTTTCACACAATCTTCTGGTGCCGGTCCAAACCCTTCTTCCAAATCACCAGAAACCGGCAGCGCCGAGGCCTCTACGATCTCCCGAGCATTCTGAAGGACCTGATCTCGCGCAAGGCCCATCGCCGAGTCACGGTATCCAATCGAAAAAGCAAACCCAGCACTGGTCGTCGCCAAGGCTTTATAACCCAAAGCTGTCAGTATTCTCGCGGAACCGCCATTCCAAGCATTGGCAATGACAAAGATTCCCTCCTCTTCATGCAGCGATTTTAGGGCTTCAAATTTGCCTTTTTGATCCATGGTGTGCTCCCTATGTTCGATCGAGCAGAAGTTTGGCACCGGCACCTGCAAAGAACAATCCCAAAGTCAGCTGGATAAACCGACGTGCTTTGCCATAGAGCGTCACCATCACAGGCGTCGAGAATGCCACAGCATAAAGGACATGAAGAACAATCGATAGAATCGCCGTTCCAACGACTATGACTGCCCCAACCCAAAAAGGGGCGTTGGGCGTTAATCCCAATGAAATGATTGCAATCCAAGACAAGGCGGCCTTTGGGTTAGTCATTTGAATAGTAAAACCACGGAGGGCAAACCGACCGAAAGAGCGATTGCCTCCAGACAGCGCTTTTGCTTCTATGTCGTGAGCGGATGTCGCTGACCGAAATGCTTTGAAGGCCAGCCAAAGTAAATAACATCCACCCAGGATCTTAATGATATCTAGTGCAGATGCGTAGGTGGCAATTAGGCTCGAAAGCCCGATGACCGTGAGCATCGCCCAGCAGAACGACCCGCCAGCAACACCAAGAGCGAGACCGACACCTGACTTCCGACCGAGCGACATCGACGTGCCAATGACAGCAAGCACATTTGGCCCGGGGCTAGATATCCCAATGAGGAAAGCACCGTAAGCCAGAAGAATACCAGGCAGAAAAGGGTAAATTAATTCCATTTTGATAGCCCAAAAAAAATCACGAAGGCCTTGATGCCTAAGTCCATTTAATGAAGGCTATCATTTCTTTACTGACAACTAGTGTCAGTAATATTCAATTTTCTTGAACAAATTTTGGGCTGCCTGGCGCTATCAAGCAGCTGCTGCTAGCTCTGCCATCAATTGTTCTTCAATACGATCATAAATAATATCTATTTCACGTAAGGAATATTGACCAAAGAGTGGCATAACTTGAGAGGCAACTGCTACAGCAAGCGCCTTGCCGTTTGCTTTCCAATCATCGAAAGACCAAGCTTGATCACTGGCTGTTAAACGACCAGAATTCAGATAAACCTGAGCTTCGATCGGCTGATCATCAACCTGCAAAGCAATTGACGTCAATTGATACTCGTCTGTCTCATAAAACTGCATTTTCGCGAGATCATCACTGTCCAAATTATGAATTATGAAACCATGAACTTCGCCATCAGGAGACGGAACCAACATTGGGTACGACTTCCCTGCAGCGACGACACGCTTCCAACCCTTAGCAATCGCTGGGGTCATATCTTCTGGCGTCAGGTTTTTGGAGATGATTGCAGAGAACAAATCCAAATCCATCAGCGTTCCAAAAACGAAAACAGGCTTCATCGGAACCCCTTCTTTGATTTCAGTCATAGAACTCTCACGTATCAGCAAACAAAACAGTGAGCGGCGATTTACTAGGTTCCCGCGAGAAATCAAGAGCTTTTGCAATAGGTAGCTGCCATTTATTACTTCTCACAGGATCTTGCCCCCTTTTTACTTGCTTGCTGAAGGCCCCAAAGCCTATAGCCGCCAACAGGAGCCTTAAAGAGCGAAATGTCATGTCTCAAAAAGTAAAAAAAGCCGTCTTCCCCGTTGGTGGTCTTGGCACTCGATTTTTGCCAGCAACCAAGGCAATGCCGAAAGAAATGCTGCCTATTATCGACAAGCCAATCATCCAGTATGCTGTCGATGAGGCCCTAGAGGCAGGGATCGAAGAGTTCATTTTTGTGACGGGGCGAGGCAAGGCCACGATCGAAGACTATTTCGACTATCCTTTTGAGCTCATTCAGACCTTGAAAAACCGGAACAAAAAGGACCTGATAAAAGAGATCCGTGATGGGCTTCTGAAGCCAGGTCAGATTGCCTACACAAGGCAACAGGTTCCACAAGGTTTGGGGCATGCGGTTTGGTCAGCACGGTCAATGGTCGGTAACGAGCCTTTTGCCGTCATACTTTGCGATGATCTGATTGATGCCGAAGTAGGCTGCCTAAAACAGCTGATTGATGTCTACGATCAAAAAGGCGGTAACGTTGTTGCGTCTGAAATTGTCCCTGAAGAACAAGTATCAAGGTACGGAATTTTGGAGGGGAAGCGGCTGTCTCCTACACTCATGAAGGTCGCGGGCATGGTTGAGAAGCCAAACCTAGCAGAAGCCCCTTCCCGCATGGCCATCACTGGCCGATACATCCTGGAGCCAGAAATTTTCTCCGTTTTGGAAGAACAAGAGCCGGGCGCAGGCAATGAAATCCAGCTAACAGATGCACTCGTCACAATGTTGAGCGGTCACGACTGTCACGCCGTGGTTTACGACGGTACGCGCTATGACTGTGGCAGCAAACGTGGCTTTGTCGCCGCCACTTTGGCCTTTGCACTGAAACATCCAGATGTCGGCCCTGCAATGCCAGAAATCATCGAGAGAATTTGTAAAAGCTAAAGCTAGGCCGCTTTTGAAGCGGCGATGTTCTCGACGAAGCGTTCAAAAAGGTAGTGGCTGTCTTGCGGACCTGGTGATGCTTCTGGATGATACTGCACAGAGAATATCGGCGCATCTTTCACGCGGATACCTTCGTTAGAACCATCGAACAGACTGCGATGAGTCACTTCAACGTTCTCCGGCAAACTGTGTTCATCAACGCAGAAGCCGTGGTTTTGGCTGGTGATTTCGACCATGCCGGACTGGAAATCTTTAACCGGATGATTGCCGCCCCTATGCCCTTGGTGCATTTTCTTGGTTTTTGCTCCAAGAGCTAGCGCCAAAATTTGATGCCCCAGGCAAATTCCAAATATGGGCTTACCTGACTCAATAAGTTTCTGGACTGTTGGCACCGCATAAACGCCGGTCGCGGCTGGATCACCAGGACCATTGGATAAAAAGATACCATCAGGATTGTGGCTTAGGATTTCTTCCGCCGTTGCCTCTGCAGAGACAACTGTCACATCGCAACCTTGCCCGGCTAGGCAGCGTAGAATGTTCCACTTTGCACCGTAATCAATCGCAACGACCTTTTGCTTTGGTTCAGTTTGTTCGCCGAACCCAGCTTTCAAAGACCATTCGCTTTCCTGCCAATGATATGATTGGCGGCACGTTACTTCTTTCGCCAAATCCATGCCTTCAAGTCCAGCCCAAGAGCGCGCTTTTTCAAGACAAGCCTCGACGTCAACAACACCATTCTCGGGGTAACAAACAACGGCATGTGGTGCGCCTGCTGTACTGATTTTCCGGGCCAATTGGCGGGTATCAATCCCTGCGATCCCTGTCAGTTGGCGTCCAATCAGCCATTGATCAAGATGCTGGGCGGCTCTCCAGTTGGCAGGCTCAGTGATGTCTGCACGAACGACCAAGCCTCTAGCTGCATTAATAGACGACTCCAAGTCTTCAATATTTGTGCCAACGTTCCCAATATGAGGGAAGGTGAAAGTGATGATTTGACCTGCATAAGATGGGTCTGTCAGGACTTCTTGGTAACCTGTCAATGAGGTGTTGAAGCAGACCTCACCAACGTTATCGCCTTTTTTCCCGATTCCTCGTCCCCAAAAAACCGTTCCATCTGCCAGAACCAATGCGGCATTCGCCTTCGAGGGTTGGAGTGGGCGCGTTTGAGTCATGCTCTCTAGCTTTCCAAAGGGGTTTTGTAGGAATATGTGGATTCTCGACAGCGGGTGATAAGGAAATTTGTGCTATAGGTCAAGCAATAGTCGAGCATAAGGATTATTTATCGCATCTAGCAAAAATTCATAATTATCAACAGGTTACGGCCAAAATCCCTATTTGCTTTTTCTCGGCCTTTGGGGTAAATTCAGAACCTCCTAAACTTTCTCGAGTATTGCAATGCTTCGCGACGATCTCAACCTGGCCCTCAAATCTGCTATGAAAGCCCAGGAAAAACGGTCTACGACCACCCTGCGCCTGATCATGGCAGCAATCAAAGACAGAGACATCGCCGCACGAGAGAAAGGCAACTCTGATGGGATTGATGAGCAGGAGATCCTGGCGATTCTCCAAAAAATGGTGAAACAGCGCCGTGAATCCATTGAAATCTATGAAAATGCTGGCCGTGTTGAAACCGCTCAGCAGGAACGTGAAGAGATTGAGGTCATTGAACGTTTCTTGCCTCGTGCCATGAGCGAAGGCGAGATTGCAGAAGCAGTCAGCAAGATTATCGAAGAAACTGGGGCTAGTTCAGTCAAAGATATGGGCCAAGTAATGGCCAAGTTACGGGCGCTCTACACTGGCCAGATGGATTTCGGAAAAGCCAGCGGATTGATCAAAGAACGGCTCTGCAGTTAGAATCTCCTTACATTTGGTAGGTTTCCTCGCACTCAAAATCCTCACAATCTGAACTCTTGCTCCCGTTTTGCGTCGATTCTTTGCCGATTCTTCGCAAAACGGAAATATCCGACTCTTCCGTTAGACTCTAAACCTGTTCGCTTTTGCCTTGGGCGACTCTGGTGACTCGGCCACACATTTGGTTCGACTCTTCGCAATTTGCGATAAGGCCTCCATTGGAAGCGCAAAACCATATTTATATTATAGTTATTTTACTAACGGATTTTATTAATGCCTTATTTTTTTAAAAAGCGCGGTTTTGACGTTTGTCATTTTCTTGTTAAATTTTTCGACCGCGCAAGCTCATTCAATTCACCATACACACGTCGCCCCAAAAGCAGCCGTCTTCCACATGAGAACACCCTCATTGCCGACTTTCAAGGTTGAGATGCCCACAGATTTTAACAGCTACATAGAGCTGAGTTCTGGGATCAATTTCACCCATGATAGCGAACTAAGAAAGTCTGGCGCCTCAACACTCTTCATGACAGGCGTTGAGGGTCTGGCATCAAGCGTCACCTTGGGCCTAGCGAATGACTGGGGCTTAGCAGCGGAAGTAGAATATACTTACAGAAGTGGCGCTGTGGATTTCTCAGTAGGCGGAAGTTTTGCCGAAGGCTACCTACAATCCCACAGTGTTATGGGCAACGCTGTCTACTATGCAAAAACACCAGAGCTCGTGTTTCAGCCTTTTGTGGGGATTGGAGCGGGTTACCTATGGCAAGAGGCAGAACTGGCTAATTTTGAAGGCAGTGGCTCCGTTTTCTCCTATCAAGCAAAAGCTGGTGCACGTCTTCAATTCAATGAACAGGCCTCGGCAAGCTTGGAATACAAGTTCCAGACTACATCTGACTTTGACATGGATTTTACCGGTCCATTAGGAACATACAATCTGGATAGCGCCACGAACTCCACCATTCAGTTGGGTGTTCAAATGAGCTTCTAACATCGCAGCCACCTTTTGAGGTTGAACCAATTTTCGCGTCAACCTCGGATCACTATTCCTGCCGAAATTGATAGGAAGTTCGATTTCAAGTTGGCACCGCAAGTTCATTTCACTCCTTTTGCAAATTATCTGGCTCAAAGCGCGGGCTTCAATTTATTAAAAACAACAGGTTACATAGACTTTATGTAACATCGGCCATACTACCCGACTCTTTTTGATTTATCGATAGCTGGCTTTAGGATTTTCACCATCACTTCCGGGTCATAACGGATCAGTTTTCTGGCTTGTTCCAAAGCTGTTCTGAGCCAGGACTTGGCTGGAAAGCCGTGTCCTTTA
>CAJQQZ010000143.1 GCA_905480575.1 uncultured Alphaproteobacteria bacterium | reverse complement strand
CATGCCGTTGTTTGAATAGGTGCAAGCCAACCAGGCAATGCGGTACCCGTTGGTCTCAACAACTTGAGTAAATTCCCTCGGCTGGTCTTTGAGACGCGTGCCAGTAAAAGGCATACCGCCTTGTGTCAGCGACTCTATTGTCCGCTCTGCCCCCAACGCGCCTCGGTCCATCGCATGGTTGTTGGCTGTTGAAACAATGTCGAATCCACTTTCCTTGACGTCCTTAACAACGCGGGGGTGATAGTTGAACAACGGGTAGGTTGTGTATAGTCGGTTATCGAACCGCAATCCGGGATCTTCTACCGCGACACCACCAGACCGTACACCAGGAGCAACAGGGCCCTCTAAGTTCCCATAGGTGATATCCGCGTCTTTCAACAAATGAGCCACCGGCGCCCACAGACTCTTGAAACCTTCTGTCCGGGTATAGGCCTGAACTTGAAGACGACGATGAAAGAGTAAGTCACCAACTGCGGCTATAGAAATTCGTTCGTCATTATGACATTGGATTGAAAAGTCGACTGCGAGAGATGGCGTTGCCACTAACATCGCTGCCAGTAACACATTCAGTCGGACTATTGATCTATACATAGGTTGATCCCTGCTTTCTTTTCCAAATCTAAGTTATTTTTGATAAATCTCATAACTGTAAGCTTTTGTCTTGAGCTTTTTATGAGGTTTGGAAAGCCAGTTGCGCAGCCCTTTGATGTTAGCTGAATGCTGTTTGTTCCATAAATTTGTTAGCGTGACAGTCGAACATTTGTTTGATGGAATGCTTTGTACAAGTGAGGCGACGTCCAAGAGACCACAATCGAAAACTAAATTTAGATTATGTGTTTCTAGTTCTGACAATAGTTCTTCGAATTCGAAATAAAGCGAAACGTTTGAGCAATCTTCAAACAAAGCGGCCAATTGATCGCGAAAGCCAAGCCGAGGTTCATAAACAAAATGCTGGAGGCCCTGTTCATGTTTGGAGAGGCGCCATGCCAGATTTCCGTCGCGGACACCCAAATGTACTCTTGAGCCAGTCTTATCCTTAAGAAAGTCTTGAAGAACTCGCGCATCTCGGTGTTCTGCTTGTTTATGTGGCTTTTTGTCGAGACAGGCAGCGCCCCAGTTTCGGATCGAGTTCCTAACTCTTCGCGTCGGGCTGAGACAAGCCGAGACGGGAAGAATTTTGGTCTGTCCTTCTAACGGAAGAAGTTTTTGACTTGATAGGTACTTGGCAACAAAAAACGGGAGATTATATTTTCTGAGCGCCAATTCTTTGCCTTCTAACCGCGCCTTTTTTGTTTTTCCCCATAGGTTTTCTGAGATCGCCGTTTCTATCAGATCGGCGGCTTCTTCGGGTTTGCGAATATCGATCTGAGACAAGGCAGTTTTGGGGAAGTAGTCTGATATATTTGGACAACCAAAATAGAAAGGGTGACAATCACTGAGGAAAGCATCCAAAATTTTCTCGGTCCAATAGTGAGGAACAGAAAGATTCTCTAAAGCAATGTGGTATTTGTAGGGGCTTAAGACATCCAATTTGTCGCCGAATGGAGCGAAACCACGTCCGTAAAGATCAGCTTTATCACCTAATCGGTCTTTGACAGTTTGGGCAAATTTGGACCGCAACCGATGGACTTCTGTAATCGTGGTTGCCGATGCCACTATTGAAACGCGGTTTTGTTTGTCTTTTTCTTGAAAGCTCAGTTGATCAAAGAAATCGAAACCAAGTAGTTCGCGATTTTCAGCATTTACACTCATGTCAACACCGACAAACCAAGGCAGAAGAGGTGGCATGTTAACGCGATTGCTGCCTTCGTAGTCCTCCTGGCAGTAGAATACTGTGCCGAACTGTTTCAAATAGCTTGCGGGGAAGTACTGCACCGTTGCGGGTTCAGAGGTTATGAATATAATTCTCTCTTTTGGAAGCGGGACATCAAAGGAGCGATTGGTTGTTCCTAAGATGATCAGATAATCGATAGGACTGCTAATTATCGGACCAAAGGTAAATGAGTAACCTTCAACAATTGGTTTCCAGCCCGGAAAGAGGTTGGCAAAGGTGTATCCTTCTTGCGTATAATAGACATGAACGTTTTTCAAAGCCGTGGGCATTCTAGAGTGTGATCCAGCCATCTGGGAACATGTCAAACGAAGGGGTGTGGCGATGCTTTTCCCTTCCAAACCAATGCCTTGGCGCGATCACTGTTTTGTCTTCTGTTTCATTCAACCAGGCAGCCCACCAACTAAAGGTGCTGTTGGCGATAATGTTGTGCTGGCACTGTGACATAAGGTGAAGATCTTCCCAAGCGACAGCGTTTTTATCACCAGAGGCGTCCACCCTTGGGTAATTGCTGAAAGTTTCTTCAGCCCACTCAGAATCGTCAGAAAAAAGAAAGAGCCCGAAATCATCGCCATACAACTTTTCGAAAATTTTCAGCGCTGCGTCGTAATAGGATTTTCCTAGAACGCCATGGGCAGCGGCACTTTCATTGCTTTTCAGATAATCACCTCTGCGTACATGCAGTGAAACCGAGTGCTTGTTATTGTTAATTAAATTCAGCCGCTTTTCGTTTTTACCCGTTAGTTCTTTCGCTGGCTTTATGAACGTTCTGATTTCCTTCTTGCAGTGACGGAAATAAAGAGGTGATTGAAAATAGCCTTTTAGATAACAGGGCGCAGATATTTCAAACAATTCGGGGCAAAACGAATGGCTATGCTCTTTTGCGATTGAGTTCTTGTTGAGATGTTTAGTGAGTTTTCCAAGGAGCTTGTTGTCTTGGCGGGCATCAACATGGGCAATTTCTAAATTGTCTGGCAAATTAAACACGTCTAGGCCGAATTCCCACGTGTCATAGTTAGCCATTGCCGAGAGGTCTAAAACGAGATCAACGCCAACTTTCTGTGCGATGCCGTATCCGCTAGCGAACTGAAATAGTTGGTTTCCAAGTCCACCCAAGAGCCTCATGTAGATCTTGCCGCTTTCGAGCTTCATTGAGATAAATCCTTGTTAATCTTGAAAGGGTTGTAAAGTTTGGTGGAGGTGATCCAGCTGGCTCTCCAGGTTTTCATGGCTGTTACCGACGAAAAATCCATCGCGGTCAATCAAGTCAGCATTCAACAAATCAGTTGCTGGTTCAATATCCATAAATTGACAGACGGAGTTGTTGTAGATGTTGCCTGCAACGATCGGCCTGTACTCGATGTCCGCATTATTTAAAGCAGCAATAATGTCATTGCGGCGGCCTGCTAGATGGCTCTCGCAGATTAAACTGAAACCAAACCAAGAGCTTTCGCCAATTTCACGTTGGATATTCAATCCTGGAAACTGGCTAAACAAAGAGACGAATTTCTCAGCATTCTTTTGCCTCTGCTTTACCATAGCAGGTAGCTTTTTAAGCTGTTCCTGACCGATGGCACCCGACATTTCTAAGGGTCTTAGATTATAGCCCGGTAAGACAAACCGGAACAGAGACATGAACTCATCATGTTCCTCGTTTAAATGACTGTGTTCTGGTTGTTCTCTTGTCCAGCCATGAGCACGTAGCGACAGCAAAGTGTGGTACATCTTCTCATCATGGCACAGCACCAACCCACCCTCCATTGTGGAGATTTGATGTGAGAAAAAACAACTAAACGTGCCGAAGAGCCCAAATGATCCGGCTTGCCGACCTTTATAGGTGGCGCCCATGGATTCGCAGTTATCTTCGAAGAAGATCAGATTGTGTTCTTCGCAAACCCGAGAAAGTTGATCAAAATCGTTTGGATTTCCGAGCAAATTGACAGCAAAAATTGCTTTGGTTTTATCCGTGATCGCACTGGCCAATTTGGACAGATCGATGTTGAGCGTATTGGGATCGATATCAACGAGTCTGATCTTGAGTCCGTATTGATGGAGTGGATAGTAAGTCGTTGACCAGGACACAGCTGGTACTAAAACTTCGTCTCCTGGATTGAGGTCAATGTCGGGATGATAGATCGCGCCAGCAATTCCGAGTAAGTTTGCGGACGATCCTGAGTTTACCATGACACAGTAGGGTGCCCCAAAATATTGAGCAGCCTGCTGTTCAAACGCTTTTACTTCAGGCCCCATCGTGAAACGCCCAGAGGCCACAACTCTTTGGATTGCGTCATGTTCTGCCTGGTCCCAGCTTTCTACCGCGAGCGAATATTTAGGCATCGTTCAATCCGTTGCTTCATATTTTTTAAAGGCCTCGTAGGTCTTCGAGAGACCTTCTCTCAGGCTTGTAGTCGGCTTCCAGCCTAATTTGAAGGCTTTTGAACTGTCCATTAGTTTTTGCTTCATACCAACAGGAGCGTCGAGTTTGAACGTGAAATCTCCTTGGAAACCAACAACGTCTCGAATGGCTTCGTAGTAGGCCAAGACAGAGTGGTCTTCACCGTATCCAATATTCAGCAAATTGGGCAGTTGATCCAATTGGTTTATGTGTTGGCTTACAAAATTAGCGAGGTCTGGCGTGAATAGGAATTCTCTACGAGCAGAACCATCTCCCCAGATTTCCAAACTGCTGTCATCATTGCAGATAGCCAGGTGAGTCTTGCGTACAGCTGCTGCAATTAAATGGGAATGGTTTGGGCTAAAGTCGTCGCCCGGCCCATACAAATTACACGGTATAACCGTCTTGTAGTTCAGACCCATTTGTTCCGTGATGTATGTGCAGAGCTTTGTGCCGGAAATTTTAGCAAGAGCATAACCTTCGTTCGTAGGCTCTAAATAGCTCGCGAGCACGTCTTCTTCGACAAGAGGTTGGCGGTAATCTTTTGGGTACATGCAAGAACTGCCGATGAAAAGAAAGTTTGGAATACCGGCTTTTGCTGCCTCCATCGGAAGGCAGCTGTTCAACATCGTGTTTTCATAGAGAAACCCAACAGGGTCGGCTATATTTGCAGCAATACCACCGACCTTAGCAGCGCAGTGAATGATCGTGTCAAACTTGCCTTGGTTTTGGAAGAACTCTTGGACGGACCGTTGGCTACAAAGGTCCAACTCATTACGGCGAGGAGCTATGACATCGTAGTCGTAGTGATGTGATGAGAGGTTTTTGTAAATTTCCCCTCCCAACATTCCTGTCTTTCCTGTGAGGAGAATACGAACTGTAGCCACTTTATATCCCAAAATTTGATTGTTTTAGGTAACCTATCAGGTAACATACTACCCGACTCTTTTTGATTTATCGATAGCTGGCTTTAGGATTTTCACCATCACTTCCGGGTCATAACGGA
>CAJQQZ010000142.1 GCA_905480575.1 uncultured Alphaproteobacteria bacterium | reverse complement strand
AAACAACACCCATCATAGGTCTCAATGACGGACAATGTCTTCTGGCCCCTGCAGAGGCCAGAAGACATACCCAAAAATCAAACAAACTGGCCTACTTTTGCTCCGCCCCAATGGCAGACTTTTACTCCGCCGTTGACACGTTCAAACTGAGCCACTGAAACCATCATATTCAAGATTAGCTTTCCAGTAGCTGTAGACGTGTCTACTGTTTCACTACCGGGACGTCGGGCTGAATGGAACGGTGGAGTGCCACAAGGGTAATGAGAGTCGCATTTAGGCTATTAAATGTCGTTATTCAACTAAGTTTTAACCGTTTTTATCGGAATTAGGACTGTGCAAAACATACTGCTAAAGTCGGCTATTCCGCATATGTATTTTGAAACAGTATTTGCGCTGATTTCAGTCTATTTTATCACTGTGCGGAACTCCTAACATTCGCACATAAGGGCTACAGGTAGCCTGTGCCGTTTATACGGCTACTTTTTCACAATCTAAATCGCACATGACTTTCGTAATGGATATTGTGGACTTATGGCACCTCACCGTTCCATTCCGCCCTACGTCCCTTCTAATGGGACCCTCTGAATTCTGTCACTGAAAGTGAGGGTTTCTTCTTAACCCGTGCGCTCTCTGAGGTAAAAAAATATCAAAAAGGTGACTTCGTTGAACCTAAGTTTCAACTCTTCCTAGTAATGGTATAGAGAGAGTTGTTTCCTTTTAGTATTTCTATAGTTTCTTTTCTCTTAGTAGATATATATCTATTCTTATGTAACTCTCTTGTTTCTTTTATAAGGGTTATTACTCTTACGTAGTTCTCCAGTTCCCTTATAGGAGTAATAACCTACACGATATCTAGTGGATAAGTTCTTAGGTTGTATCTGGTTTATACTCAGGAAATCTATGTCTTCTGTATTCGTTAAACTTATCTAATCGTTCCTCATATTCTTTGTGTACTTTAGTATTGGTTTTCTTGTATTGCCAATTGAGGTGCTGGCCATACAGGTGTCTATCTATGTGTCTCCAAGCCTCTATCTGTTGGTAGCTAGGCATTTCTTGTTCTACTGCTAGGACTGCACTTACAACCTCTTTACTGGCCCTAGTCATTGCTTGGTGTAACAACTCGGTGTCCATGGTTGATATAATATAGCTGTCATGGATAGACAAAATCGGTTTGTTCAATTGAGTGAACTGGTTAATCACTTTAGCTGTTATCTTGCTATCAACATACATTAACTCTATTCCTTTATCAGAACATAAGTGCTCCTCCAGGTACGGGTATTTTTTAATAAAGGCTTCTAATAGTAAGCGTAGTTCTTTGTCTTTTAACCTTTTCTCAGGGGTTCCATTCGGTTGGCTCGCTCGGAAGGCTGAGAAAGCTGACTTGATTGTGGCCGCATTGATTGCGGTAAGGATGAGGCCCTTGACGATGGCTCGTTGTTGTTTTCGATCAAATCCAGGAAGTATGAGTTCTCCCAAATCATAGCGATCTTCAGAACTGTTATGTCCATGATCAACGCTTAGAATTGCAGCGTGAAGACCTTTGTAATCTACCTCTATTGTAAGACTTCCATTTATGTAGATTTCTCTACGGTGCTGCTTGCCGATTTGTTGCCAGAACCCGCCATAGAAGCGTCCGTTCATCTCCCAACTGTTTCTACTGAAAATCCTCCTGACAAATTTCCGTGTTTGATCTATGGGGATTTTCTGGGTTCTATTGTTGGGAAGTTCTCTCTCAATATAAGGCTGGGTGAGAGTAGGTATGTCGATATGGGTTTGTTGAAGGAGAAGGTTGTAGGCATCTAGATCACTTCTCATGCCTCTAATTGTTGGAAAGTCATCATCCTCGTATTCGACCTGCACCCGCTTCTTACGTCCTCTATTCCCCACCCTGATAGCCTTGCCTTCACTATCTGTGTCGTCTTCCGTTAAGATAATGCATTCTTGATTGTGGTTTAGATCTAACTCGTAAGGCTCAATCGTTAAGGCGCTGAACAACGCTTCCAGTTTATCAGAAGCTCTTATTCTTGAAGTGTGACTGCCGCCAGAATCTGTCCTGTCATAACTACCCCCAACCTGATCAATGAAGTGGCGTTTGTCCAGAATGTCGATGATTGTTGTTATCCGTTGAGAAATGTGGAGCGCATTATAGCGACTATTAACTTTAAAGGCTCCATTTGCTCTGGCTACGCCGATAGAGAGGAGGGGATCACTCTTCCAAGCTACGAACAAGTCAATAATGATAATCTTGAGATGCAAAAAGCCTGATGCTCTGCCTTTGTTGTTGCTTTTGCCTTTAACCGCTTGACGTTCTTCTTCGGAAAACGAGTTGAAAATGACTGCAACAAGATCATCAACTTCAGTATGCTCAGACCAAACATGAACATCTAATGGTCTGGAGTACCAACTGTCTATCTCCGGTCTAACCTTATCATTTCTCGGTGAATTGTCAGTGCGCTTCTCCATTGATTTCCTACCTCTTAATCCAATTTACCTAATGCTATAAGTACCATTTAGTAATCATTTAGAACGGTTGTTTGCTCCTCCTAGTGCTTGAACAATAAGGCCTGTTTTGTAGTCATACTCATCGCCGAGAGGATAACAAGCTCTTGTCAGTCAGTTTTAGGCAGGTGTGTTCCGTTGAAATCTATGCTGAAAACGGTACTAACTTTAGACAAAAATGGTACTAAGTGCCATTTTCAGTGTCTGCTAAGCTACTGATTTTTAATGAATTACGTTGGAAAATGGTGCTGGCTGGGGGACTCGAACTCCCGACCTGATGATTACAAATCAACTGCTCTACCAACTGAGCTAAGCCAGCACAAAAACCGAACTGCGGTCTTTCAATTCAGTTGGTTCGCTTTATATTGAACCCCTGAATCGCGGCGGAACATAGCGGTGTGTCTTTCGCTTTGCAAGGCCTTAATTACAAAAAAACCCAGCTGGCAAAAATTGCCTGAATGAAGAGGAAAATAACGTGAAAGCAGTCGTTTTTGAGGCGTTCGGTGGTGATCTGACAACTCAGACTGTAACGGACCCCACACCACGAAATGATGGGGTCGTTATTGAGCTTCTCTCCAATGGAGTTTGCCGCAGTGATTGGCATGCTTGGCAGGGGCATGACCCGACTGTTAAGCTGCCTCATGTGCCCGGGCATGAAGCCGTGGGACAGATCGTGGCAATTGGTAAGGATGTTCAGAACTTCAAGGAAGGTGACCGTGTGATTGTCCCCTTCAGCTGCGGTTGTGGGGTTTGTCCCACCTGCCAAACGGGCTCTACGAATATTTGTGACGCACCCTCATTTGCAGGGTTCGGGAGTTGGGGGGCTTTTGCGCAGTACATGGGCGTAGTTTATGCGGATGCTAATTTGGTGAAGCTTCCTGAAGAATTATCAGCCACGGATGCAGCAAGTTTAGGATGCCGGTTTATGACGGCCTTCTATGGCGTTGTACATAGAGCTAAAGTCAAAGCCGGAGATTGGGTCGTGGTTCATGGTTGTGGAGGCCTGGGACTTTCGGCCATTATGATTGCCGCCACTTCAGGCGCGCAAGTCATCGCTGTGGACATTGATGATAAGAAGCTATCGATGGCCAAGAGCTTCGGGGCAGCTCACGTGATCAATGCTGCAACAGATCCCAAAGTAGGGCGACCCATTCGCACGATAACGTCTGGAGGAGCAGACGTGTCTATCGATGCCTTGGGACATGCTACCGTGGCCTATAATTCGGTTTCCTGTTTGCGGAAACAAGGGAAACATCTGCAGCTTGGGTTGGCGATTGGCGAGGCCGCAAACATGCCGATGCCAATGCATTTGGTTACTTACAAAGAACTTGAGTTGATTGGATCTCTGGGGATGCCGTCTCACCTCTATCCATCGATGTTATCCATGGTCTCGGCTGGAAAATTCAATCCAGCGGAGCTGGTTACCAAGACTGTGAATTTGGAGGGTGCGATAGACGCGCTGAAAGGGATGGGGGATTATTCAACGTCCGGCGTTGTTGTTATAGATGATTTTAGTTGAGCAGTGCGGGTAGAGACAACCAAATAAGATAAACAGCAAGAAGCGTCAGGACAATCCGGAATACCCTTTTGAAAATCTGGTCTGGGATCAGACCTGCGATTTTCTTGCCCGCAAGAGCGCCTAAGAAACCAAAAGCAATTGCGCAGACGATAAATGGGATCCAAGGGGCAAAGGCAAAACCGAAGAATCCAAAGGCTGTTATCTTCAGGCTGTGCAATATGGACATACAGCCGCCAATTGTGCCTATGAGCGCCTGCTTCGAGATACGATGTGTCGGCAACATCGCTCCTATGAATGGGCCTGCTGCGCCAACAAACATCGAAATGAAGCAGGCGACAGCACCTACCGCAATAATCGCTGGGTTCGGCAAGTCACGCCCTTGAAGCTTGGGCATCCAGGTTACAAAAATGATGAAGAGGCCTAACAACAATCGAATGAGATCGGGTGACAGCCCAACATAGATCGAAGCGCCGACAAAGGCACCGATCAGGCTTCCAATAAAAACCAAGCCAAGAATGCGCCAGTCCATATGTTTGATGAAAAGCAGACTGCGGCTGACATTGGATCCTAGTTGAACAACCCCGTGTACAGGGATGATGGCCGCGGGTGGGAACACCAGTGACATTAGACCCACCATTAAGACCCCGCCGCCCAATCCGATGGCTGTTGTAATTGCCGAGGTAAAGAATGCGGCGAATATGACGAAAATCAAAGCTGCTTCCGACACTCCAGGGGGCACCAACAGTTCTAACCAAGTCACACCGTGAAGCTTTCTAGCGGTGGAGCATCATTCAAATCGGACAGAATCACTTGATCATCTTGATCGGCAAATGGTTGACTTAGAAAACTGGAGTAGGCCAAGAAAGAAATGAGAAAATCTTGATCTTTTGCCCACAGTGGCAAGTAGATGGGCGCCTCGATCAATCCTTGGTCTGCTAATGTCGCCAAAGCCGGCAGGTGGTTGATGTCAATTTTTCCACAAAAAAGCAGAGGGATTAGATCCGAGCGGCCTAATGACAATAACTGTTTTAGGAACTGATGAACATGAAGCAGTCCCTCCAGATAGACAATGTCTTTCGTGAAGGGAGCACCGCCCTGTAAGACGCCTCCGCGCACAACGCGCCGACTGTTTTCGAAAGACAACTCGGGATCGTCCGTGCGCTCTAGGAAGAAGCGATAGATGTCGAGGAAGTCCGCCCCATTCATCGCCATCTCTATCGCTAGAACCCGGTCGCTAAGCCGCCGCATGCGGCGAGGGTCCATTGCGCCAGAGATGAATTCAGCAAAGACAGCTAATCCTTCTTGGGTTTTTGTTGTTCCAGCGTGGGGAACGGAAATCGAAGGGACGTCATACTGGCGTAGGCCGTTATGGGTGGTCCCGACGTGTATAACTGCCTCGTGGTGGAAGAGCTGATACACGTCCTTTTGAGAGAATTTAGCACTTTGATAGACTTTGATAAATCGCCGGCCAGCAAGCGCTTTAGCAGAGAGGTTTCCGACCAGTTTAATTTGTGGCGCTGCGTCGCCGAAAAAACCATTGACCAACGGTTCCAATTTTCGCGCAAACGTGGTGCTGTCAAAGAGTGTCGTTTCTTGTTTTTTTGGGTGGAGCCCGTCCAGTTGCCGATCGAGAAAAAGCGTTAAATCATGCACTGAAGTTTTTGTAAGATCTGTCAGATCGCTCGGCTTACCATAAAGCTCGGCTGAATGCGTTGCGAATTCTTTGGTGCCGATGGACTCAAGCATGGCAATTGTCAGTTCAATCGCCGTTGCTGTCTCTTGCAACATGCGCGTGACAGAGCTGTCTCCTGACAACAATGAGCGTGCTTTCTTCAACTTGGCACGGGAGAGATCAAAGCGTCCCGCTTGGTAGGTGACAGTGGGGAGTTGGTTGCCTCCTTTAGCGAAGAAATCCGCCTTAATGGAGGCGTCCCAGGACAGTTTCGATAGAACTCTCAAAGGGCGTTCCGCCTCGAACAACAACTTGCTTGCCTCGAGGACACTCGATTTTTCTTTCTTGTCCAGCTTCATGTGGGCCTATCTACCAGCTTAGTGATGACGAAGGCAAAGAATGGATGCATCGCCTCTCGTATTTTTGCCACAACTTCCTATATTGGTTGAAACAGGACTTTGGGAAACAATGATAAAAACAACTCGAATTGCAGGATCAGTTCTAACGATTGATCGAGATACCGCCTGGCCAGATTTTACAAAGGTTTTAGCCTGTGGTTGAAGCAATAGAAGTTCAGAGGATAACAGATTGGCTTGTTGAAACCACATTGGGCTCCTTTGATCTGGAAAAATTCTTTCCCGAGTTTTGTCAAAGAGTTGCAAATGCTGGCATTGATATTTGCAGAGGTCACATAGGGGTTAAAACGCTCCACCCACTTTACAATTCCCTTGTCATGACGTGGCAACAACGCCGCGGTCTTCTTGTGGAAAAAATCGGATTTGACGTTGATCCTGCCGCTTGGGAGCGAAGTCCACTCAGTGCCTTAATACAGTCTGGTGAAGAGTATGCGTACTACGACCTGGAAGCCGGGAATAATTGGCAAAACTACACCCTGTTGAAGGAGTTGTCTGAAGCCGGGAATACTGGGTATTTGGGTCTTTTGATACCTTTTGGCAGAAGTGAAACGACTGTGGCTCAACAAGACGGTTTAGTCGCTTCCTGGGCAACTGATAAGGAAGGCGGCTTCTCCGATCCGGAAATTTTGGCACTTCGCCGACTAAGCTCCCGCCTTGCTCTGGCTGTAAAAGTTCACAAACGAGAGCAGACAGCTTCGAACGTTCTGAATGCCTACCTAGGGGAAGATGCTGGTCAGCGAGTTTTGAATGGGCGCATCCAGCGAGGCGACGTTGATTCCATCGATGCTATTGTCTGGTACAGTGATTTGAGGGAGTCCACGCGACTTGCTGCAGAATTGGAACCGCAGGAGTTTATGACCTTACTGAGTTCTTATTTCGAACGTACGGGCCAACCAATCACAGATCACGGTGGCTCTATCTTGAAGTTTGTTGGGGATGCAATTCTAGGGATCTTCCCCGTCAATGAACGGGTTGGATTGCAAAGGGCCTCTCGCGAAGCTGTGCAAGCTGCGTGGGAATCTGTGGAAAGCCTCAAGAACGAAAAGGTAATGGTCAAGGGTGTTGAAGAGAGTTTGGTCATGGGCGTGGGATTGCACTTTGGGAAAATTCTCTTTGGTAACGCCGGTTTGCCTGATCGATTGGAGTTCACGATGATAGGAGCGACGGTCAATGAGACATGTCGTATTGAAGGTCTCACCAAAACGTCAGAACACTCAATCCTGGTCAGCGAAACCATAAAAGACAACGTCCCGATTGAGTGGGATTTTATTGGCCAGGAAGAACTGCGCGGTGTTCCAGAGCTGTAGAAGTTCAGACCTGATCTGACAGTTTCCGGATTTTGATGCGGTGTCTGTCGGATCAAATTCAGTTTATGAACTTGGCCTTCCAGATTTCTTTGCCCTCTATCATTGTCTCAAATGGCGTTCTTCCGCAACATC
>CAJQQZ010000141.1 GCA_905480575.1 uncultured Alphaproteobacteria bacterium | reverse complement strand
ACACGCTGCTTGCGCCAAACCAGCCGATCGCGCTAAATAACGTTTAGAGAGTGGAAGCTTGGCATGCGAATCATCCTTGGAAAGATTGAATCGCAAACTTGCCAAAATTTCACGCTCTAAGCAAATTGTCGGGTAGTGTGTTGCCAACGGGGTCCGCCGACAGTTTTAACGATGGTTCGGTTGTTTGCTTCCAGGAAGCAGCAAGAGATAAGCAGGTTCCAACAAGTTCTCCGGACAACTACGATTCTGGTTCTGTGGTTTGCTTTAAAGAAATCAGAAGCCTGCATCGCTAATTTACGATATCTCAGGGGTCGTCACCCCTCTGTTCTTTAGAAAGATTCTAAAAAAGCCCTTGCGAGGCTAATGGAATCCATCTATCTAATTGGTTGATAGCACTGGTTCGGTCCTGTTTACAGAGGCGAGCCAGTTGCACCGTTTCAAATGACCTCAACCGAAGACCAAAATGCAACTCAATCGCCTTACAGACTATGCGGTTATTGTCCTGTCTTATCTGGCCCGAACACCCAGAACGGACGGTGGCGATAATTTGGCAGGAGACTTTGTGCTCGCTTCCTCTGCTCAAATAGCGGAAGAAACGGCTATTCCGTCTCCGACTGTTGCTAAGTTATTGAAAATGTTGAGTAAGTCTGACCTGGTGACCTCGCAAAGAGGTATCGCAGGCGGGTACTTTTTATCACGTAAGCCAACGGAAATTTCAGTTGCTGAAATCATCAGAGCTGTCGAAGGGCCCATCGCGTTGACTGCTTGCGTCGATGGGAACGAGGGCGACTGCAGCTCAGAGTCTTTCTGCGCCATGCGTGGGAATTGGGATCAGGTTAACAGAGCCGTAACGGACGCTCTGGAGAGGGTGTCCTTGGTTGAAATGAGGCCCATGTTTCCGAATCTTTCTGCTTCCTTGGGCCAATTGCCACAGACATCAGAAACGATATCATAATGCTAATTTACTGGTTGGAGAGCTGATATGGCTGCAACAGTTGATACTGTTGAACGAGTGGAATCCATTACTGCTGACAAATACAAGTATGGGTTTGTCACGGACATCGAAATGGAGTCTGCACCTATTGGATTGAGTGAAGACACTGTTCGCTTTATTTCTGCCAAGAAGGAAGAGCCATCTTGGATGCTCGAATGGCGTTTGAAAGCCTACCGGCATTGGTTGACAATGAAAGAACCTAATTGGGCGAAAATTGGCTACGATCCAATCGACTATCAAGATACTTACTTCTTTGCTGCGCCAAAACAAAAAGTAGCGCCTAAGAGTTTGGATGAGGTCGACCCTGAGTTACTTCGCACTTACGAAAAACTCGGCATCCCGTTGAAAGAGCAAGAAGTGCTTGCTGGCGTTGCTGTGGACTATGTTTTTGATTCAGTATCCGTCGCAACAACATTCCGCGCCAAGTTGGAAGAGGCTGGCGTTTTGTTCATGCCGATTTCGGAAGCTATTATTAATCACCCCGATCTTGTTAAGAAGTACATGGGAACAGTTGTTCCGACCTCTGACAATTACTTTGCTGCGTTGAATTCAGCTGTCTTTACGGACGGTTCATTTGTTTACGTCCCAAAAGGTGTTCATTGCCCAATGGAATTGTCGACTTACTTTCGCATCAACGCGCAAAATACAGGCCAGTTTGAAAGAACATTGATCATCGCTGATGATGACACTTATGTTTCTTATCTGGAAGGCTGCACCGCGCCGATGAGAGATGAAAACCAACTTCACGCTGCTGTGGTTGAGTTGGTTGCTCACGAGAATGCTGAGATCAAGTATTCAACTGTGCAAAACTGGTACCCTGGTGACGAAGAAGGCAAGGGCGGTATCTACAACTTCGTTACTAAAAGAGCGAAGTGCGCTGGCGCAAACTCGAAAGTTTCTTGGACCCAAGTAGAAACGGGCTCTGCCGTTACTTGGAAATATCCATCCTGCATTCTTCAAGGCGATAACAGCCAGGGCGAGTTCTACTCCATTGCCATTACGAACAATATGCAGCAAGCGGATACTGGGACCAAAATGGTTCATATCGGCAAGAATACGAGATCGCGGATTATCTCCAAGGGGATTTCGGCTGGGAAAGCACAGAACACCTATCGTGGTCTGGTGAAGGCGCTGCCGCGCGCTTCCAATGCCCGTAACTTTACACAGTGTGACAGCTTGTTGATCGGTGATCGTTGTGGTGCACACACCGTCCCTTATATCGAGAGCTCAAACTCTTCCGCACGTATCGAGCACGAAGCGACCACTTCTAAGGTAAGCGAAGACCAGCTGTTCTATTGCCGCCAACGCGGCATTCCAGAAGAAGAAGCGTTGGCTCTTATCGTGAACGGCTTCTGTAAAGAAGTGTTGCAAGAGTTGCCCATGGAATTCGCAGTTGAAGCCCAGAAACTTGTCGCGATCAGCCTTGAAGGCTCGGTCGGCTAATTAATTGAATTTACTAGGAAAAGAATAACGAAATGCTTAAGATTTCTAATCTGCATGCTGCAATTGAATCTGAGAACAAGCCTATCCTAAAGGGCGTGAATCTGGAAATTGGTGCGGGCGAAATACATGCCATTATGGGGCCAAATGGCTCCGGTAAATCCACACTGTCTTATGTTCTTTCTGGTCGTGATGGCTATGAAGTGACTGACGGCTCTGTGGATTTTTCAGGAGAAGATCTGATGGAAATGGAGCCAGAAGAACGTGCGGCTGCTGGCCTCTTCCTAGCCTTTCAGTATCCTGTTGAGATCCCGGGTGTTCAGACTATGACGTTCTTGCGCACTGCGCTAAATGAGATCAGAAAAGCCCGCAGCGAAAAAGAAATTGACGCTGTTGGTTTCCTGAAGCTTGTCAGGGAAAAGTGTAAATCGCTGAACATTTCTGACGAAATGATGAAACGGGCCGTTAATGTTGGTTTCTCTGGTGGTGAGAAGAAGCGTAATGAGACATTACAGATGGCCGTTTTGGAACCCAAATTAGCGGTGCTCGACGAGACAGATTCTGGCCTCGATATTGATGCTTTGCGGGTTGTTGCTGATGGTGTGAACGCACTTCGTAGCCCAAACCGCTCCATGCTGGTGATCACACACTATCAGCGTCTTCTCGACTATATTGTTCCTGACAAAGTTCATGTCATGGCGAATGGACGGATCGTTAAATCTGGCGGCAAAGAATTGGCGTTAGAGTTGGAAGAGCATGGTTATGCTCAATACGAAGCCGCTTAAGGGGACAGTTCAAGTGTCATCGGTTATTCCTGCATACCAATCGCTTTTCAACGGCAAAGACCACAGCAATGATCCCGCTTGGTTGCGTGACGTCCGCGTCGCTGGTCTGGCATCCTTTGCAAACGAAGGCTTTCCTTCCATCAGAAATGAGCGTTGGAAGTACACAAATCTCTCTCCGCTCAATGCAGGAGAGTTCGTAGGTATAGAGCCTGCCAACGACGCATTCAAAATTGGTGCGAAATCG
Organism: uncultured Alphaproteobacteria bacterium; assembly: GCA_905480575.1. Classification (GTDB taxonomy): domain Bacteria; phylum Pseudomonadota; class Alphaproteobacteria; order UBA7985; family CAJQQZ01; genus CAJQQZ01. The sequence continues at coordinate 9,346 of CAJQQZ010000141.1, read as the reverse complement.
GCTTGGGCACAGGCACGAATGGTGTTTGTTAACGGTGCTTACCGTGAAGACCTGTCCGATATTGCAGAGCTTAAGGGGCAGGTGAAGGTTGTAAGACTTCACCATAGCCTCAGCACGATGAAAGACGATTTTGGTCAGTTACTTGATCAGGACCTGCCGCTTGTTGGTTTGAATTCAGCCCTGATGCAGGACGGCTACCGCGTCGTGGTTGCTGACAAAGCCAAGATTGAAGGTGTTTTGGAAGTTGTTTTTGCTAACTCCGGACATAAGAACGCTGTTTTCCCAAGAAATTCTCTGAAGCTCGGCAAGGGCAGTGAATTGACTTTGGTTGAGCACTTCATTGGCCAAGGCAGCTACTTCACGAACTCTGTCGGTGAAATAGACATCCTGGAAGGTGCCAAGTTGCATCACTATCGTTTACAGGATGATGATATCTCAGCGATTAACCTCTCTCATTCTTTCGTGAGAGTAGGGGCAGAAGCACTCTACGATAACTTTGCGCTGTCAACTGGCGCCAAATTAGCCCGCAATGAAATTTCATGTCACATCGACGGCGAAGGTGCTCACCTAAATTTGTTGGGTGCTTATCTTGTTTCTGATGCCGCCGACGGCAAGGGGCAAACTTGTGACACGACAACTTTCATCGATCACGCCGTTGCCAACACAACATCACGTGAGGTTTACAAAGGCGTGCTTGATGGTCGAGGCTATGGTGTTTTCCAAGGAAAAATCCTTGTCCGCGAAGATGCGCAAAAGATCGAAGGCAATCAGCTTTCTCGAGCTTTGATGCTGTCTGACAAGGCAGAAATCAATACTAAGCCAGAGCTTGAGATCTACGCGGATGACGTCATTTGTTCTCACGGTGCGACGGTCGGTGATTTGGATGAAGAAGGTTTGTTTTACCTGCGCTCTCGCGGCATTCCCAAAGCCAGAGCGAGAGCCTTGTTGGTGAAATCTTTCGTCGGTGAAGTGCTTGATGAAATTGAAAATGAGGCTATTCGCGAGGCCTTCACAGAGCATACCGCCAACTGGTTGAGCGCGAACGCTGAGGGCTGATAAGTGACCAGCAATCTAGCTTACGACGTTCAAAAGATTAGAGCGGACTTTCCAATTCTAAGCCGGGAAGTTTACGGTAAACCCTTGGTTTTTCTCGATTCTGCTGCTTCGGCTCAGAAGCCTCGTCAAGTCATATCCGCCATGGTTGACGTGATGGAGAATGACTATGCCAATGTTCACCGTGGTGCACATTATTTGAGCCAAGTTGCGACAGACCATTTTGAGTCTGCGCGTGAAAAGGTTGCTCGGTTCATAAATGCCACCGAAGACGAAGTGATCTTCACGCGTGGTGGCACGGAAAGTATGAATCTTGTCGCCTCGTGCTTTGGTCAGGCCCATCTGAAGGGCGGTGATCAAGTTGTTACGTCTGTGATGGAACACCATGCCAACATCGTCCCTTGGCAGATGCTGGAAGGATCTAAAGGGATCGAAGTTCTGTTCGTTCCAGTTGACGAACGCGGTGTTTTGGATATGGCCGCTTTTGAAGCTCTTCTGGGGCCAAAGGTGAAACTGGTATCGTTGGCTCATGTTTCTAATGTTCTAGGCACAGTCAATCCGGTCGAAGATATCATTGCTTTAGCCCATTCGAAAGGCATCCCTGTGATGCTTGATGGATGTCAGGGGATCACCCACGGATCCGTTGACGTAAAAGCACTAGACGTCGATTTCTATGTCTTCTCCGGTCATAAACTTTACGGCCCGTCGGGTATTGGTGTTCTCTACGGCAAAAAGGGTCTGCTGAACTCCATGCCTCCTTATCAAGGCGGTGGGGATATGATCGAGACTGTTACTTTGGAAGGAACAACCTTCAAAGAGGCTCCTCATCGCTTTGAGGCGGGAACACCTGCGATTGTCGAGGCCATCGGATTGGGCGCAGCAATCGACTATGTAAGCGAAGTCGGAATGGATGCGATAGCAGCGCATGAAACATTGTTGCTTGAACAGGCAATGGCGAAGCTGTCGGCGATCGAAGGGATGCAGTTGATCGGCACTGCACCGAACAAAGTTTCTGTCCTCTCCTTCAATGTTGAAGGCATTCATCCTTTAGACATTGCAACTGTTTTGGATCGCCAAGGGGTGGCTGTTCGTGTTGGTCAGCATTGTGCTGAGCCACTCATCAAGGCGATGGGCTATGAGGCCACGGTGCGTGCCTCTTTCGGCATGTACAACACGCTAGAGGAAGTTGATAAGTTGGTTGCTGGCGTCGAAAAAGCCAAGAAAATGTTTGGAGCTTAGTTATGTCGATGGAGCTTTACCAGGAATACGCTGACGCACTCGACATGCTCGACGATGATATGCGATTCGAATATATTATCGATCTTGGCAAAACAGCGAACGAAGTGCCTTTTCCCGAAGATTTCATGCGCGATGAAAACCTGATGCATGGCTGTATGTCGCGTGTTTGGATCATCCATACCGTTAATGATGGCAAACACAACTTCATTGGTGAGAGCGACGCCGTGATCGTTAAAGGCCTTGTGTCAATGATGACCAAGTCGTTTAGTGGTCTGACTAGCGAAGAATTGGCTGGAATTACATTAGACCACGTTCGGAAACTCAATCTTGGAGCACTGACCACACAGCGCCAAGTTGGCATGATGGCAATGCTCAAGCACATGCAAAAATTGGCGGCTGTATAAATGGTAGATGACAATCTCACTCTTCAGGACTTTATGCCCGGTACGTCCGTTGATGGCACAAGCTTCAAAGCGCGCGCAGGCGAAATCCTGCCTGAAGGGACGATGGTGGCATCGCAATCCGCAATCATTGATGCTTTGCGAGAGGTATATGATCCGGAGATACCGGTCAGCCTTTATGATCTCGGTCTGATCTACACCATGGAGATGCTCAAGGGTGGCGACGTGCAGATTGAAATGTCCCTAACAGCACCTGGTTGCCCAGTTGCCGGCGAAATGCCAGGCATGGTGGCGGACGCCGTCGCGGCTGTCGATGGCGTTGGACGTGTAGAGGTCGAACTGGTTTGGGACCCGCCTTGGACGAAAGATCGAATGTCCGAAGAGGCTAGACTTATTCTGGATATGTTTTAATCTCAGAAAACGTACCTATATTAGCTTTAACACTTATTAGTGATTTGAGATTCTAAGCATGGCGTTACAAAACATTATATCTTTGACTGACAAAGCGGCCGACCGTGTGAAGGCGCTTATGTCGAAAGGTGAAGACGACTGTATCGGGCTTCGTGTTGGCGTTAAGGGCACGGGATGTTCCGGTATGTCCTATTTCGTTGAGTATGCCAAAGACCGAAAAAAATTGGAAGACGTTGTAGAAGATAAAGATGTGAAAATCTTTATCGATCCAATGGCTGTCATGTATTTGTTGGGCAGCACTATGGACTATGAGGAAACGCGTTTCAGTTCTGGTTTCACCTTCACGAACCCTAATGAAAAAGGCCGTTGCGGCTGTGGAGAAAGCTTCCACGTTTAGGAAACTTGTCTTCCTTGTTGTCGTTTTACTTTCTCCCGGGACGGGTTCGATTGAGGCTTCAGGTTCGGAGAAGGAACGCCTTACTTTTCTTCGTTCTGTCGCAAGAGGGCATAGTCAGCTCGGGGATTTCAAATGGTCAAAGTCGTGGAGCTGTGGTTCTGAGTATTGTGGTGGGCTGACCTCGTGCGAACACGCTTTTCACGCTCTCTTGGTTTGTAACTCTAGTGAACGTGACGGTGACTCTGACGGTGTTCCGTGCGAATCCCTTTGCAAAGTTGTCGACGACGACCCGCCGAAATAATGGGTTCAGCTGCAAAGCTTATTTTTCATCAAGTGATAGAAAACCCTCGGTAGTTTTCGCTCGCTACCTCGTCACAAATGGCGCGGTAAGCGGGAAGTCCGGCCATATATGGCATGAACACCTGAGCCTTACCTTCGATGTTTGCGCCGTTGTACCAACTGTCTGTTTCAGAGCGCAGGAACTGATTGCCAGCCCGTTGAACCTCTTGTCCCCATTCGTCTTGCGTCGCTTGCTTCGCTTCGATTAGTGTTTGTCCTTTGGTTTTCATTTGTTCCAAACAGTCAGTGATCCAATCGACGTGTTGTTCAATCGCCATCAACATATTTGTGAAAACAGAGGGGCTGCCGGGGCCTGTCACTGTGAACAGGTTAGGGAAGCCGTTAACCATCAATCCAAGGTAAGTTTGCGGTCCACTTGCCCATTGATCCTTTAGTGTTTGACCATCTTTTCCTTTGATTTCAATAGCATTGAGTGCGCCAGTCATGGCATCAAAACCGGTCGCAAGAACGAGCGCATCGCATTCGATTGCTCGATTCGTGGTGTGAACAGCGTTTGAAGAGAGGCACTCAATGGGTTCCTCTTTCAGGCTGATCAAGGTGACATTGTTGCGGTTGAAGGTTTGATAGAAGTCTGTATCGACACACATGCGTTTGCCACCAAGAGGAAACTTAGGGCAAAGCAGTTCAGCTGTTGCCGGATCTTTGACAATCCCTCTGATTTTGTTTTTGAAGAACTCGGAGGCGGTTTCGTTGGCCTGTAAATCAGTCATGATATCGCTGTAGGCGCCAAGAAAGGGTAGGCCGCCATCTGCCCAACGCTCTTCATAAACGGTGGTTCGTTCTTCTTCGGGAACTTCAAGCGCGCTTTGGGTGTTGGGGTAAGTCAAGACACCGGACAGCGTAGTTTTGGCTAATTCTCGAAGTTCCGGATAGTTAGCTTTGGTTTGCTTTGAGACTTCAGGATTGGCTTTTGAATTATGCGCCGGGACAGAATAATTGGCCGTCCGCTGAAACACGGTGACTTCAGCGGCTTCTTTCGCAACGATTGGGAGTGATTGGATGCCAGAGGAACCTGTGCCGACAAATCCAACTTTTAGGCCCTCAAAACTAACCTGTTCATGGGGCCATTTGCCGGTATGATAAACGGGGCCAGAAAAATTCTCTAATCCATTAATCGTCGGCGCGAAGGGTACGGATAGACAACCGGTGGCGAACACAACAAAGCGAGAGGCGTATTGGTCGCCACTTTCTGTTGTTGTTGACCAGGTGTTGTTTTGTTCTTCAAATGTCGCTGAAACAACTTTTGTTGAGAGTTTGATTGACCTCTTCAGGTCAAAGCGCTCGGCCACATGCTCGGCGTAGTCAAGAATCTCGGGTTGAGGAGCATAGCGCTCACTCCATTCCCACTCTTGTTCGAGGTCTTTGTCGAAAGAGAATGAGTATTGGAAAGAAGGGACATCACAACGCGCACCGGGATAGCGGTTCCAATACCAAGTGCCACCAATGCCTTCACCCGCTTCCAGAGCAAGGCAGCTTAAACCAATCTGGCGCAGTTTGTGGATCAGGTAGAGACCTGAAAAACCGGCCCCTACAATCAAAACATCTAAATCGGGTTGTTTAACAGTCATGTGGTATTTTTCCTCCGCTGAAAGCATAGATCGCTTTTCGACGGGATCAATGGCTTCTTGTTACAGAGCTTAACAAAATTTGAAGCAACTTTGGTTTACGTCTGCAGCGTAAAAGTGCAGAATCGGGGCATGAAAGATTTACTTGTAATATTCGATTGTGACGGGGTCTTGGTTGATAGCGAGCCGGTCTCCAACGCTGTACTAACAGAAATGCTCGCTCAAGTCGGTTTGGAAATGAGTGTTGAAGAATGCCGACGCCGGTTTGTTGGAAAAGCCATGCCTTCTGTCCAGGTAGAAGTAGAGGCGGAACTAGGGCACGCTCTGGCCCCATCATGGAGTGAAGACGTGCGGGATCGTACAGAGATAGCGCTTAACCAGAGCATTCAACCGGTGCCTGGTGTGGTTGAACTGGTAAAAGAACTAGTTCGAAATCAAGTGCCGATTTGTGTCGCTTCCTCCGGACGTTACTCCAAAATGAACGTGACACTTGGGAAAACCGGCTTGTTACCCTATTTTGAAAAACTGTTGTTCTCCGCCGAAACGGTGGGGATAGGCAAACCTGCACCAGACCTTTTTCTTTATACTTTGGATCAAATGGGTTTCGCTGCCGCTCAAGCCGTAATCATTGAAGATTCCATTCCGGGCGTGCAAGCTGCTGTTGCGGCGTCCGTTCGGGTCTTAGGTTATGTCGGTGACCCCTTTACAGATCGCAAGGCGATGGTTAGGGAAGGGGCTGAAATTTTTGATTCTATGTCCATGGTTCCCTCATTGCTGGGGTTGAACCGGTAAAGCCACATTGGGGGAAATAATGTCATTCGAACAACAGCTTGAAAAAGTAACCAACGCACCTGGTTTTGTCGCCGCGCTCGATCAAAGCGGTGGCTCCACACCGAAAGCACTTGGCCTCTATGGCATTGGCGAAGACCGCTATAGCAATGACACCGAAATGTTTGCATTGATGCAGGCCATGCGTGCCCGAATCATGACGTCTCCAGCTTTTGATGGCTTGAAGGTCCTCGGTGCCATTTTGTTTGAGCGTACTATGAAAGAGAAGATCGGTGATGTTTCTGTTCCAGCGTTTCTCTGGAACGAAAAGAATGTTGTCCCATTCCTAAAGGTTGACAAAGGCCTTGAAGATGCGAGCAACGGTGTTTGTCTTATGAAGCCGATGCCTGACCTTGAGAAGACCTTGAGAGAAGCCAAGGCTTACGGTGTTTTTGGCACTAAAATGCGTTCTGTGATCGATGAAGCTAATGCAAATGGGATCGCTGCTATCGTAGAGCAGCAGTTTGCGGAAGCTGCGAGAATTATCGCTTGCGGTCTCGTTCCAATTATTGAACCGGAAGTGACAATCACTAGCCCAGACAAAGCTGAGTGCGAAGCAATTCTATTGAGCGAGTTGACAAAAGCTCTTGATGCGCTCCCTGCGGATCAAAAGGTGATGTTGAAGTTAACGCTTCCGGAAGAAGCAAATCACTACCAGTCTTTGATTGCCAATCCGAAAGTGGCAAGAGTGGTTGCTTTGTCCGGTGGCTACGTTCGTGATGAGGCAAATGCGAGGCTTGCTGAAAACAAAGGCATGATCGCTTCTTTTTCTCGTGCCCTTAGCGAAGGCCTCAACGATGCGCAGAGTGATGATGAGTTCAACGCGACACTAGGCTCAAGTATTGATTCTATTTGTTCTGCTTCCAATACTTAACCGATTGCTGAAAAGACCTCTCTTTTCAGTTCATGCCATTGTTCCTCATCGCTGGTGAGGAGCAGTGGTCCTTCAAAATCCACTGGCCGGTATGGCAAGTTGTCTAATCGGTGGCTGTATCCGCCCGCTTCTTTGTGAAGAAGCCAGCCCGCCGCATGATCCCAGGGCAAAAGGCGGAAGAAGAACATGTAGTCCAGTTCTCCGTTTGCGAGTTCCGGATAGCGCACAGCACAACTGCCAGCATGTTCATAGGATCCAGTTTTCTTCAGGCTCTCGCGAATTTGCGATTTGAGGTCTGTAGGTAAGAATTTGAGGCCTCCTGATCCATGCGATTGATGAAGAGGCGGCGCTTTCTTGACCTTCAGATCTTCAGATTTGCCATCCATTGCTTCTGACCAAGAGCCTTCGCCCCTTATGGTGCAATGAGAAACTTGACTGTTGGGATTGTAGATAAACCCCGCAGCCACTTCACCCTTTTTAACGACCGCAATGATGGTGCCAAACCTAGGCCTCTCGGCCACGAAATTGCCAGTGCCGTCGATAGGGTCGATGATGATCGAAAGGTCAGCGTCTTTGAGCTTTGACAATAAGGTTGGATCGCCTGCGACAGACTCTTCTCCGAAAACAAAGGCTTGCGGAAAAGCTTTTGTTAGCCCTGCTGTAATGGCAATTTCCGCAGCTTTGTCGGCTTCAGTTACAAAATCGCTAGGGTCAGATTTAGTCTCGATCTGTGCCGCTGACAGATTGCGAAACCTCGGCATGATTTCTTCTTCTGCAGCAGATTTCACGATTTCAGCGATAAGGGAGAGCTGTTTCCTTGAGATTGGCACAAATCGGCTTTCGGTCATTGGGTTGTGAACAGACGTTTCTACCAAGTGATTGCGGCTTTGAGTAGGCTCCTTAGCAATAAAAGATAAAGGCCTTGGGAAATATGATGAAAAAGATGATCATTGCTGGATTGTCGTGTGTTTTAAGTCTAGCCGCCGTTGCAGCGCTGGTTTGGCATTTTTTCATCTACAAGGATCCCGCACTTTGGCATGTGAAACTCTACCAGACTTACAGTGGCTGGGATCTAATCTGCGACCAGTACCAAGACACAGACCAGCACCGTTGTTATCTTCGCTACGTCGATACCTATTCGCTTGATCCGTTCGGCGCGGCAGTATTTTTCGTTCAACACTCGGTGAAGAACGGAACCAGGCTGTCGATTGGCTTGGAAAAAGGTTCCGTCATCCAATCTTCAGCATTTGTAGGGCAGGGGAGCACAAAGAAAAGCGCGTTACTTAATGGATGTAGCGAAAGTAGCTGCATTTTAGACGCGGGCAAAACCGGACAGTTTATGATGTCGGCCAACAAGGCAGAAGCTTGGCAGATCAATTTCACTGAAGAACACGGGGAGGCACGACAGTTGATGATTGATGTTTCAAAATACGCAAGCGCTGAAAGGGATTTCATAACTGAGTTAAAAAAGCGCGGGCTGCACTAAAAGCTGAAATCTATTTCCGATCCTGTTATGCTGCGCTTCTGGCTCAGTAAAAGGAAATATGATGTCCGTAGGTTTAGTACTCACACTCAATGGTAAAGATCGTCCAGGAATGGTTTCTGTTTTGTCAGAAGTTGTTTCAAAGCACAGTGCGACTTGGGTCGAGAGCAGATTCATTAACCTCGGTGGCCGCTTTGCTGGTGGCGCGCACGTTGACGTGGACGAGAGCAAAGCTGAGGCTTTGGCTGCTGATCTGAAAGCCCTGAGCCAACCGGAAACGTTCCTTGTTCTGGTCGATCTTATGGATGAGACAGCGGATGAAGGATCCACTCTACTGCTAGAATTGATGGGGCCTGACCGCGTTGGCATTATCCACGATATGTCTAAAGCGTTGGCGGGAATCTCTGTTTCAATAGATGAACTGGTTAGTGAGACCGTTGAGGCATCAATGGGCGGCGGAGAGACTTTCTTTGTTCAGTTGTCCTTGTCTGTCCCTGAAGACGTCGAAGAGGAAGATGTCGTTTCAGTCTTGGAAACCGCACTTCCAGAATTCATGATTGACGTGATTGAAGACGAAGAAGAATAGTTCTCGTAAGTTTAGATGAATTAGTTCCGACTTAATCTGACATAGTAGTCCTTCCAGCTAGCTGGAAGGACTACGTTCGGCTCTTGAAGGAGCCAGCCGTTTCCGGTTTTGATGTAGGTGCAAACCAAAAACATCAAACAAAGGAAACT
>CAJQQZ010000140.1 GCA_905480575.1 uncultured Alphaproteobacteria bacterium | reverse complement strand
GTTCTTGGTCCTGATCTTCGCATTTCCATACGGGCCGGCGGTGTCAAGCCGCATCAAGAGGCCGGACACACGTCAGCACCTGATCACATTGCCAAATTTGTCTGAAAAACTGCTTGCATTTAGTGGGGCGTCCACACACGTACGGTCTGGGCGACCTGTTCATAGTTCTGGATTGATAAAACGTCTTTTCAAAAAAATTTGCAGCCTTTCAGGCATGCTTTCAATTAAATCAATTCTATCTGAAAAAGTGAATTTTGGCTGGTCAACTAATGCCTGAACAAAGAAGTATCTGTCTCCTCGATCATCTGACAAAAGATCTCGGTTTTCCAGGGCGAATGTTTTCAACTGTATCAAGCTGAGTTTGTTAGATAAAAACCAGCCAAGCTCTTCATACCCAGAAATATAAAATTCATCAGAAACAACTCCTTTTACTACGGCTAAAGAGCTTAACGCTTTTTCAATTTCGAGTTCATTCAAATACCCTAGTTCTTGGAGTTTGTTAGTGAACCAAACGAATGCTTTAGGACTTCGTTTCATAGTTCAGAAATTCTACCATGCAATGGTATTAAGTTATCCATTTCACTTACTTTCTGATCATATATGCAGTTTACAATGATTGCCATCAATCCTTTCCAAGTTAGCGCTCGCTCCATTTTCCCTGCCACAGATCATAGTGTTGAAACTGCGCCAAAATTTTTTGCATATTTTCTTCGCCTCGATAATCAAGCACTTTGGTGGGAATTGAAATTCCGACTTGATTGGTGTTGATTTCAAAGACTTCAATGTATTCATCGATAGCGCTAAATATCGCAGAAGCAGCAGAATAGGATACTTCTTCAAGAATAAAATGAAGAGCCACCGGTTTACTCCAAAATCTCAACGTTACGCACTTTAAGCCTCTTGGCGGAAAGAGCATTTCGCGTGTCTGACGAGACGTGCTGACCATGAAAGTCAAAAACTACGTCAATGTACAAAACCGATGGAGGTAGGTGAGGCCGAAAAAACCGTGCCCGAGCCCTGGTAAATGACGCACAAAGTTCTACGGCTAGAGCACTTCCAATAAAATGGTTGTGGACCATGACTACGCGATCACCATCAATCACCTCAGGGGAAATCATTTATCTTTCATCCTTACAACAGTGCGAGAGCAACACGTCTTGCTAATCGACCTTCCGATCAATCATTCGAGAATGAGTTTGTGTTAGCTAAGCTTGTCAAGATTGGCGCAAAGATACTGCTCACTTGTCAGCTCCGTCATACAGGATGGTTTGTGAAATATCCAAAGCGCGCTGTCTCAGTGCTATGGCTTCCGGGCTAAGCATTTCCTTTGGAGGCTCAACCAGTTCGAAATTCCCAAACTTATCTTGCCCTTTGGCCAAGGTTGCTAGAGATTTTTGGCCTCCAACTTGCTTCATGCTTGGTTTGATAAAACGCATAGCCACGCCAATTCTTCGGTCATTGGAGCGGTTAGGGTCCGATCCATGAAACAAGCGACCATGATGTAGGGACATTTCACCGGGTTGTAACTCGATTGCGACAGCGTCCGCTTCATCAACATCCACAGCGATTTCCTGTCCACGAGTCAGCAAGTTGTCCTCATGAAAAGTATCACGATGCTCAACAATGGTTTTGTGACTGCCTGGAACAAACTTCATACAGCCGCTTTCGATTGTCGCCGGGGATAAAGCCAACCAAGCAGTCACCTGGTCATCTTCATTCAATCCCCAATAATGGAGATCTTGGTGCCAAGAAACATAGTGCTCGCTTTTAGCTTCCTTGATGAACAGATTGCAACCCCACACCAACAGATCGTCACCCAGCACTTCTGCGACCGCGTCGGTAATTGATTCTAATGTTGTCAGTTCTTGAAGAAAAGGTAACACGAAATTCGCATTGAACTTAAGAACCGATTGATCTTCTAGACTTCGTTCAACTTCTTCGAGCTGTTGCCTAATCTCTCGTGCCTTCTCTGCAGAAATCGCTCTGATAGGAAAAGCAAATCCGTTCTCTGAATAATCTTCATTGATGGACATTGTTAAACTCCTTGTTGATTAGGCATTACAGGCAAATCTAGCAGACTGCTCCCAAGGCACAAGAAACAAAAGCCGTGACTATTGCAACTTCGGCGTCCTGGAACGTAGTTTCTTGAAAGCCTCGATTGACCAAAGCTCTTCTCTCTGTCACAGAAAAGGCAACAAGCAAACGGAGCAGAACGATGGCAAACAAGTTCAATCAACCCCTTGGCGGCAATGACATGCCTAGATTTGGTGGTCCCGCAACCATGATGCGTCTTCCCACTCAAAAGACTGCACAAGGGTTGGATGCTTGCTTCGTGGGCATCCCTATGGACATAGGGACTTCAAACCGTTCCGGCACACGCCATGGCCCACGTCAAATTAGAGCTGAGTCCTGTATGCTCCGCCCTTTCAACATGGCGACGGGTGCTGCCCCCTTTGATTCAATACAGGTTGCCGATGTTGGCGATATCGCCACTAACACCTTTGACCTAAAGAAATCCGTCAAGCTGATTGAGGCAGGCATTGCTCGCATCATCAAACATGATTGCATTCCCCTATCAATCGGCGGCGATCACACCATGACCCTGCCGATCCTACGAGCGATTGCCAAGAAACACGGCCCAGTTGCTATGGTCCACGTTGATGCGCATTTGGACATCAACGACGAAATGTTCGGCGAGAAGATTGCCCATGGCACGCCGTTTAGAAGAGCGCTGGAAGAAGGCCTCATTATCCCACAAAAGGTTTTCCAGATTGGCATCCGTGGCACTGGTTATTCTCCAGAGGATTATGCCTGGCCTCGTTCACAGGGTTTTAATGTCATTCAGGCAGAAGAATGCTGGCATAAGTCGCTCACCCCTTTGATGAAAGACATCAGAGAGAAGATTGGAAATCACCCAACCTACCTCACCTATGACATCGACAGTTTGGATCCTTCATTTGCGCCGGGGACCGGAACGGCAGAAATCGGAGGCCTTACAACAATGCAGGCCTTAGAGATTATTCGCGGTTGTCGTGGCCTTAACTTGGTCGGTTGTGATCTCGTTGAGGTTTCGCCGCCTTATGACACATCCGGCAATACCGCTCTTATCGGAGCAAACCTTCTATTTGAGCAACTCTGCGTCCTGCCCGGCGTGGCTTACATTGATCTATAGGATGGCTTGGTTCTATCGTCTGCCACAATTACCTAGATCAATTCTAACTTTACTCTTGGCCATACTTTGCTTTGACATCATGGTCGTCATTGTGAAGTTCCTTGGTGATGACTATTCCGTGCCTCAGTTGGCTTTCCTGAGAGATGTCTTCGGCATTATCGCTTGCGTGGCGGTTCTATACTTCACACCAAGTTGGAAGGCGCAAGGCCGCCCTTTTAAAATGAAACAGTGGAAGCTTGGCATGGCGAGAGGCCTCATGGTCTTCTTCGCTCGTGTTTGCTTCTACTTCGCAGTAATTAACTTAGAGCTGGCAACAGCTACTACACTGGCTTTTGCCAGTCCCCTTTTCATCACAGCGCTGGCTATACCTGTTTTAGGAGAGCGCGTTGGGCGGTGGCGCTGGTTTGCTGTAGCTCTTGGTTTTGCAGGAATCGTTTGGGTCATGAAGCCTGGCAGCGACGTTTTTTCATGGTGGGCTTTACTGCCTCTTGGGGCTGCTCTTGGATACTCCGCGGCATCGGTATTCGTGAAGAAAATGGACGACGAGGTACCAAACGCGCTAGTTTCCCTTTATGCCCACTTCGGCTCGATCATCGTTGCTACGATTTATCTGATTTGGAGCCAAGAATGGCAGCCTATTCTCAGCGCAGTGGATTGGGTTTTGATCGCAGCCACCGGCCTATTTGCTGGTCCCGGTGTTCTGCTCATAACAGCAGCCTACCGAGGCAGTCCGGCACCCATGCTGGCACCCTTTGAATATTTCGCGATCATTTACTCATTTGTGTTCGGTTGGTACTTCTTTAACGAAGCACCACTTGATCGGTTGTTCCCTGGCGTATTGTTGATTGTTGGCGCGGGATTGTTGATCCTCTGGCGGGACCGGGTCAGATCGAAGCCTTAGTCTTTTGGATCTATCGGCAATTGATCTGCCATTCCTAGCAAGCCCTCCATGTATGATGCCGCGCGAAGTAACGCTGCTTCACCTCTTGGTTTACCAACAATCTGCATGCCAATCGGCATACCAGACTCCGAAAATCCACAGGGCAAACTTATCACCGGACACGATGTCATCGTTAGTGCGAAGGTGATTGAAAACCAATCAATATAGGTTTCGCAAGGAACACCATCAATTTCAGTAACGTATCGCTGGTCGACTGGAAAAGGTGTTATTGACGCCGCCGGACAAACAAGAAAATCATGTGTCTCAAAAAATTTCGCCATGCGGTGAAAGAGTTGATGACGTACGCGTTCGGCATGAAATATTTGCTCCGGCGTAATCTCCAGACCTCTTTCGATATTGCCTATGATTTCTGGGGCAATCCTATCCCGGTGCTGTTTCAAAATCGGTTCCATTAGAACCGCGAGTAACACTGCACGCAAAGTCTGAAATCCCTCCAGAGCGCCAGAAAAATTAGGAGTTTCATCTGTAACTTCCGCGCCCAAGTCCGTAAAACGTTCAGCCGCTGTCCGACAAACTTTAGCGACCTCTTTAGCCATAGGAACAACTCCAAGGTCCGGACTGAAGGCCACGCGCTTTGGCATTGAACCTGTTTCAAGTTGGTTTTGAAATAACAAACCTGGTTCGTCAAAAGCCAATGGATCGCTATCACACTGTCCAACCCCAGCATCCAACATGAGTGCCAAATCGGCAACGTTGCGGGCCATTGGCCCCTCAATCCAAAGAGAATCAAAAGCGGGTAACCTAGACCCACGAGGGATGCGACCAGGGCTTGGACGCAATCCTACGATCCCATTGAAACTAGCCGGTGTCCTGAGACTGCCACCCAAGTCATTGCCAGTCGCAAGCCAAACCTGGCCAGTCGCCAAAGCCACGCCTGATCCTCCAGAAGATCCCCCAGCACTCAAGGCTGTATTCCAAGGGTTCCGAGTGGTCCCAAACACCGGATTGAACGTGTGTCCACCGGCCCACTCAGGCACATTGGACTTTGCAACAGGAATGGCACCATTCTGTTCTAATCGTTCCACTGTCGCATCAGATTTCTCCGCAGCAGCTTCAGAATAAATCGGAGAGCCGTAAGTAGTTACGATTCCGCCAACGTCGTTGTAGTCCTTCACTGCAATTGGGAGACCACAAAGAGATCTAGGGTTTTCTGCTTCCCTTCTTAAATCTAACGCTACAGCTTGGTCCAAAGCTCGATCATAGCATTTAATAGGCAGGGCATTTACTGATCCATCAACTTCTTCAGACCTTTTTATTGAAGCGTCGATCAGTTCCTTTGCCGATAGATCCCCACTCCTTAAAGCAACCACCGCCTCGGTGGCGGTTAGATTATGGAGATCTTTCATCTATCAATCCTCGAGTTCAGAACAAAGTAGCACAAGATCCCATGCAGATTAATTTCGAACCCGCATGGGTGGTTTCACCAACAACCAAATTTGTTGCCGACAAATAATAGTTAGCACTGGGGTGGATTGTGTCAAAGAAATCAGTCGCAATTGTTTTGTCTATTGAAAGACCACAAGCCCCTTCCATTTGTTTTAAGAGACTAGGAAGACCTGACGCTTTCGTCCATTGTTAGCAACACCATCTGGGGCAGGCCATTTGACGTTTTTTCTTTGGTCACACCTTCTTTGGTCAAAGAACAACTAACCTGGCGCCTGAAGTTTGAAAAGCTATCAAACTTCACAACATCAATCGGTTGATCGAACTTAATTCTGACTCTCGTCAGTTGAGAGTCATCCATCGCATTGACTGACACCAGTTCTCCAGCAAATGGGGTGCTTAGATACCGCCCTTCAACACGCTGTCCCAACTTGTAACGGAAACCAGACTGTTGACTGTCAGCGGCAGCACGCAAGGTGTTCCAATCTTTAAAGCCTATGCTTTGAGATATCATTTCCAATGCTTGGCTATGACTCAGGTTCACGCCCTTGTCCGATTGCGCGGCGCGGAAGGTTTTAGCCTGATCTTTAATCTGTTCGATTGAGGGTAATGAGACTTTGCTCATGATAGCATTCCTTTAATTTCAAAGCGGAAACTAAATGGAGCTCGCATTGCCATGACCGCAGAACTTAAAAGTAGCTAGATCATATAAAACTATTGGAGGCTTCACCATGGCACTGCCTGCGAGCGGCTGGGGCCTCATCCCATTGGCCGCTATTTAGTTGAAGCAGGTCTGACTGTCAAGGCAGCGTCGAATCCTATTTTCTGACAGTTAGGGTACCATCAGTAGAAATCACAACAGAATG
Organism: uncultured Alphaproteobacteria bacterium; assembly: GCA_905480575.1. Classification (GTDB taxonomy): domain Bacteria; phylum Pseudomonadota; class Alphaproteobacteria; order UBA7985; family CAJQQZ01; genus CAJQQZ01. The sequence goes on along the minus strand of CAJQQZ010000140.1, from coordinate 6,154 downwards.
CGCTGATGCTAGAGTCACGTAGTCGTCATGGTTTAAAGACACTACTGGCATGTGAATGTCGTAGAGTTCTGACGCAACAGCGGCGCCGATTGCGATGTTTACTTCTGGCTCACAAAGAACGAGTGCAATGGGACCAGAACCGTTGCGGATCGACTCCGCGACACCAGCTGGTGTTCCGGCTGAGCCCTTTCCTCGGTACATCACCAGCACTTTGCCTGTAACCTTTTCGCCCGATTGAGGGTGACCAGCCTCGATGATCATTCCGTTAGTAGGATCAAAACCGCCCCAGAAAGATACAGCTGTATCCAGCACCAATATTTCGCCACTGGCTGAACCCGGATGCAATAGTTCTCCTTTGACAATTCTGTCGCCCATCATTTAACCCTCAAAAGAAGGAGACATGACAACTTCCCCCTTCAACGCAGACTGGACACAATCATTCAAGCTTCCAAACGCGACTTGGACCGGCAGCATTCCAGGTGCATAGAAAGCCCATTTTCCTGAGTTCGTCATAACGGTTCCCTTGCATGCCTTCACCGCCGGCGAAAAGTAAGTACAGGTGTCTCTCAACACTGTCACGCCCACGCGTTCGATGATTTCCATCGCACCACTGTCTTCGACCATTTGAGCAACGAAACGCGATGTCGAAACATAGAATGTCACGTCGCGATGAACCTTTTGACCATCGATCAAAGCTGCCAGTCTCTGAAACTCATCATAGGAGAAATGAGGCGTTCCTAAAGCCACCATATTGACGGAACCCGATTTTACCTGCGAGATTGAGGCCTTCGCTTCATCCAGGTCTTTAGTTGTGATTTGATAGGTTCTCCCTGGTTTCCCGCCTGCGTACGTAGTTTGCTCGTCCGGAGCCTCAGGTGTCACACCCAACACATGAAACATCGCAACCCCTCCAGAAGCAGCTCCAGCAGCGGCGATCCCTTTCAGGCTATCTTTGTGTGTCGAAACAGGTAGGCCACGTATCACCGGCACCTGCGATCCTACCTCTCTGCCCATAATGATACCAATCAGGTGACAGATTTCTTCTTGGTAGCGCAGCTCTTCCGGCAATTGGGTGACATCAAGTTCAAACTGTCCAATCCGTCCTTCGTCTCTATGCAGTCCAGCAAAGGGCACGCGTCCCGTTAGCGCACATGCAACGTCTAGGAAGTCCCCGTACTTTTGCGTGCGGGCACCAACCACGGCGTTGTAGTACGACACTGCGTTCGATTCAGATCCAACGATGTGATCGCCAAGTTTGGGGCCGTCTGGCAATTGGTAGGGCGCACAAGTCCACACCGGACGACAACCGATACGCTCATAGATTTCTGCGACCTCTTTGGCACCATCAACAAACTCTTGGTTGTTGGCTTCTCTGCCGTCGGAAACTGTGAGGCTGACGGGGACGGTATTGGTCCAAGAGGGTATAGGGAACGATGCACCTTCTCGCTCCAACTTACGAGCGAAATCAAGGTGGGCTTGGCCGTAGTAATGACAAGCATCAATATGTGCAAAAGAGGCTTCAATGAGCCGAGGGGCCTTCCAAATGGAAGCCGCTTTCAAAACAAGCGCCATTGCGAACTCTAACAAGGGGCCTTCCTTGCCATCGAGCATGTCTTTTTCTTTTTGAGTGAGATCAGTCATTTGGGTCCAACATATTCGCCGAATTCAAACTTTTCATGAGACCAACGCTATCAACGACCGTTCCATAGTTTGCATCAAAATTCCTTAGCGCCCAGTCTTGGTTTTCAGGTACGCCAGCAGCCGTCCCATCCGAAACTAACGTTACATCATAGCCCAAATGCACCGCGTAACGCGCCGTATCATCAACACAACACTCTGTCTGAATACCGACAATGGCCAAAGAAGTAATTCCTCGTTTTTGTAGTTCTTCATGAAGGCTAGTTTCGGAGAAAGCGCTGTAAAAAACCTTATCGATAACCAGCTCGTCTTCTTTTGGGGCAAGCTCGTCAATAATAGCTTCAACGGCAACGTCGCCTATGCCATCAAAGGATCGGCGCTGCCCGGGAACACAAGCCCTTGTCGGTGGTAGAACTGTTTCAACCCAAGGAACCTGATCCCGCAGTCGATGAACCCAGGGATCACCGATATAGCGCGTGTGGATGACAGGCCACTCTTTTGCATCAAAGAAGGCTCGCACACTTGATACAGCTGGTATGATATCAACCGCACCCGGCGTTTCCATCGGCGCACCGGGCCAGACAAAATCATTCTGCATATCGATGATCAGCAGCGCTGTACTCATTGTGTTACTCCGCTGATCATTCCAATGTGATCCTTAGGCCGTAAGCGATAGAATCTCGGCCGTCGGCAATACAGTCGCAAACTCACCCTGCACAGTACTAAGAGTTACAGAATGTACCTGCTCCCCACTATGCTCTGCGCCATCAGGCCCGGTGACACCGTAGGCCCAAACCGCATCTTGAGCATAGAGCGCGTCAAATCCTAATCCTGCTGCATGACGTGTTGTTGATTCAACACAGTGGTTGGCTGTTGCACCACACAAGACCAGACGTTCCACACCCGCAGCCCGTAGGTCTTCATCAAGAGAAGTGTCTATGAAGCCGCTGCTCGCCTTCTTGATGATGACAGGTTCATCATCGATCGGCGCAGCAAAAGGTTGTACCGCAGCGCCCGGTGCATCTGGATGAAATGGATCATCTTCGTCAACGCCGTGGTGGTGAATGTGAACAATTTTCTCGCCACGTTCGCGAAAGGCAGTCAGCAGGCCAGTGATATTCTCATTGGCTTGAGGGCAAGAACGGTCAGCGCCCGCCGCATCGTCGTGTGCCAAGGCCATTTGTACATCGATAACAAGCAAAGCTGTTTTCATTTTTTGATCTTTCTTTGATTAACTAGGCAGATTTCCGGGCGGCCAAAATGCGCTCGACCCGTTTGCCATAAATTCTGACGTTGATATCGTCCGCGATAACTTCATTTTCCTGTTCGCTGTAGGTCATGATCGCTGTGATCCTGGGGCGTTCGCCCTTAACCTGGGTGACACCATGCAGGGAGTAACCACCTCTGAACAAGGTGAAGGCTCCCGCGCCACGCCTGAAGGTCTGTGCTTTCGACATATCCCCCGCCAGCAAGCCGTCCACTGCTTCACGATCTTCGCCGTCGTCTGTGCGAGAGTTGGGGATAAAGGCGAAGTCGCCGCCCTCCTCCGCCGCCTGCAACAGAAGTGTCATTGTGCACTCGGTTGTGTCGTAGTGCCAAGCATGCCAGCTGCCAGGTTGCAACGCGACGACATTCAGAGCCTGGAACTCATCGGCGCAACGATAAAGCTGCTCCTTGCCCTGGACACGACGTATAAAGCCAGTCAACAGATCCGACTGATAGAGTTGTTGTATCAGGGTCGATTGCGGGATTTGATCATCCGCAAGCTGAACCGCCTTATGCACATATTCCTGCCGCCGTGGGTCACCCGCTGGCGCATCGGGATCAACCTCTCCCTGATAGATCGTGCGTTTGATGGTGAGCGTCTCAGCCGTTGGTAAGAGGTCATTTGCCTCCTGCGCCAAAGCGTCCAACGCTTCAGGGCGGACGAAGTCGGCAAAATTGCACCAGCCCTGACTTTCCATATCAGCGCGGCATTGAGCCAGGAATTCAGCTCCCCGGCCTTGGTCTAGATTTTCAATCGGATAACGATCCAGATCAACAAGCTGAAGCGCAACGTCTCTGTCGTTTGAAACAACCAAATGAACCATAAAAACTCCTTGGATACCTGCTTATCGAACGCCGATTTTCTTCACATTAAGAAGTGTTAAATGATCTCATTGATTTCGTAAAGCCCGTGCGAACTTGCGCAGGTCTTCGATGAAGATTTCCGGTTCTTCCATGGCCCCAAAATGTCCTCCGCGCGGCATTTCTGTCCATTGTTGAACATTATAGATCCGGTCGACATAGGACCGTGGTGGCCAAGCCAACATCTCCTCTGGGAAAACCGCCATACCGCAGGGTACTTCGACACGCTTTCCTTCGGGCGAAAGGATTCGTCCACCCTCTTCTCTGCGCCCGTAATAGATCCAAGTGGCGGTGTTAAAAGTGCCGGTCACAAGATAGACCATGATGTTGGTCAGCAAAGCGTCTTTGGTATGGGCCTCATCGAGAGTTTTGGTTCTAAGGTCCGACCAATGATAAAACTTCTCAACGATCCATGCCGCCACACCGACTGGACTGTCCATCATGCTATAGCCCAGTGTTTGTGGCTTGGTTGCTTGTTGAGTTCGATAGCCGTCTTGCATAACCTGATCGCGATCAAACTGATCGGACCAGGCCTGCTCTTTGGCGTTTTGTGGCCCATCAGGATGGCGCATGGTCAGGATATTAATGTGTATGGCTGAGCAAGCCGGAGCGTGATCATAGCCAAGCCAACTGGAGACTGCGCCGCCCCAATCACCGCCCTGTGCCAAATAGGATTTGTAGCCAAGCACATCGGTCATTAACGAATTGAGGTTAGCCGCCATAGCTCGCGGCCCCCAAGGTTTCGGCGGCGGCCCGGAAAATCCAAACCCCGGCAGCGAAGGCGCGACAACATCAAAAGCATCTTCTTCTGAGCCACCAAAGCGTTCGGGATGAGCCAACTGTTCAATGATTTCATCAAACTCCACCACCGACCCCGGCCAACCATGCGAAATACACAACGGCATAGGATTAACCCCAGAACCCTTCTCATGGATGAAATGAAGATCAACCTCCCCCACCTGCGCCTTACAATTGTTGAACGAATTGATCCGCGCTTCCGCTTTCCGCCAATTGTAGTGCTTGACCCAATAGTTACAAAGCTCCTGCATATAAGCCTTGTTCGCCCCGGTTTCCCAACCGTCGAGGTCAGGCATTAAGTGCCAGGGGAAGTCAGCGACGCGCTGGCGGATTTGGGTGAGGGTGTCGTTTGGAACCAAAAGTTCGAAGATCGACGTCTGAATCATTTCATATACTCAGCTTTAGAGCTCACCTATCAAATTGGGCAGTTCACAACCTTTGATTTTCTTTTTACTAACAACAAAACAAAAACGCGAACATCTTATGCAAAAAAATCTTGTTTTAGTTTCTACGCTCAGCCTTTCGTTAGCAAGTTTTTTGCTTATCTGGTATTCAAATCTGCTGGGGTTTCCTCACATAATCTTTCTCGCACCACTTGTTGTTACACTTCCAGCATTTTTTGTCCCGGGTATGTACGTGCCTGTTGCTCGTATCGTTTTACCGATATGCTACGGTCTTTTTGCTGTCGGACTTTTCTCAATTGGATATGGTGTAATCACTGGGAGTGATTTTTACACCGCCGGAAACTTCGGCATCAGAACACAAGCTGTTATTCCTTTTAAAGCCGAAGATAGTTTTTTCAATGCGCTGACCGTTCTGTTTTCAATCATGGCTGCTTTTTTGCTTTGGAAGGGACTCACGGATTTCGACAAACTAAAAGAGACTTTGAATCAAGAAGCCGAAACGATTTGGGCGATCGTTTTCTTGACCTCATATTTACGCGAATCTGAAGAATTGGATGATTCCGCAGAAAATAGGGCGAACATTGTAGCTACTGACAAAATATGCGATGCATTTCATGATTACTTGACGAAAGCTACCCATGTTACTGAAGCAGACAATCGTGAAATTGGCTATCAAGTGCTTAAATGAATTAGTTCCGACTTAATCTGACATAGTAGTCCTTCCAGCTAGCTGGAAGGACTACGTTCGGCTCTTGAAGGAGCCAGCCGTTTCCGGTTTTGATGTAGGCGCAAACCAAAAACATCAAACAAAGGAAACTACGATGTTGAGTACTAGCGATAAAATCATCAAACATAAAGTCGGGCTGTTAAATCTGGCCGAAGAGTTGGGCAATGTGTCCAGGGCTTGCCAGGTCATGGGGTTGTCCCGAGACACTTTCTACCGTTACAAATCAGCGGTCGATGACGGCGGGGTTGAGGCTCTGCTAGAACGCACGCGCCGGAAACCAAACCTTGCCGATCGTGTGGATGAAGCCACCGAGAACGCTGTAACCTCTTTCGCGGTTGAGTTCCCAGCTTACGGTCAGGTGCGTACGTCCAATGAACTTCGCAAACAGGGTGTCTTTGTCTCTCCCTCTGGCGTCCGCTCGATCTGGTTGCGCCATGATCTGGAGAACTTCAAGCTGCGT
>CAJQQZ010000139.1 GCA_905480575.1 uncultured Alphaproteobacteria bacterium | reverse complement strand
AAAGGACACGGCTTTCCAGCCAAGTCCTGGCTCAGAACAGCTTTGGAACAAGCCAGAAAACTGATCCGTTATGACCCGGAAGTGATGGTGAAAATCCTAAAGCCAGCTATCGATAAATCAAAAAGAGTCGGGTAGTATGAAGTTGGAGTCGAGCGAGATAGCCTAAGCTTGGGAACCGGAAATCTCAATGCCAACTGACAAGGCATCATCAATAATGTCAGGTTTTTCGAGTTTCACAGTCACTTGCTTTATCCGAACGTCGGCCAAACAATAATCGACTAATCGCCGTCCGAGCGTTTCTAGTAACTCAAAGTGTTGGCTTTGCACGATTGCCCGAATGCCTTTGGCCACTGTATCGTAACAAACGACGTCACTGTGGTGCAGTTCTTCTTTAGACGGGATGGCCACTTCCGCTCTGAGACTGACGACTAGTTTCTGCGTTTTTTCTTTTTCAAATTCGAAAACACCAACTGCTGCGTCTAAGTTCAAACGGTCGATGAAAATAGCAATTCTTTGGCTCATGTGTTTCCTGGTTTCTGGTAAGGGACCTGGCCCCAACCGAGGTGTTGACCACCATCTAATGCAATCATCTGTCCAGTAACCGATTCTGCCGAAATCAGATAGCGCAAAGCGTTCACAATATCATCAGGTGTGGCACTTTTCTCCAAAGGTGTGTTTTTCCAGCGACTCTCGAAATGCTCATCGCTTTGATTAGGCGCGGCCAATGCAAAGCCTGGTCCAATCGCGTTTACCCTGATTTGAGGGCCAAGTGCCTGCGCCAAGGTTTGGGTTAAAGTCCAAAGTCCGGCTTTTGCTACCGTGTAGGAGAGAAAATGAGGTGTCAAATTCCAGACTCTCTGATCCAGCATGTTGATGATGAGGCCGCTGGTCTCTTCTGGTAACTGCTCAACAAAAGTTTGAGACAAAACGAGAGGAGCTCTCAAATTGGTCTCGATATGTTTGTCCCAGCTTTCTCTGGTCGCGGAGTCAATGCGATCGAGTTCAAAACAAGCAGCGTTGTTTACTAGCAGGTTGATTGGACCCATGTGGCGGTTGATTCGTCCCAACAAGCGATTGGTCTCGCCTTCTTGAGAGAGGTCACAGCGAAAAGCTTCGGCATTGACGTCCAGCTTCTTTAGCTCCCAAACGGTTTCATCGGCTGCGGCCTTTGACCCGTTGTAGTGAACGGCGATTGACCAACCATCTTGAGCTAAAGCCAAGGCCATGGCTTTGCCCAATCGTTTGGCTGAACCGGTGATGAGGGCGAGTTTCGTCATAATCAGAACAGTGATCCCAGGTAAGCTTAAATCTATATCAAGTTTTGCTGTAGAGGACACAAAGATTCTTTCTACGCGCATCCTCTTGTCATATTCTGACAGCAGTGCTTTGTTATTCTTTTAGTCCCTTAGAGTCGACTGAGTTTTACCCTCCTATGAGTTCTGTCACTGCTGCCTTTCAAGATGAATTGGAAAAGCCTCTCCTAAAAAGAGATGAAAGCCCTCCGTTCGAAATTGTATCTTCCTATACGCCTGCTGGTGACCAACCTCAGGCCATTAAGGAATTGATCGCTGGGCTTAAGGCCGAGGATGATGATCAGGTCCTGTTGGGGGTAACCGGATCGGGTAAGACTTTCACCGTAGCTCATGTCATTCAAGAAGTGCAGCGGCCAGCTTTGGTGCTGGCTCCGAATAAAACTCTGGCCGCACAGCTTTACCAGGAAATGAAGTCGTTCTTTCCGAACAATGCTGTTGAGTATTTCGTATCGTACTATGATTACTATCAGCCAGAAGCTTATGTCCCGAGGTCTGACACCTATGTCGAGAAAGAAGCCTCCGTAAACGAGCAGATCGACAGAATGCGCCATAGTGCGACCCGCGCGTTGTTTGAGCGTGATGATGTGATCATCGTGGCCTCGGTCTCTTGTATCTACGGTATTGGCTCACCTGAAACCTATGTTGATATGACTCTGCCGATTTCGGTTGGAGAAACGGTCAATCGCGATCAACTCTTATCCCGGTTTGTTCATTTGCATTACCGCCGCAATGATACAGCCTTTGCGCGCGGATCTTTTAGAGTGCGCGGTGATACTTTAGAGATTTTCCCTTCTCACGCAGAAGATCGCGCTTGGCGTATATCGCTTTTTGGCGACGAGGTTGATGCCATTGATGAGATTGATCCGCTCACGGGGGAGAAGGTCGAAAGCTTGGAGAAAATCCGCCTCTATGCCAATTCTCACTATGTGACGCCTCGGCCGACTATTCTACAGGCGATCAAACAAATAAAAGAGGATCTCAAAATTCGCCTTGCGGAATTCGAAGAGCAAGGCAAACTCCTTGAGTATCAACGCCTGGAACAGAGAACCAATTTTGATCTTGAAATGATGGAAGCTACGGGCTCTTGCGCGGGTATTGAGAACTATTCTCGTTATTTGACTGGCAGACCGCCGGGTGCTCCACCGCCGACATTGTTTGAATACTTGCCGGAAAATGCCATTTTGATCGCCGACGAAAGCCATGTATCTATCCCTCAGATCGGCGGAATGTACAAAGGTGATGCATCGCGTAAGAATACGCTGGCGGATTTCGGTTTCCGTTTGCCTTCGGCCAAAGACAACCGCCCCCTCAAATTTGAGGAATGGGAAGGTATGCGACCTCAGACCATTCACGTGTCGGCGACGCCTGGTGACTGGGAGATGGAGAAAACAGGCGGTGTTTTTGCGGAGCAAGTCATCCGCCCCACCGGATTGATCGATCCTGTTTGCATTATTCGCCCGACGGTAAATCAAGTCGACGACTTGATGGATGAATGCCACAAGGTCGTTAAAGAAGGCTACCGCGTTTTGGTAACAACGCTCACCAAACGCATGGCCGAAGACTTAACGGACTATTTGAACGAGTCAGGATTGAAGGTTCGCTACATCCACTCAGATGTTGAAACGTTGGAGCGGATTGAAATCATCCGCGATTTGCGCTTGGGCGCTTATGATATCCTCGTCGGAATCAACTTGCTGCGCGAGGGTCTCGATATTCCTGAATGTGCGTTGGTGGCGATCCTAGATGCGGATAAAGAAGGATACCTGCGTTCTGCCCGTTCTTTGATCCAGACAATTGGTCGTGCCGCGCGTAACGTTGATGGCCGTGTATTGTTGTATGCTGATCGAATAACTGACTCGATGAAGAAGGCGTTGGATGAAACCAATCGTCGCCGAACCAAACAGCTTGCCTATAACGAAGATCATGGGATCACCCCGGAATCCATTAAGAAAGACATCGGCGATGTCATGGGCTCAGTCTATGAGAGTGACCACGTCACTGTAGGAACCGGTGACGCAGACCTCGAGCATCTCGTTGGGAAAGATCTTCGCGAAGTTATTCAGGATCTCGAAAAACGCATGCATGCCGCCGCCGCCGATCTGGAGTTTGAAGAAGCAGCACGCTTGCGGGACGAACTTAAACGCCTGGAAGAAAAGGAACTAGAGCTAGGGTCACCTGGAAAAGCTCTTCCCGATAGTCGAGGCAAAAGCGCAGGCAAGAATAAACAACGGCGTACCAAAGAAGTGGCTTACAATCCTCTTGAAGGAGCGGTGGGACAAATCAAGCGCCGCGGCAGCAGATACAAATCCAAGCGATAGAGACCAAGTGACAAATCATGACAGTGAAAATTTATCATAACCCCAAATGTTCGACCTCTCGCAAGACTTTATCTCTGTTGCAAGAAAAGGGGCTGGAGCCAGAAGTTGTTCTTTATCTGAAGACGCCGTTGGACGCGGCGCAAGTGCTCGATTTGGCCATGAAAACTGGTGAACCTCTTCGCACCATATTGCGTGAACGGGGGACACCTTTCGAGGAGTTAGGTTTAGGCGATGAAAAATGGAGCGAACAACAGTTGGCCGATTTTGTTGTAGAGCACCCCATTTTGCTCAACCGCCCAATTGTCGAAACGGCTAAAGGCGCACGGCTGTGCCGTCCGATTGAACGCGTTGAGGAAATTCTTTGAGATTTTGCCTCTAAAGCATTTCCATCACGGACATGCGGCCATCTTTGTTCTTGTCAACGACCCTGAACAAAGCTTTAAAGCGGCGAGCGATTTCTGCTTTTGACAACCCACCGGCTGGGAAGCTTTTGCCGCTCAGTGTGTAGCGCAGCATGATGGGCGGAGCTTCACGTCTAGAGACTAAACCGTCACCGTTCTGATCAAACACAGTGTGCATTTCTGAGAAATAGTGGACCATTTCTTTATAGCCCAAATGTTTGTCGCTGTTGCTGTCAATGGCTGCAAAGTGTTGCCAAACAGAGCGACTCTGTAGAATCTTACGAGCTTTAGATTTCTCTGTTGAATTCAGACTTTTTGCTGATTTACTTCGATTGGTAGAACCCAAAATTGGTGGAGCCTTGGGTTTTTGATTAAAGTCATCACCGCGGCCTCGGCCTTGCGTTAGTACCAAATTTGGTTTTTCAAACGCGTCGATGGTTGAAAAAGATAAACCCAATTCAGGGCGGAAGAATAAACAGCTGCCAGTTACGAAAGCGGCAAAGATAAGGGCGCGCATAGCAAGAACCAGAAAAAGAAAACACCAAGCCTCATTTCTGAGACAAGGTGTTTGCTAGTAGAAAAAAAGTGTTTTTACAAGCCTAGAGCAGATTTTGTCTCATCGGTTAGGCCTGCGGTTTGAATGCCGTTGGCGTCTTGGAAGGCTCTCAAAGCACGGCGGCTGCCATTGCCGAAATCGCCATCAATGGAAGATTTGTAAAATCCTTTATCTTTCAGTGCCGATTGAAGGGCTTTGGTGGCATCACCATCAAGATCTTCGAGAGTGGCTTCGACAATGGCCTTTTCAAGCTCATCCAGCTGTTTGCACCCTGACGGACAAAGTTCTTTCAACTTGGCGAATTGGCCTTGTGCTTCATTCATCCGATTAGTTTGAAGATAAAGTTCTCCCAGGTATTCATGCGCGCCCACATGGTTGGCATCAATCTTTAGTGCGGTTTGATAAGCCTCAAAGGATTCATCAAACTGTTGCTGTTTACGCAAGGAGTAGCCTAACCAGTTCCAGGCGTCGGCATTAGTTGGATCTTTTGAAACGATTGATTGCAGGCGTCCAGTGGCTTTTTCATAGCGCCATTTTTTTATGTCGGCCAAAGCCAGCTGATAGGGAGACAGACGGACCACCTTTTTCTTCTTAGCGGCCTTAGTCGTAGTTTTCTTGACAACTTTTTTCTTAACGGTTTTGGGAACGGGATCTGAATCGCCAGCAGCATAGACTGGGACCACAAAGCTAGTCGAGGCGACAAATGCGGAGGCCATGAGGCCTGCTAAGCTCAGACTAAAAGACTTTCTTAAATTCATTATGTAATTCCTCCATGATATCTTCTTATACCAACGTACTGTGAATAAATAGAAAGGATAGTGATTTAAATCACTTTTGCGCCTAACGGTGCTTCACAATTGTATGAGGAAAATTTTGGCGCCGGAGCCAACTTTCCTCTTTGCGAAGTAAAAAGTCTGAAATTGGCTAGTGGATTTTTCCCATTGCTGTCATAGAAACTTGAAATTTTTCAAGGGTTGATAATGTGGCCATAAAACTTGGTATTGATACTGGCGGAACCTACACGGACGCCGTTCTGTTTGATGACGATTTGGGTGTCGTTCGCTCGGCGAAATCTTTGACCACAAAACATGATCTTTCGATGGGGATTGGCAAAGCAACCCGCAAGGTTTTGGACGGCCAAAATCCTAACACGATTGACTTAGTATCCGTTTCGACCACATTGGCAACCAATGCGATTGTTGAACAACACGGCGCACCGGCCTGTCTGGTTATGATTGGCTTTGGCGAGGAAGCGCTGGAGCGCGGTGGTTTGGGCAAAGTTATAGGCAAAGACCCCGTCGCATTTATTGAGGGCGGGCATCGTGCGCAAGGACATCGACTAGCCCCACTCGACAGAGAAGCCCTGATGAAAGTGGCTCAGGAGTACGGTGACAAAGTCTCGGCCTTTGCGATTGCGGCTCGTTTTGCGGTCAGAAACCCGGCCCACGAGAATGAAGCCAAGGAGTTTTTGAGAGACTTCACCGGAAAGCCGGTCACTTGTTCGCATGAATTGGCCGCTGACCTGGATGCCCCTCGCCGCGCGCTGACCGCTGTTCTCAATGCTCGTCTGATTTTCTTGTTGCAGCAGCTTGTTGATGCTGTCCAAAACCTTTTGGACGAAGAAAAGGTCACAGCTCCATTGATGGTGGTGCAAGGCGACGGCTCGTTGATCACGGCTGAAATGGCGCTCAGCCGCCCCGTCGAAACCATTCTTTCCGGCCCAGCGGCTAGCCTCGTTGGTGCGCAATACCTTGCGAATGAAAAAGATATGATTGTTTCCGATATGGGAGGAACAACATCTGACGTGGCTGTGCTGCGTGATGGCCGACCGGTCCTTGATGAAAGCGGTGCTGTCGTCGGCGGGTTTAGAACTATGGTCCGTGCCGTCTCCGTCAGAACCTATGGTTTGGGGGGCGACAGTGAAATCCGCTGGGATACAGCACTTAAGGATTTGGTGGCGGGTCCTCGTCGCACTGTACCTCTATCGCTATTAGTCGATGAATACCCTGCAATGTTGAAGGTGCTGGAGAAGCAGGTAAAAGAACGCAAGATGGATGCGCAGAACGGCATCTTCGTTTTGCGGCTCCGTTCTCTTCTCACGGATCGCACAGGGTTTAGCAAAGCTGAGCTTGAAGTCTGGGATGCGCTGGAAAGGGGACCTATTGCGATTACGGAATTTGACCGCGAATTCCTCTTGCGCAAGGCTGTCATCTCCTTGGAGAACCAAGGATTGATCATTCGATCTGCTTTCACCCCCTCTGACGCTTCGCACGTTTTAGGGCGCCAAAGAAATTGGAATGCTGAAGGCGGAAAGCTGGGTGCGGAACTCTGGTGTTGGCCAAAGGAGCTCGATGGCTGGGAAGGCATGTCCTCTATAGAGGAATTCGCGGAACGGGTTGTTGAACAGGTTGTTCGTCAAACGGGTGAATGCCTCGTGGCAACAGCGTTGGAAGACGCAGGCTTGAGGAACCATTGGGACGGTGGGCACCTCGGCAATTCGCTAGTGAAAGCTGCAACTTCTCTTCAGAATGATCAAGGCATGATCAATGTTGATTTCAAACTAAGGCAACCCATAGTCGGGATTGGCGCACCTGCTGCACTTTATTACCAACCTGTGGCGGACCGTTTGTCAGCAAAGCTGATTTTGCCTCCGTCTGGCGATGTCTGCAACGCTGTTGGTGCTGTCGCTGCTTCTGTGACAAGGTCTTTGAAGGTTCTTATCACTGTTCCAGCAGAGGGACTTTATCGTGTCCATTTGCCATCAGGTAACAAAGACTTCAAGGAAGACTTGGATGCCGCTTGGAGCTATGCGCGAGAAGAAGGCAGAACTTCAGTCAGCGCTTTGGCGAAGGAAGCAGGGGCCTCTGATCCTGAAATACGGTTGACTGAAGACCAAGACGTGGTTGACGCGAAGGGCAAAGAGATGTTCCTTGAAGGCCGATTGAACCTCGTGGCCAGCGGACGACCAAGGTTGGCCGTTCGTTAAGTTCATAAAGGACCCAGTTATGACTGATCGTTTCGCAAAAACGCCAAAGCCTCCTTATTATGCGGTGATTTTCACGAGCCAAGCCAGCGATGATACTCGCGGGTATGGCAAAATGGCAGAAACAATGGTTGAGTTGGCGGCAAAGCAGCCGGGATCGTTGGGAGTGGAGAGCACTCGTGATGAAACCGGACTGGGAATAACGGTCTCCTATTGGCAAGACGAAGCGGCGATTGCGGCGTGGAAAGCCGACATTCAACACTTAGCAGCCCAAAAACAAGGCATGGAACGCTGGTATGAACACTACGAGCTTCGGGTGGCCAAAGTGGAGCGGGCTTACGCTGGACCCGAAGGCCGCGATCTCGGTTGAATTTTTAAGAAGCCAGTCGAGAAGATAATTGCGAGTCCGATCATTGCCAAGCCGTTCAGTTGATCGCCAAAGAAAAACCAAGAGATTGAAGTCGCGGCAATGATTTGCGAGTAAACGAAAGGCGCCAGAAAGGCAGCTCGGGCCTGAGCAAAAGCCAATATTTGTAAAAGATTGGCGAGAGCAGAAATCAATCCCATTGCAATGACAATCGCCGGTAGGACAATACCATGAGCCAGTAGGTCGCTGAGACCAAGTGGAATGGTGAATAGAAACCCGAAGAACAGTTGGCCAAATAGCTGTGCCAATGGTGGGGCGGTGCCTGCGGACCATCGGGTCGAAATCATGAAACAAGCAAAGCAAGTACCTGACGCCAAAGCCCAAATGAGGCCCGTCGAAAGCTGACCACTGGGCTGTACGACCAACAAAACGCCGACGAAGCCGAGGATCACAGCGACCCATTCGACCAAGCGTACTTTTTCTTTTAACACGAAAAAAGCTAATAGCGTTGCCACCACGGGTGCGATGAAGAAGGCGCCATAGGAGTCGGCCAAAGGAACAGTTTTCACGGCCTTTAATATGCAAAAAATCGCGCCTGCATTAAAGAAGCCTCGGATTGCTTGCCGTATAACGAAATCACGTCCGAGCCCACTGAAGGCGCCATTGGCAAGGGCAATGGGGGTGACCGTCGCCAAACCCACGATGTAGCGAGACCAGGCGAGAAAGCCAGCTGAATAAAGCGTGACCGAGCCTAGATATTTCCCAACGCCGTCACCCGTTGGTAGCAAAAGCATAGCAGCGATCATCATAGCAACAGCGATGAGCGTATTTTTGTTCATTTCTGTATGTCTCACGCTTGTGATGACTTGCCCAGTGAATTTTGCCTGCCTATGACTACATAAACACTTCAAACAAATCTGAAGGAACAACCTCAATGGAAAAGATTGTTAAAAGCAATGCCGAATGGAAAGCTCAACTGTCTGACGAAGCTTACCGTGTAACCCGCAAACATGCGACCGAACGTGCCTTCACGTCGCCATTGAATGACGCCAAGGGTGACGCTGTTTTTTCTTGTGTATGTTGTGGTGAGCCTGTGTTTGATTCAGATCACAAGTTTGATTCGGGAACTGGTTGGCCCTCATACTGGCAACCGATTGCGGAAGAAGCCGTAGAAACGCAGGTTGACCGAACTTTGTGGATGAAACGGACGGAGGTTCACTGCGCCCGCTGTGACGCTCATTTGGGTCATGTCTTCCCTGATGGACCTCAACCGACGGGTCAGCGTTATTGCATTAACGGTGCCGCTTTGAAAATGGACAAGAAAGTGTGAACGAAGGCGTCGACCATAAAGCACTCCTGGCGAACCTCACTTCTGAGCAAAGATCCGCACTGACCCAAAAGTCTGATTGGGCTGGGTTACGGCATTTGGCCCTTCACTTAGGGCTGATAGGGGGCGCAGGAACGTTGATCTGGAAAGGGGTACCCTTTTACCCAGCTCTCATGGTTGTGCAGGGCGTTCTATTGGTGTTTCTTTTCACCTTGCTGCACGAGACAACCCATAAAACGCCGTTTAAATCCGAAAGGCTTAACGCAGTAGTTGGGCACATGGCTGGCTTCGTCGTCATGTTGCCCTTGGGTTGGTTCCGGTATTTCCACTTAGCGCATCATCGCCACACACATGATCCCGAACATGATCCCGAGTTGTCAGAACCAAAACCGTCTACTTTGATCGGGCATGCTGTCTATATGACAGGGGTTCCAGAATTTGTTTCTCGCATCAAAGGCCTGATCATAAGGTCCT
Source organism: uncultured Alphaproteobacteria bacterium (assembly GCA_905480575.1). Lineage (GTDB taxonomy): Bacteria > Pseudomonadota > Alphaproteobacteria > UBA7985 > CAJQQZ01 > CAJQQZ01. The sequence continues at coordinate 12,346 of CAJQQZ010000139.1, read as the reverse complement.
TTGTGAAGTCAGAAGAAGTTTTTGTGCCAGAACGCGCCAGGTCGAAAGTTCAACAGGAAGCTTGGGTCTATCTTTTGGGCTATGCGGGATTAATCTCGGTTTCCGTTTGGGTGGGGTCAACTTTTTTACTTTGGGTTTGGATTGTTCCCTTGTTGTTGGGTAATCCTTTTCTAAGGGCTTACCTTTTGGCTGAACACACCTATTGTCCTCACGTGAGTGATATGTTGGAAAATACACGCACCACTTTTACGAACCGTGTCGTTCGGTTTTTGGCTTGGAACATGCCTTATCATGCAGAGCATCATATTCACCCCAACGTGCCGTTCTATAAACTTCCCGAGTTTCACCAAATTACCAAGGACCACTTGAAGGCAACGGAACAAGGCTATAGCCGCTTCAACAGGAAATACCTGTCCGGTCTTTATGGCGATTAGATCTGCAGATTTGAGGTTTGATTACTAGCATTCTTTCACGCTCTCCATTGATACAAATGTACTCGTTTGTGTGACATGAGGCAGGGCCGAGAGCTCTTCGCCTAAAACGCGGCGATAACTTGCCATGTCAGCGGTCCGTATTTTCAGCAGATAGTCAAAGCTGCCAGCGATCATATGGCACTGCTCGATCTCTGAAATCTGTTGGACTGCGGTATTGAATGCCTGCAGAGCCTTAGATTTTGTGTCATTCAAAGTGACTTGAACAAAAGCAATATGCCCTTTGTTGAGTCTATCGTGGTTGATCCTAGCTGCATATCCCAGAATATAGCCTTGGTTTTCAAGCTTTTGCAGGCGCATCTGGCAAGGTGTTTTTGTTAAGTTTACCCGTTGTGCGAGTTCTGTGACTGGCAATCGACCATCACGTTGCAACTCATCGATGATTGCAAGATCGATAGAATCTAAATTTTTCACGATGTGGCTTCTTTTTATACTGCAATGTATGATAAATTTAGGTAATTTGCCTGTGAAGCTAACATAAATGGGAAATAAGTCTACTCACAATAAGATAGAGTGGAGTTTGAGTTTAACTGGAGTCCCGAACAATGTCACAAGCCCGACTAGACACAATCCGCCAAGAAGTCCGCGCTAAGCATCTGGAGAAAGAAGAGATTGTTGTGGCAGGTCTCGCCGAAGGCCTTGGCCTCACTACAGAGCAACGGGTGGATATCTCTCGTCAGGCCGCAAGCCTTGTACAGGCGGTTCGAGATAACTCCGACCCAAATCTCATGGAGTCATTTCTCACCGAATACGGCTTGTCGACAAAAGAGGGCGTAGCGTTGATGTGCCTGGCGGAGGCTATGTTACGTGTTCCCGATTCCTATTCCGTTGATGCCTTGATTGCAGACAAAGTCTCCCCAGCCAATTGGGGCAAACATCTAGGCCAGTCTGCTTCCTCGATGGTTAATGCTTCGACTTGGGCTTTGATGCTGACGGGAAAAATCCTGGATGAGGATGAAGACGATGGCTTAGCTCAATCACTTTGGTCATTGGTGCGTCGTGTTGGGGAGCCGATGATCAGAACTGCTGTCGGCCAAGCAATGAAGGAGCTCGGTGAGAATTTTGTGCTTGGGCGGACCATCGAAGAAGCGCGTAAAAGAGCCAAAGATTTGGAAAGTCAGGGCTACTGCTATTCCTACGACATGCTGGGCGAAGCGGCGCGAACGGACGGGGATGCTAAGCTTTACCATATCGCTTATTCAGATGCGATTAGTGAGCTCGCTTCGGCTTGCACTTCTGAGTCCATTCGCGAAAACCCTGGTATTTCAGTGAAGCTTTCCGCTCTTCATCCTCGCTATGAATTTGGGCAACGTGAGACGGTGATGGCGGAGGTTGTTGGACGTGCTCGCTCTCTGGCTTTGTTGGCAAAATCAGCCAACATGGGGTTCAATATCGATGCAGAAGAAGCCGATCGACTAGATCTCTCCCTGGACGTTATCGAGGCCATTTTGAAAGACCCAGCGCTGAAGGGTTGGGATGGCTTTGGTGTTGTAGTGCAGGCTTATGGGCGGCGTGCGGCGCCTGTCTTGGATTGGTTGTATGAGTTGTCTCAAACATTGGATCGCCGAATTATGGTTCGCTTGGTCAAGGGCGCTTACTGGGATAGTGAAATCAAGCGCGCGCAGGTCCTAGGTCTGAAGTCTTTCCCGGTTTTCACGAGGAAAGAAAACACTGATCTGTCCTATCTGGCATGCGCGGAAAAGCTGTTGGGGATGACAGATCGCATCTATCCTCAGTTCGCAACCCACAACGCGCACACAGTGGCGGCCATACTGGCTATGGCTGAAGACAAAACCAAATTTGAATTCCAACGTTTGCACGGTATGGGCGAAGCGCTCCATGATCAGGTCTTGCGCGAGCATGGCAGTCTTTGCCGGATCTACGCACCCGTCGGTTCACATCAAAATTTGCTGGCTTACCTTGTCCGGCGATTGCTCGAAAACGGTGCCAACTCGTCTTTCGTAAACCAGTTGGTTGATGAAGAAATCACGCCTGAAATGATCGCTGCTGATCCCGTTAATAAAGCCGTTGCGCATGGTGCCACCGCTAGAAGCCCGTTCATTCCATTGCCGAAGGCAATTTTCGACGGTCGAACAAACTCAAAAGGCCTCGACATTACGGATCCCATTGAGATTTCAAAACTAGAAACTGATGCGCGAGAATTCCAAACAACTCAGTGGCATTGGGGTGATGGCGGCGAACCTGTGATCAACCCAGCTCGTCATAAAGATCAGGTGGGCACTGTGAGGATGGCTTCCGGTGATGATGTCTCCCCCACCATTGTACGAGCGCAGGAGGCCTTTCGGGAATGGGATGATAGGGGAGCCGTTGAAAGAGCGACCGTCTTGGAAAAGGCAGCAGATCTTTATGAAGCGAACACACCGGAGTTGCTAACAATATTGTGCCGTGAAGCTGGTAAAACTTTGCTTGATGGCGTGGGCGAAATTCGAGAGGCTGTCGACTTCCTGAGATACTACGCAGCCGAAGCAGGCTCAAAAAGCAGCCTAGAAGAAGTGAAGGGGCAGGGTGTCTTCGCCTGCATCTCCCCCTGGAACTTTCCATTGGCAATCTTTACTGGGCAAATCGCTGCTGCTCTAGCCGCAGGCAACACGGTCGTCGCCAAACCAGCCGAGGCAACTGCGTTGACCGCTATGCGCGCTGTCGATCTGCTTCACGCAGCCGGTGTTCCAAAAGATGTTTTGCAGCTGGTCCCAGGAACAGGGTCAGAAGTTGGAGCGGCGTTGACATCAGACCCGAGGGTGTCAGGCATTTGCTTCACGGGATCGACTGAGACCGCGCAGATCATCAATCGGACGCAAGCCACAAACGCAGCGCCTGACGCATCTTTGATCGCCGAAACCGGTGGCATCAATGCGATGATCGTCGATTCCACCGCTCTACCGGAACAGGCTGTGCGCGATATTTTGGCCTCTGCATTCCAATCAGCAGGGCAGCGCTGTTCGGCTCTACGGATTCTTTACGTCCAGGATGATGTCGCAGAGCGAACGTTAAAGATGTTGTTTGGCGCCATGGACGCCTTGTGCATCGGCGATCCAGCAGAGCTTTCAACCGATGTTGGCCCGGTGATCGACCAGAAAGCCAAAGAAGGGATAGAAAGTTACCTCGACGCAAACAAGTCTAAGATCATTAAGCAATTGCCGTTACCCAAAGCTTGTGTTAGCGGAACCTTCGTCGCTCCCACCGTGGTAAAGGTTGATGGCATAGCCGATCTGACGCGGGAAGTTTTCGGCCCAGTTTTGCACGTCGCTACCTTTGAGCCTGAAAAACTGGATCAAGTGGTGGCGGATATCAATGCAGCGGGTTACGGATTGACGCTGGGGTTGCACACTAGGATCGACCAGCGGGTCGAAGAGATTGTGGGCCGTGCAAAAGTTGGCAACATCTACGTTAACCGAAACCAGATAGGCGCCGTTGTGGGTTCTCAACCCTTCGGAGGTGAAGGCCTCTCTGGGACGGGTCCCAAAGCTGGCGGGCCGCTTTACTTGCAACGCTTCATGAAGGCAGAACTCTATCAAAAGCAGGAGGCTCCACATCAAAGTGAAAATCAGGCAGAAGCGAGGGCGATTCTATCAAGCTGGGGGAAACTAGACGCCAATGTTTGGCGCTCAAACGAGGCCAGTGAGAAAGCTGAAATCCTCGCCAAGACAGGCTTTAGTCTAGACCTCGATTTTGACACAGCAGCAATCAATTTGCCGGGACCCACCGGTGAATCAAACCGGCTTGAGTTTCACGGTCGTGGCAAAGTTCTATGCCTGGGTGATATTGATTCCAACGGGACTGAACCAACGGCCATGGAGCAAGCAAAGATTGCACTCAACACCGGTAATGCGGTCTTGGTTGTGGCGCCCGGTGTAGATGGTTTCGTTGACGAGCGAAAAACCAGGAAGATACCGTTAGAGTTAGTGGATGGGTCTCTACCGCTGGAACTCCTTAGCCAGCTTGATGAATTAACCGCCGTTGCTGCGAGCGGTTCGTCAGAAAACCTACGCCAAATCCGCCAAGAACTCGCCAAAAGTAAAGGTGCGATAGTGCCTCTCATCTCAGACTGGCGACAGGCCGAAAGATTTGTGCTTGAGAGAGCAATCTGTGTCGACACTACGGCCGCAGGAGGAAATGCCACACTGTTGGCGGCAGTTTCCTGATAAACGAAGGGAATTAGTCGAAAAAGGAAATTAGTCGGTAAAGTCCTGGCCGATCGATTTGCGATCTTTGTAACGATGGCCTTTACCAAACTCGCGAATGTACCGGACAAGTTTTTTGAGAGGCTTGGAAATACGACTGCTTAAAGGGCGGGCAGCGCCGGAATAATGAAGATCCAGGCAAGCGCGGATCTCTTGGTAATTCGTTTCATTGACCAAATCACTCGGTGAACCAGCCTCGCCTTTTACAAAAAACAGGGCAGTCGTTACGGCCTCCACGTTGTTCGCAAGGTCGAAACCAGCCAGTTTTCCGCACCCTTGCAAAGTCCAGGGGCTGAAGTTGAAGATGTGGCCGTAATGAAAAATTTTCCCTTTGGTCCGACCAACCGCGTAAGCCTTTATGTTAGGCACCTCGACATAAAGGAGCCCGTCATCTTTCAGCCAACCTCTCAGCCGATTTAAAAATGCCACCGGATGATTGATGTGTTCCAACACATGGTTCAGGCGAATGAAATCAAATGACTTATCCGGGTAGTCAGTCTCGTTCATCATGCCGCAGAATATGTCGACATCGTAGAATTCTTTTGCTGACTGAGCATAACCTTCATTTGGTTCTATGCCCTGTGCGTCCCAACCACGCTGTTTTGCGAGGTAAAGAAACTCTCCACCACCAGCACCTACATCTAAGCAAGTTTTGACTTGGCTCAATCGTTCGCCGTTATGATCAAAGAAACTCTGAGCGCGGGTGAATGCCCGTAAAGAATGCTTCTTTTTGGGGACCGAAACGCTTTTGTAACTCTTGCGGTAGTCCTTTGAATAGAACCGCGTCAGTTCCTCGTCTGTCGGGATCGGGCTGTTGAAAACCGTACCGCAAGATCGGCAGAGATCCGTGGTCAAAGCCTTGCCATGACGATCTTTCTTTGAGATCACCTCTAGGTCATTTTGTTGACAAAGTGGACAAGAAGGCATGGCTTTACAAATCTGAGCTGTTGGAGTTGTTCGGCTTCTTGCAGATTTCACTTAACTTTGGAAGGCTAAATGTAGTCGAATCGACTCCCAATCCCCCCATACTTAGGCCACTTGCTCTATTTCTTCGTTGAGAAGGAACCCACCGGATTGCCTAGACCACAGCTGCGCATAGAGGCCGCCTTGTTCTAAAAGCTCCTCATGGCTACCGTCTTCAACGATTTTGCCACCATCCATGACAATGAGGCGATCCATAGCTGCAATAGTCGAAAGGCGGTGTGCGATAGCAATGACGGTTTTGCCATCCATTAAGCGGTGCAGACTTTCTTGAATGGCTGCTTCAACCTCTGAATCTAAGGCTGAGGTGGCTTCATCAAGCACGAGAATAGGGGCGTCTTTCAATAGAACACGGGCAATTGCAATACGCTGTCGTTGGCCGCCTGAAAGCTTGACGCCTCGTTCACCAACATGCGCCTCAAGGCCCGATCTGCCATTGACGTCCGCCAACTCAGTAATAAAGGACATGGCTTGCGCGTCCTTGGCGGCCTGGATGATTTCTTCCTCTGTCGCGTCAGGTTTTCCGTAGCGAATGTTATCCCTGACCGAACGATGCATCAGAGAGGGTTCTTGGGTAACCATACCGATTTGGGCTCTGAGAGAGTCTTGTGTGATGTCAGCAATGTTCTGGCCATCGACCGCGATTGCGCCTCGCTCAAGGTCATAGAAACGCAGCAGCAGATTGACCAATGTTGACTTGCCAGCACCTGACCGACCGACCACGCCGACCTTCTGGCCGGGTTTAATGTTCAGTGTCAGGCCCTCAACAACGGCTGCTTTACCGTCGAGATCTTTGCCATAGTTGAACTGGATTTCTTGGTATGAGATTGCCCCATCTGTGACTTTCAAAGGGCGCGCGTCAACCTTGTCCAGCACTTGGCGTTCTCGGGAGATTGTTTCCATACCATCCTGAACGGTGCCGATCTCTTCGAACAAAGCCCAGACTTCCCAAAGGATCCAGTGTGACATGCCCTGGAAACGCAAAACCAGTCCTACAGCAAGAGCAAAAGCCCCAACAGAGATAGCATCAACCGTCCACAACCAAATGGCTAGGGCCGCGACGGAAAACAGCAGCAGACTGTTGATGAGTTCCAGAATAACCGACATTGATGTCGACATCCGCATCTGGCGGTAAACACAGTCCAGGAAACCGTCCATACCCTCTTTAATGTAGGCATCTTCACGGTCGGCGTGGGCAAACATTTTGACCGTGTTTATGTTGGTGTAGGAATCTACGATGCGACCGGTCACAACTGAGCGATGGTCCGCTTGCTCCATGGAAATGACCTGGAGCCTTGGCACGAAGTACCAAAGTGCAAAGGCGTAAAATACAAACCAAACCAACATTGGAATCATAAGTCGCCAGTCAGCGGAGGCGAAAAGAATGACGGAAGCCGTGAAATAAACCATGACATAGAGGAAGATGTCGATGATCTTGAGGACCACGTCGCGTGCAGCTAACGCAGTTTGCATAACTTTGGTTGCGATGCGCCCGGCAAAATCGTCTTGGAAAAAGGATAGGCTTTGTCTCAGGACATAGCGATGGGCCTGCCACCGCACCCGCATTGCAAAGTTTCCTAGCAGTCCCTGGTGACGTGCAGATTCGTAAACAAATGAAATCACTGGCAGGGCAACCACTACGACCCCAGCCATCAACAACAGATAGGTTGAATGATCTTCCCACAAACGATCTTTTTCGATGGTGGAAAGCCAGTCGACCAGCGAGCCAACAAAGCTGAACACCATGACCTCTAACACTGATGCAGTAATGGAAAGCACTCCGACAAAAATCAACAGAGGCCAGAAAGGCTTTGCATAGTAGAACAGAAAAGCTCTCAGCGTTCCGGGTGGTTGCTCTGGTGGCGCATCGGGGAAAGAATTAACCCGGCGCTCAAACCATTTGTAGATAGCGGTCTTCACTGTTTTCTCCTGGGGAGCAAATTGAATCGAACGGGCCAGAATAGCGGCGAATCCAGATAAGCAAAGGAATCTCTTGGACTTAGACGAATCTTCTTTATGGCTGTGACTTTATTCCCACTCTTTACCATCGGCCCAAATTCGACCTATGTCTGCTTCTTTGTCTTTTCGTGCTTTGGAGATTTTTGTAGCCGTTGCCGAAACCCGTTCAATGGCGGCGGCGGCAACCCGGCTTAAGTCGTCAGTATCTAACATCTCGCAACAGATCTCAAGACTTGAGGCCTCGCTGGATACTCAGTTGATAGACCGAACAGCACGACCTATAGCGTTGACGATCGCCGGAACGCGCTTTCTGGCGCATGCTATCGGTATCTTGGATCACGTTACGTCCGCGCGCTCTGACATGATGGAGATGCAGCTATCGACCCTGCCGTCGCTGACCTTCGCGATTGTTGACGGGTTAGATTTACTTTTGGCACCGGATCTGATGATTGAGATGCAACGCTGTCATCCTACCTGCGAATTGGCGGCCTGGTCGGGCAAGACGGAACAAAACCAACGTTCCCTTTTGGAACGAGAAGTGGATATCATCGTTTCCGCAGATGCTTTTGAACATCATGATGCCTTGGAACGCCATCCTCTTTTGAGAGAACCTTTGATACTGGTCGCGCCGCCGAACGTATTGGACAAAGGTGGTATTGATATCGAAAAGCTAAAGTCCACACCCTATGTCTCTTTTTCACAAGAGCTACCGTTGGGAAAGTTGATTGCAACGCACTTGCGAAGGGTTCGGCTTGAAGTGCCAAGCTTTTGTTCTTTCCACTCTTCACGCTCGATTTTCTCGACGATCTTAAAGCTGGGTGGGTGGACAATCACCACGCCGATTTGCTTGTTAGACACACCAGGGTTCATCGAGCAGCTGGAGATGCATGCACCACCATTCCCCAACACAGGACGTACTGTTTCTATTTGGGCAAGGAACGGCGAATTGGCAGGACTGCCAGAACGCCTGGCGGAGGTTTCCCGCGATATACTGACCCGCACGACCATCGAACCAGCTGTTGCCGACATGCCTTGGTTAGAAGGCCGGTTTAAGGTGATCCACGATCTCGATGAGTGATGTCGGCGAGTAAAGCTTTAGTCAGAACGAAAGTATCATTCGGCTCCTATTAACACTTTCAAATTTCGTTTGGTAATAGTGGCGGGCTCCTTTATTCGATTTCTCAACAGTTCAGGGAGAAATCGATGAAAACTCAAGCGCGCGTGGTTGTCATTGGCGGTGGAATCGCCGGTTGTTCAACTCTCTATCATTTGGCCAAAGAGGGTTGGAGTGATGTCGTGTTGGTTGAGCGAGATGAGCTGACTTCTGGCTCAACCTGGCATGCGGCGGCACAGGTGACCCAGTTTGGTGGCAACCAAACCATGATTGGCTTGAAACGGCACTCAATTAACCTTTACCGTGAGCTGGCGGCTGACCCCGATTTCCCGATCAATTACCACATTACCGGCGGCATGCGGCTTGGCTACACTCAAGCACAAGAAGATATCTACAACCACTATATCGGCATGGCCAAAGCCATGGGTGTTGATTTCGAGTTGATCGATGGGGAAGAGGCCGCGAAACGTCATGCTTTGATGAAACCAGATGGCATTCGTTGTGCCTGGTGGGACCCCTTGGACGGTGACATTGACCCAAGTCAGTTGACACAGGCTTTGGCGCGTGGTGCCCGCAAGATGGGCGCGGAGGTCTATCGCTTTAATCCTGTTGAGAACATCACACAGCATGCCAACGGTGAGTGGATTGTCCACACCACGAACGGTGACATCACTTGCGAAGTCGTGGTGAATGCCACTGGATACCGGGTGAATGAAGTCGGCGCCATGCTTGGGGTTGAGCATCCCGTTATGTCCATGGAGCACATGTACTTTCTGACCGATCCCATCCCAGAATTGGAAGCGATGGAGGAGCGCGTGCCGATTATTCGCGATCCCGGCGACGACTTCTACAGCCGACAAGAGAAGAACGGCTTGTTGGTCGGAATCTATGAACAGCAATGCAAAGATTGGGGCATGAATGGCATTGATCCGGATTTCACAATGGCTTTGTTGCCTAATGATCTGGATCGCTGCCTTGACAATATGGAGCGCATCTTTGAACGCATGCCAGCACTGACGGAAACTGGCATTCATACGGTGGTGAACGGTCCAATCACCTACTCAGCCGACGGGGCACCGCTCATTGGCCGTATTCCTGGCCTGCAAAACGCCTATTGTGCAATTGGCTTGCGGGCGGGCATTGGAGAAGGCGGTGGGCATGGTAAACTGCTGGCTGAAACCATCATTTATGGCCAAGCAGAGTGGGATACTTGGAGCCTGGATCCACGACGCTTCACGCGTCACGCCAATACAGAGTTCACGCGTTTGATGGCGATTGAGGATTATCAGCTAGAGTTCCATTACCATGAACCGCATGAGCATCGTCCAGCTGGCCGTCTCGCCAAAACAACGCCGCTTTATCATGTTCTGAAAGAGCAGGGAGCCGATTTTGGTGTCGTGTCAGGTTGGGAGCGGGCACTGTTCTTTAAGCCTGACGCAGATTTTGAACCGACACATGGATATAGATTCCAGAATTGGCACGATCAAGTCGGAGCCGAAGTGAGAGCCTTGGCTGAGAACGTCGGGATCATGGAAGTTTCAGGCTTCAACCGCTATGAAATCAGCGGTGCGGGAGCATCACAGTGGATTGAAGGCTTGTTCTGTGGACCAACACCTAAGAAAGTCGGCAAAGTTGGCTTGGTCTATTCGTTGACCGAACATGGCAAAGTACTGAGCGAAGCCACGATTGCCAAGCTTGAGGCTGATCGTTTCTGGTACGGTTCGGCCGCTGCTGCTGAATTCCATGACATGGATTGGCTAGAGAAACACAAGCCAACTTCTGGCGTTGAAATCAAATCATTAACAGCTTCTTACACTATTTTGGTTCTGGCAGGGCCGAAGTCGAGGGAATTGTTAGCAAAGGTCTCTCCTCGAAACGATTGGTCAAATGAGGCCTTTCCCTGGCTCACGAGCAAGCAGGTTTACTTGGGCTTCTCTGAAGCTCTTGCAATGCGGGTTTCCTTCTCTGGTGAGTTGGGTTGGGAGCTACACATACCGAACGAGCAGCTCTATGCCGCCTATCAAGCATTAAACGTTGCTGGTGCGGAATTCGGCCTTAGTCGCTTCGGCCTCTATGCCACTGAATCGATGAGGTTAGAGAAGGGGTACAAACATTGGAAAGCGGACTTGATTGATGAGTATTCACCGTTTGAGACAGGACTGGATCGTTTCGTTCGTCTGAACAAACCAGATTTTGTCGGCAAAGAAGCGCTGGTTAAGCTCGCGGAACAAGGGCCGAAACGTAAGTTTGTAACTATGATTGTGGAGTGCGAAGTCGCGCCAGCACACGGCGGTGATTCTATTTACAAGAAGGATGAACTGATTGGTACGGTCAGCTCCGGCGGTTGGGGTTACCGTGTAAACCGTAACATTGCCATGGGCTTCGTCGACGCCAATTCAGCGGTGGAAGGCCAGATTTTGGAGATTGGGCTGTTGGGAGAAAGGGTAAAAGCAACGATTGTCGAGGATTGTTTGTTTGACCCTGAAAACAAACTGGTCCGTTCTTAGATAAGTTGGAATCAGAAAAGCCCGCGAGGCTCTCTTTCTCGCGGGCTTTTACGTATTAGTGGTCTTGGCGCTTAGTAACGCATCTGATAGCCGAGGATCACCGAGCTGTCGGCAAGGCCATTCGTGGTAAATGTGCTACCACCACCGGAAAGGTCAAAATCACCAGTGTCTTGATAACGATACTCGAGAGTAACAGCTGTTTGACGATTAAGTTTTTGACGTACGCCACCAAACACTTGCCAAGCAAATTCGTCACCATCGAGGGATAGACCGGGAGTAAGAAGGTTGCCCAGACTTAATTCAGCACTTTTCCAGCCGACGCCACCACCAAAGTAAGGCTCTATAGTGAGGTCAGGAGTACGTGCATAATACAACAAGTTGCCCATAACTGAGTGGCTTTGAAGATTGAAGTCAATTCCAGACACATCAAGACTGCTATTTCGGTAAGTGTATTCTATCTCACCAGCTAGTCCAACGTTGCTCTCCAGACCAAGGGTGAAACCGACAGGGAGTCCAACTCCGCCGTCGAAGGACGCAACGCTAAGCTTGACATCATGAGCCCAGTTGGCACCTGTGTTGATTTCGAAGTAACCAGAATAATTGCTAGGGCTGTTGACAGTGAAGGTAGGCAACACTGATGGAGCAGTTTTGTGCGATCTGAGAATAAACTGAGCGTTTGCAGTTGAAATAAACAATAGACTCATGAAAAGCGCCGTAATTGCGCCTCTAATAGAGAAAGGCATGATCAAAAATCCAAATAAATAAGTAATAAAAATAGTCTGATGCTTTAAATGCCTAGAGTATCTCAAATAGAATGGATTTGGCTCAAGAAGAAAACGACTCTTAGTTCATCGACTCCAGAATTTCTGGAGAATCCTGGAGTCGACAGTATCGAGTTCTTAGGTGACTCGTTAAGGAATCGGTGCGAATCGTTGCAATTTGCAAGGTTTATTTCCGGAATTGGTTAATAAAGTCGTAACATCGGCAAAAGTCCGGGGTATCAAGCAGTTTCTTTTTGTCGGATGAGGTTTGGTAAGTGTGGGATATTGGGTGCGCCGGGATGTGATAGTCGGTCTCCAAGATAGTCCCAGA
>CAJQQZ010000138.1 GCA_905480575.1 uncultured Alphaproteobacteria bacterium | reverse complement strand
ATTGAGCCGCGACGTGCTTTCAGGGGAACTGAAATCTTCACAATGGGGATGGCGTTCCAGATTATGATATCTCGGCCAATCATGCCATACTCAGGCACCTAATCGTCCTGTATATGGCTTTTTTCAACAGCCCCACTGTCACTGAAACCCTTTCGATAGGGTAGGTTCATGGATCTGGGTCAAAAGATGGTAGTGGTTTTCCATCAAACACCAGGCAAAGACTGTCCAATCGTACTCAATTGCGTTGCGACTTAACAGCTCAAGAAACTGGCTGTGATCTTCGTCATTAAGGAAGACCGCTTGCCCGCCGTTCCCTCGCGCCATGACATGATGAACCGCACCAGCATACTCAAGCCGTAGCCTACGAGCCATCTGTTTTCCCGACACATTTATAGGGAAACTATTAACTCAAAAAGCGCAAAATGCAAACCTGACCCCGTTCACTCTGTATACTTGCAGAAGTGCAATAACGCGCACTTGTCGCCGCTCGGAAGCCTGGTTGCTAGAATTGCCGTTCCAGAAAACCTCTTACCCGAGCCAGAGCATCGACATGAGCTTCCGGATCATAATGATTGTTGTCGAACAGTGGTGGCTTTTCAGTAACAGACTTATTCCTGCGATAAGCCGGATCGTCAAAAAAGTGCGTCGCTTCTTCGTAAACAACCAGGGACAAGTTCTCATCCGCGGCCAGTTCCCGACACTTTTCAACTGAAACGAAAGCATCCTTTCCTCCCAACAAAACCAGGGCCGGAGCTGTCATCTTTTTTGACGGATCACAGTTGGCGTAAAATATGATGCCAGCTCTGAACATACCCTGATCTTGCTTCTGCAATGCCTTTAAAGCTTTCCGCCCTCCGACAGAAAAGCCCATCAAAAGCAATTTGTGCTGATCCACGAAGTCCTGGGCACCCAGAAAATGCAGCACTTCCTCCGGATTTGTTGTCTTGCCATCAACAACGAGACTCGCGAGGCCTTGCGCTTTCAGCAGTTCCGCCCAGGCAAGGTGGGATTTGTTGATGCCGTGGATTGAGGAAAGGATAACCGCGGTTGAAGACTTTCCGGCTCCAGCAGGCTTGAACAAATAGCCAGTTATTTCCCGGCCTGGCGCAGCTTTGAGCTCTATGCCCTGCGCCTTTGCCTTTTTCTTTTTAAAGGCAGATGGCTCTATCGGCGGCCCCTTGAAAGTGACTTGTTCTGCATGAGTGAGTTTCTGCGGTGACAAGGCAAATAGCAGACTCAAAAACAAAGCTAAAAGGACGTTTGTGCATTTTCCGGCCATTTTCATCTCCTCAATATCAACAACATCAGTATCAGATCACAACAAGAAACAAAAACCCCCGCCAGATCGCTCCAGCGGGGGTTTCGCATTTCTAACCGGTTGGTTAGACGTCAGATGTGAGCCAATGGCTTACATCATGCCGCCCATACCACCCATGCCGCCCATGCCGCCCATGTCAGGCATGCCGCCGCCAGAGCCGCCTTCAGCAGGAGCATCAGCAACCATGGCTTCAGTTGTGATCAACAGAGCCGCAACAGATGCTGCATCCTGAAGCGCTGTACGAACAACCTTAGTTGGGTCGATAATACCAGCGTCAACCAAGTCACAGTATTCTTCAGTTTGTGCGTTGAAACCAAATGTCTCGCTGCCCTGCTCTAGGATCTTCCCAACAACAACAGAACCTTCACAGCCTGCGTTCTCAACGATCTGACGAACAGGAGCCTGAAGTGCACGGCGAACGATATCAACACCAACTGTTTGATCATCATTTGCGCCTGTAACGCCTTCAAGAGACTTAGAAGCGTTAAGAAGAGCAGTACCGCCACCAGGGACGATGCCTTCTTCAACAGCTGCGCGCGTTGCGTTCATAGCATCTTCAACGCGGTCTTTCTTCTCTTTCACTTCGATTTCTGTTGCACCACCAACGCGGAGAACAGCAACACCGCCGGAAAGCTTAGCAAGACGTTCCTGAAGCTTTTCACGATCGTAATCAGAGTTAGTCTGCTCAACCTGTTGAGTGATCTGACCACAACGACCCTGGATGTCTTCTTTAGAACCAGAACCATCAACGATTGTTGTCTCTTCTTTCGTTACTGTAACAACCTTGGCAGAACCAAGCATGTCGAGAGTAACTGTCTCAAGAGTGATACCGAGGTCTTCAGAAACAACCTGACCACCTGTGAGGATCGCGATGTCTTCAAGCATAGCTTTACGACGATCACCGAAACCAGGGGCTTTAACAGCACAGATTTTCAAACCACCGCGAAGCTTGTTCACGACGAGAGTTGCAAGCGCTTCGCCTTCGATGTCTTCAGCAATGATAAGCAGAGGACGACCAGACTGAACAACAGCTTCCAGGATTGGAACCATCGCCTGCAGAGAAGACAACTTCTTCTCGTGAAGCAGGATGTATGGGTTTTCCATGTCTGTGATCATCTTCTCAGCATTTGTGATGAAGTATGGAGACAGGTAACCACGGTCAAACTGCATGCCTTCAACAACTTCGAGCTCTGTGTCGAGAGACTTAGCTTCTTCAACAGTGATAACACCGTTGTTGCCAACGCGTTCCATTGCCTTAGCGATCATGTCGCCAATTTCAGAAGCACCGTTTGCAGAGATTGTACCAACCTGAGCAACTTCAGCGTTTGTTGAAACTGGCTTAGACTGGTCATGCAGCTTAGCAATGACTGTCGTCACAGCAGTTTCGATGCCGCGCTTAAGATCCATTGGGTTCATGCCAGCAGCAACGGCCTTTGCGCCTTCGCGTACGATTGATTGAGCCAAAACAGTCGCTGTTGTTGTTCCGTCACCGGCAACGTCGTTTGTCTTAGAAGCAACTTCACGAACCATCTGTGCGCCCATGTTTTCAAACTTATCAGCAAGTTCGATTTCTTTAGCAACAGATACACCGTCTTTTGTTACGCGTGGCGCGCCAAAAGACTTGTCGAGAACAACGTTACGGCCTTTAGGACCGAGTGTTACTTTTACAGCGTCGGCGAGGATGTCTACGCCACGGAGCATGCGCGCACGAGCGTCAGCACCAAATTTTACTTCTTTTGCAGCCATTTTAAAAAATGTCCTTCAAATGTCTTTAGATTAGATAAATCGAAAAAAGCGTCTCAAAGTTTATCCGATGAGGATTAACCTTCGATGACGCCCATGATTTCGTTTTCTTTCATGATCAACAGGTCTTCGCCGTCGATCTTAACTTCTGTGCCATTCCACTTGCCGAACAGAACACTGTCGCCAGCTTTAAGCTCCATAGCAACCAGGCTGCCGTCGTCAGCGCGCGCACCAGCGCCTACTGCAACAACTTCGCCTTCCATTGGCTTTTCTTTAGCTGAATCAGGAATAATAATGCCGCCAGCAGTTTTTGTTTCTGCGTCTGTGCGACGAACAACTACGCGGTCTCCCAAAGGGCGAAACTTCATGATAGTCCTCTTAAATATAAAGGTTAACGATTTCGTTAATTGTCAG
>CAJQQZ010000137.1 GCA_905480575.1 uncultured Alphaproteobacteria bacterium | reverse complement strand
CTTCAATGTATTGCTGAAAACGCGCCCGAAGCGCAGATGGCAATGGTGCTGGCATGATAGATCCTCCCAAACAGAAAGAATCATACTTTGAGGCACAAGGAAACAAGAAAACGATTCCAACTAAAACAGAAACGCTTTAATGCAGCCCAAGGAACGACACCGCAAATCATTCCCTTCAATCGAGACAGCGATTTTGGTGATGACAAGAGACTAAAGCCAGATGCGCCGGTTTACTCACCCTTTGTGTCCCACAAATCAAACCCGCCTTGGCGATCTCAGGAATAGCAAAAGCCTTCTGCAACACTTGACGAAAAGGTCATTTCCATTCGAGTTCTTCCCACTTTTCGAGCCGATGCTTAGCGCACCAAAGCTTACTTTGATGAAGGATGATCTTTTCAATATTTTTCGACGTAGCATTCGGCCAATACATCGTAGGATAACCAGCTTCGAGGTCACAAGCAGCCCTGTGTAGTTCGAAGAACTCAAACAATTCCGCGCCTACATTATAAAATCCGTCGAGTTCTGTCAGCCAGAATAGGGTGTTTGCGCTGGTGGCTAGCTGTTCGAGGAAATTTCTAACCAGAGCCGTAGCAAAAGTTACAACAGCCTCTGTTTCAGAATTCAGTTTTGGAAGCTTGAGCTCTTTGCTCGTCAAGTCAAACAGTTGCGTGATTTCAAAGGTGTTGTAAGGTTCCAACTCGCCGCTGAGTATTCGGAGTGTTGGACTGTCGAAACCAGCAAGCAGCATTTCCTCAGCCCACAATATGTAAGACGCTGTAGCCCCAACTTCAAGATAGCGACGCGAGGCTATTTCAGAAGTAAAAGGTGTGATGGATGTGACCGGCGGAAAGTAGGTGCGCAAATTGATGACTATGTTGATCTCTTAAGCTTTCGTCATCTGTAAATGGCGATCACACTGAGATCAAGTTTTGCTAAGCCTGGAGCCGCCCAACAAAATCGCAATCAAGGGCGCGGAAGGTACCCGCTTCTTCATCCGATCGCGCGACTGCAACAACGGGCAGTTCCATCATCTCTAGCCACCAGGTGATGAGCTCTGGTTCAACGGGGCTAGGGTCTTGGTCGTCACTGTAACCACCGAACAAAACATAGTCTGGTTCCTGTTCTCCAGCCACCATTGCATCGTGTCGAGTGGGGCCGCAGCTGACACCGATAACGGCGTCTTCCAGCAGAGCCTTTCTGGCGAAGGGGAGCGCTTTGGCATTGAACAAATGCACGCCAGCGGCACCAATCTTCTTTGCTAGCTCTACGTCGTCTTCGATCAGCAAAGGGATGTCGAGTTGATGGCAAGTCGCTAATGCCAATTCAGCGGTGGCTTCAGTAGCACGAGTGAGAAGAACGGAGGCCAGCGATTGTTCTTCAATCATCGCTTCCAAAAACGATAAATCCGTCTGCCCTTTGTCCTCAATTATGAGATAGAGCAAACCGGTTTCATAATCATCAAGGGTTTCGGTGGTCATCAAGAGCCATTTCTACTTGTTTCATTCCTGGTCCTTCCCCGGATGGAGAGGAGCGGAAGTCCGGGGTCCACTTGTCATCAAGCGGACTCCCTGAATTTGGGGCTCGACCAGCAATCCACCGCGGACCCCGCAACAAGTGCGGGGAAGGGAAGGAGTATGGCTAGCCCTGCTTACCCATCATAACAGCAAGATCGAGCATACGGTTGGCGAAAGCCCACTCGTTGTCGTACCAGCTGAGCACACGGCAGAAGTTGTCGTTCAGAACTTTGGTCTCAAGCGAATCAACAACTGAGCTTTCGAGGCTGTGGTTGAGGTCTATAGAGACCAGCGGCTCGTCACAATAACCAAGAACACCCTTATGGCTGCCGTTTGAAGCGGCTTTCAAAGCTTCATTGATCTCTTCGGCGGACGTGGCGCGTGAGGATGTGAAAGCAAGGTCAACCAAGCTGACGTTAACGGTTGGAACACGCACGGCTGAACCATCCAATTTACCGTTAAGCTCTGGCAGAACTTGACCAACAGCCGCTGCAGCGCCGGTCTTTGTTGGGATCAGAGAGACCGCCGCGGCGCGCGCACGGCGCAAGTCTTTGTGGCGTGTATCGACTGTGTTCTGGTCGCCCGTATAGGCGTGAATTGTTGTGCAGAAACCTGACTCGATACCAACAGTCTTGTTCAACACATCTGCGACGGGCGCCAAGCAGTTGGTTGTGCAAGAAGCGGCAGAAACAACAGCGTGGTCAGCCTTCAAAGCATCATTGTTCACACCGTAAACGATTGTGCTGTCCGCGCCTTTACAAGGAGCCGAACAAAGCACACGTTTCGCACCACCGTCGAGGTGCTGGAGCGCGCCTTCTTTGGTGTTGAATTTACCGGTACATTCCATGACGATATCAACGCCGATGTCACCCCAAGGCAGTTCAGCAGGGTTACGGTTGCTGAGCGCTTTGACAGTGCCGCGACCAAAATCGATGCCGTCTTCCATGATCTCTACCTTACCGCCCATACGACCGTGGGCAGAATCATACTTGATGAGGTGAGCGGCAGTGTTGAGGTCTTTCCAGTCGTTTACAGCGACCAGTTCGATGTCATCACGGTTGTTTTCAAAAATGGCTCGAATAGCCAGTCGACCAATGCGGCCGAAACCATTAACGCCAACGCGTACAGTCATGGATCTTCCTTGTAATCTTCGGTGTAAACTAGAGTTAAAGTCTTGATTTTACGGCATTAACGATCCCATCGACCGTAATGCCAAAATGTTCATAAAGCTGCTCTGCGGGAGCCGATGCACCAAAGCCGTCAACACCAACGACAGTGCCGTGACGGCCAATCCAACGGTCCCAACCAAAGGAGCCAGCGGCCTCAACAGCCACATGCAGGCTGTCCCAACGGATGACTTCTTCGCGGTAGTGCGGAGGCTGCTGCAGGAATTTTTCCCAAGAAGGCATGGAGACTACAGCGGTTGGAATGCCGTCGGCTTCCAGAACCTTCTGAGCTTCCAACGCGAGCGAGACTTCCGTCCCGGACGCCAACAAAGTCGCCAGGCGGTCTTCAGACGCTGGTGACAGCAAGAAAGCGCCGAGCTCTGCCCACTGTTCGCTCATGCCAACACGGCAGAACGGTGCATTTTGGCGGCTGAGAACCAGGATAGAAGGGCCATCTGATCTGAGAGCGGCTTCCCAACACTCGACCGTTTCCAAAGCATCACAAGGTCTGAAAACGTTGAGGTTAGGGATGGCGCGCAAAGCGGCCAGATGTTCAACAGGCTGGTGTGTCGGACCATCTTCGCCAAGACCGATTGAATCGTGCGTCATCACATAGATCACGCGCTGGTTCATCAGGGCCGAGAGGCGAATTGACGGACGGCAATAGTCGGTGAAGACCATGAACGTACCGCCATAAGGGATGAAACCACCGTGTAATGCAATACCGTTCATGGCGGCGGCCATGCCGTGTTCGCGTACACCGTAGTAGATGTAGCGACCGAGGTAGTTGTCTGCTGTCAGCGGGCCTTGTTTACCGGCTTTGGTCAAGTTGGAACCTGTCAAATCAGCGGAACCACCAACCATTTCCGGAATGGCGTCGAAGAGCACTTCAAGCGCCTTGCCCGAAGCAGCGCGGGTCGCCATCGTTGGCTTGTCTTCGAGCAACTGCGCTTTGTAAGCAGCGACTTTGTCTTCCCAACCCTCAGGCAGATCACCTTTCATACGACGGGTGAACTCAGCAGCGTCAGCGTGAGCGGCCAGGCGGCCTTCCCAGGCTGTGCGCTCGTCCGTTGATTTGGCCGCTGCCGCGTGCCAGTTGGTCTGGATGTCGGCTGGGATAACAAAAGGATCATGCGGCCAGTCTAGCGCTTCGCGAGCGCCTGCAATTTCATCAGGGCCGAGTGCTGCACCGTGACTAGAAGACTTGCCAGCTTTTGTTGGTGCGCCGAAGCCGATGGTGGTTTTGCAAGCGATCATGGTTGGTTTATCGCTGGACTTGGCTTGTTCGATTGCGGCGGCGATGGCTTCTGGATCATGGCCATCCACTTCAAAAGCGTTCCAGTTGGAGGCTTTAAAGCGGGCAACCTGGTCGTCACTCACAGAAATGTTGGTGGGGCCGTCAATTGTAATGCCGTTGTCATCGAATAGAACGATCAGTTTGTTGAGCTTCAAATGACCCGCCAAGGAGATGGCTTCATGGCTGACGCCTTCCATCAGGCAACCGTCGCCAGCAATCACATAAGTATAGTGATCAACCAAGTCGTCGCCGTATTCAGCGTTCAACATGCGCTCTGCAAGCGCGAAGCCAACAGAGTTCGCAATGCCCTGGCCGAGCGGGCCGGTTGTTGTCTCAATACCGTCAGCGTGGCCATACTCTGGGTGACCAGCGGTTTTCGCACCCATCTGGCGAAGGTTCTTAATCTCCTCGATGGTCATGTCTGCATAACCAGACAGATGCAGCAGAGAATACTGGAGGATCGAGCCATGCCCAGCGGACAGGATAAAGCGGTCGCGATCAGCCCAGTTTGGATCTTTGGGATCAAATTTCAGGAAATTAGCAAAGAGCACGGTGGCTACATCGGCCATGCCCATCGGCATCCCGGGGTGACCATTGCCTGCTTTTTGCACGGCATCCATTGAAAGGGCACGGACAGCATTCGCCATCTGACGTAAGTTCGGGGTAGAGAGATTTAGAGGCATCTTGCCTGTTTCTTTCCCCAAGACCTGTGGCTAGGCCTGCCAAGTCTCGGCACATATGAGAAGAATCGGACGGAATTTTCGCGCAACATGCCGTCCCAAACCGCCCACGTCAATGGGCACTTTCGATTAGTCTAGACTTGCCGCAGGAAACTTATTGTGTAAATTGCGACTTTTGCTTTGCAGATGCGTTTCAATAGACTAGAAATCCATTAGATTTTAAGTATTTAGGTGCGATTGTTAAAACGATGTCTCGGTTAGAAGAGGCGAAACAAGGCCTGGAAGAAGCCTTGGCGCGATTGGAAGAAAAAACGGCGTCTTTAACGCCATCATCAGAGAGCGCGGCCATGGGACAAGCATTGTCCCAGAGTCAGGCTGAAAATCAACGTTTGAAATCTGTGGCGGAAGGCCTGGACAAACGCCTGGATGCTGTGATCGCCAGATTGGCGGTCGAGGCGGAGCGGATGGAGCCTGATGATCAGGAAGCAGAGGGTGCTTCTGATGATGAAGATGATCTGGATGAGGATCAAGAAGTCGAGGACCTCGATGGGGAGGACGGCGATCTTGAGGACGGTGATCCTAAAGACGATGATCTCGAAGAAGATGAGTTTGTAGAGTTGGAATACATTGAGGACAAAGATGTCTGAGGTTACCTTACAAATCAACGGCACGGACTACGAAATCGCCTGTGAGCCTGGTCAGGAAGATCGCTTGCGTGAATTGGCAGGGCGCATCGACAGCAAAATCTCCGACATCACAGCGACATCCGGCCAGGCTGGCCAGTCTCGCTTGCTGCTGATGGCGGCGCTCATGCTCATCGACGAGATTGAAGAAGCCGGCGGGTCCAAATCATCTGACGATTCCGTTGAGCAGGCCCAGGTCTATGTCGCCTCTGTCTTTGAGCAAATGACCGACCGCATCAATAAGATCACGGATCGCCTTTAAAACAATCATCCAAAACTAGATTGAGGGAGCTTCATCATGTCTTCACTCCAAACCAGACTGACTGAATTCCTAAACATCGAGCACCCGATCATCTCTGCGCCCATGGCTTTTGCTGCTACTGGGCAGTTGGCGGCGGCGGTGTCGGCCGCGGGGGGATTGGGTTTAATCGGCGGCGGTTATGGCGATGCTGACTGGCTCACCGCTGCTTTTGATGAGTCGGGCAATCAACCTGTTGGCTGTGGTTTTATCACCTGGAGCTTGGCCGAGAACCCGAGCCTGTTGGATCTCGCACTGGAGCGCAGCCCGCAAGCCATGATGTTCTCCTTTGGTGATGCCTCGACATTTGTTGAGAAAACCAAGGCACAGGGTATCAAATCCATTTGCCAGGTTCAAAGCGTGGCTCAAGCCATTGAAGCCGCCAAATGGGGCGCAGATATCATCATCGCTCAAGGCAGCGAAGCAGGCGGGCACGGCGCGATCAGAGCGACCTTACCGCTGGTTCCCGCCATTGTGGATGCCGTCGGTGACCGCTCTATCGTTGTTGCCGCTGGCGGTATCGCCGACGGGCGAGGGCTGGCTGCTGCATTGACCCTGGGCGCGGAAGGCGTGTTGATGGGAACGCGGTTTTACTGCGCATCAGAGGCCGCAGTGGACGAGGAGGCCCATGATCTCGCCATTGATGCCACAGGCGACAACACTGTCAAATCCTCCGTCATCGACCACGTGCGCGGCAAGAACTGGCCGTCCCCTTACAAACTCCACACCCTGCCCAATGTCTACCTCGACAAATGGCACGGCAACGAAGAAGCCTTGATCGCCCGTGCGGACGAAGAAATGGCGACCTATGATCAGGCAGGGGTGGTGAGAGACTACAACACCCGCGCGGTGATCGTGGGTGAGGGTGTTGGCCTGGTTGCCTCCACCGAACCAGCCGCTGCGATCATCGAGAACTGTGTTGCAGAGGCAGTCGGGTCGTTGCGCGGTAGTTTCGCTTTGGTGAGGTAGAAGGGGAAAGGCGCCGTTTGGGCTTCGTCATCACAAAGAGAGGATCGTAATTCGGTAGCTGTGGGGCTGTTGAAAAAGTTTTCGTTTTCTGATTCTCTGTATTTGGGTTGATTTTGAATTAGAGGCAGTTTGATGCAGGGGTTGAAGAGACGCGGGCAAACGGAACTGGTTTTTGCGGGGTCAATCGAAGA
>CAJQQZ010000136.1 GCA_905480575.1 uncultured Alphaproteobacteria bacterium | reverse complement strand
AACAGCTCTGCGCCTCTTTTTTTAAGCGTAAATCACCAAAATACCCAAGATCAATTGCTTCAACCATGATGTCCTGCCACGCAAATTACCAATCACGCCAACACAATAGACTCAAACCAGAAATGTGTGAACACGGTAGGCTCAAGGCGGGGATGACAATCTCGAAGAGGCTAGTTGGTTGGGCTAGCAATCCAACGTATTGGCGCGTTCCCAGTCGCTCAAATGACGGGAGTAGTTGTCCCATTCCTTGAGCTTTAGTTTTGTGTAGGCTGCGTGGAACTCGTCGCCCATCCATTTTTTGAGAACTTTGTTGGACTCAAAAGCGCGGATGGCATCGAGGAGGTAGGCAGGGAGTTTTGGTGCTTTTACCTTATGGCCTTCGGCGTACATGTCGATGTCGAGGCGCTTGCCAGGATCGGTTTTATTCTCGATGCCGTCGAGGCCTGCGGCTAGCAAGCCCGCCTGTAGGAGGTAAGGGTTCGCGGCACCATCAGCCAAGCGGAACTCCATGCGGTTGTCGGCTGGAATTCTGAGCATGTGTGTGCGGTTGTTGCCACCGTAGGTGATAGAGCTTGGCGACCAAGTTGCACCAGACAGCGTAGCAGGGGCATTGATCCGTTTGTAGGAATTGACCGTTGGATTGGTCAGGGCACAAAGGCCTTTGGCATTTTTAATGATACCGCCGAGGAAGTGGTAGGCTGTTTCTGATAGGCCCAACTCTCCGTTTGGATCTTTCATCAGGCTGGCGCCTGTCTTTGCATCCCACAGAGAGAAGTGTGAGTGACAACCGTTACCAGTCAAATTGACAAATGGCTTTGGCATGAAGGTCGCACGCAAACCATGCTTTTCTGCTACTGAGCGTGCCAAGAACTTAAAGAATGCATGCTGGTCAGCCATGGTGAGACACTCTGCGAAGTCCCAGTTCATTTCGAACTGGCCGTTGGCGTCCTCATGATCGTTCTGGTATGGCCCCCAGCCAAGGTCAATCATCGCGTCACAGATTTCTGAGATAACATCATAACGGCGCATCAAAGCTTGCTGATCATAACAAGGCTTGGCTTGGATATCTTTGGGGTCGGAGATGTCGGTGCCGTCTTCGTTGATGAGGTGGAATTCACACTCAACGCCGGACTTCATGACGAAACCCATCTCGGCGGCTTTTTCGCGAACACGTTTCAACAAACCGCGTGGACCTTGCTCGACAGATTTACCTTCCATCATCAGATCGCCAGCGACCCAAGCAACTTCTTTTTTCCAAGGCAGTTGGATGACGGAAGCGGGGTCCGGTACGGAAAACATGTCTGGGTGGCCAGGGGTCATGTCCAAATGGGTTGCGAAACCAGCAAAGCCTGCTCCGTCATCTTGCATGTCGTCGATGGCTTGCGTTGGAACCAGCTTAGAGCGTTGTGCCCCAAACAAGTCAGTGAAATTGATCAGGAAATACTTAATGCCGCGTTCTTTCGCGAACTCTGAAAGTCTTAGTGTCATGGTTAAACCTCCCTGTTTAACTTTTTGTCTTTAGTAAGATCCGCGCCCTGGAACCCAGGATGTGCCAGCCAAAGGCACGCCAGACATGGCTGATGCTTCAACTGTTAGCGCCACCATATCTTCAGGTTCCAAATTATGCACGTGTGATTTGCCGCAAGCGCGGGCTAAAGTCTGCGCTTCTAGAGTGAGAACTCTGAGGTAGTTCGCCAAGCGTCGTCCGCCAAGAACTGGGTCAAGGCGTGCTGCCAGCTCCGGATCTTGGGTCGAGATACCTGCTGGATCGTTGCCTGCCTGGTAGTCGTGGTAGAAACCAGCACTTGTACCAAGCGCTTGATAGCCTTCTTCGTGTTCTGGGCTGTTGTCACCGAGAGCAACCAGAGCGGCTGTGCCAATTGATACGGCATCAGCACCCATGGCCATCGCCTTGGCGACGTCGGCACCTGAGCGAATGCCACCGGCTACGATCAGTTGAACTTTGCGATGCATGTCGAGTTCTTTCAGCGCTTCGACAGCCAAACGAACGGCAGGAAGCGTTGGAATGCCAACATGTTCGATAAAGACATCCTGCGTTGCGGCTGTGCCGCCCTGCATACCATCAACGACGATACAGTCAGCACCAGCTTTGACCGCCAGAGCGACATCATAGTATGTGCGCGTTGCGCCAACTTTGACGTAGATTGGCTTTTCCCAGTTGGTGATTTCACGCAGTTCCTGGATCTTAATTGTCAGATCGTCTGGACCGGTCCAATCGGGGTGGCGACAGGCCGAACGCTGGTCGATACCCTTAGGAAGGGTGCGCATTTCTGCAACACGGTCGCTGATTTTCTGGCCCATGAGCATACCGCCGCCACCAGGCTTAGCACCCTGACCGAGCACAACCTCAATAGCGTCGGCCTTGCGGAGGTCATTTGGGTTCATGCCATACCGAGAGGGCAGGTACTGATAGACTAAGTGCTTAGAATGGCCACGTTCTTCTGGTGTCATGCCACCGTCGCCGGTTGTTGTTGACGTGCCAACTTCTGACGCACCACGACCGAGGGCTTCTTTAGCATTTGCAGACAAAGCACCAAAGGACATGCCAGCAATTGTGATGGGAATATCGAGTTCTAACGGTTTGGAGGCGAAACGGCTGCCCAACACTACGTTCGTGTCGCAACGTTCGCGGTAACCTTCCAACGGATAACGTGAAACCGATGCACCCAGAAACAGCAGGTCATCGAAGTGAGGGACAGCACGCTTGGCACCAAAGCCACGGATCTCATAGATGCCGGTTTCGGCGGCGCGTTGAATTTCGCTGATAACAGTACGGTTGAAAAGCGCCGATTCACGGAGCTTTGGATCTCTTTCAGTCATAATAGATGCTCCTTGAATTATGCAGACGCTGACGCGTTGTCGACTTTGAAATTGTAGAGTTTGCGGGCTGAACCATAACGGCGGAACTCACTAACGTCATGAGTACAGCCTGCGCGCTCTAAAAGGTTAGCCAAAATTTCTTTGTGCTCGTCCCGCATTTCCTTTTCGATGCAATCAGCTCCTAGGTCCTGCACCGAGCCGCGAACAAAGAGACCGGCCTCATAGAGTGAGTCGCCAAAAGCTTCACCAGCGTCACCACAGACAACCAGATTGCCTGCTTGCCCCATGAAAGCCGCCATGTGACCGACGGAGCCTTTAACCACGATGTCGACGCCTTTCATTGAAATGCCACAGCGAGCCGCAGCATTGCCTTCAATAACGAGGAGGCCTCCGTGAGCGGTTGCACCAGCGGATTGGCTGGCGTCGCCGGTTACCCAAACTTCACCGGACATCATGTTCTCTGCCACACCAACACCGACGTTGCCTTCAAAGCGAACGGTGGCTTTTTGGTTCATGCCAGCGGAATAGTACCCGGAGTGGCCTTTGACAGTCACATCGATTTCGGCATCAAGTCCGACGGCAATGTTGTGAGTTCCATCGGGATTGGTCACTGTCCAGGCGGTTTTGTTTGTATCTGCAGGAAGGCCATGCAGGGTAGAGTTCAGCGTTCTGACGCTGTCTTTTCTTAGATCAATCGTTTCCATTTGAATTTCCTGGTCTTGAATTTCCTGGTCGATTAGGCCGCGCGGCCCCAAGTGTAGATTTTGGCGGGTTCCGGTTCCCAAACTTTGGCGTTCTCAACACCTGGGAGGTGAGCTAAGGAGCGGAATTCAGAAGCCATTGCAACCCAATCGTCGGTTTCAGCGAGCACAGCTGGCTTGCAGGCGATGGGATCGCGAAGAGCCGCGAAGCCGTCGGCTGTCCCGATGGCAAAGGTGTAGAATCCGTCGAGATCTTCCAGCGCCGCCTCGAGTGCCGAATCAAGGTCCATGCCTTCACGGAGTTTCCAGGTGAGGTATCCTGCGGCGACTTCTGTATCGTTTTCAGTTTGGAAACGAATAGAGCTGCGGCGTTCGATGACTTCACGTAGGCGATTGTGGTTGGAGAGCGAACCGTTGTGTACCAAACAGAGGTCTTGCCCTGTTGAGAAGGGGTGAGAACCGGCAGTTGTAACCGCGCTTTCCGTTGCCATACGCGTATGACCAACAGCATGACCACCTTTGACATTGGTCAGATCAAATCGGTCTACAATTTCTTGCGGTGTACCCATTTCTTTTAGGATCACAATACGCTGCCCAAGGCTCATGATGGTGACGCCTGGCAGATTCGCTTCGGCCCACTGGCTCAAAGTTTCTTCATCGCCCTGGACATCAAAGGTTCTGTGATTGTCACAAGCATCAACAGAAACGGCCGCACCAGATTGAGTTTCGAGAGCTTTTTTTACCCCGTCCCAATCATAGTCCATATCCGGATGCTGTAGTGTGAGTTTCAAACGACCGTCGGCGACAGGATCACCATACAAAGCGATGCCAGCGCTGTCCGGGCCGCGCTCTGACATGCCAATGAGCATGGGTGAGAAAAGTTGACCAAGCTGGTCTTCAAGTTCTGGCTTTTTTAAATAAAGCCCAACGATTCCGCACATGGAAAGTTCTCCTTGAGTGAAGGGTAGGCGATGTTCATATCAGGAACAAAACTTTCCGTCGATGAAAAATCACTCTCTGTCGCGAGGATAAGATATTACGCAGATGAATTTAGCTGGTAGTGCCACCAGTTTCTCGGGCCCGTGCGGCGCTTCCGCGTTAAAAAACAGCGAATCGCCTGGTTTTAGCGGGTAGAGTTTACCACCATGTCGGTAAAGTAATTCCCCCTCTAAAAGATGGATGAATTCCAAACCGCCATGTTTAAAGATGGGAAACACGTCGGAATGATCTGACAGGGTAATTAAGTAAGGCTCAACGCGAAGGGATTTGTCGAGGACATGGCCTAGGAGTTGATACTGATGCCCGGCTCTCGTGCCCTGGCGTTCAACCTGGATGCCTTGGCCTGCCGGGACATAAGAGGCGTCTTGCTGCTCTTCGACCGTGCGGAAGAAGGAAGTCACGGGAACAGACAAGGCTTCTGAAAGAGACTGTAGCGTAGCGAGTGAGGGAGATGTCAAGCCGCGCTCAATCTTGGACACCATGCCATGCGATAGGCCTGCTCGCTGACTGATTTCAGCGACAGTTAGATTTTGCTCACTACGCAGCCGACGTATTTCTGCGCCGATGGCGACCTCAAGCTTCCTAGATTCTACGGAGCCGCTTTGATGCGGATTTTGGTCCAAGATTTGTCCTTCATTAGTGAATCGGCCAAGTTGAAACCGATTAAGAATAGTATGAAGGATTAATGACCCTGTTTGGGTAATGCAAGGTCCAAAGCCATGCGACACTGATGAGGTTTTAAACAAGGTTTTACGGGAATGGGCAAAATCTGTTTATGACCGGTCTTGTAAGCGTTTTCAATTTCGTCTATGAGGCACCATCTTTTTACATTTTGTGAGAATTCGCCATGGAACAGTTAATGGGACATTTGAATTTAGATTCTGTCTTCGATCTTATTTCAATTATATTGGCCGACATCGTTCTTTCTGGCGATAACGCTCTCATTATTGGTATGGCAGCCGCTGCACTTTCCCCAGAACTGAGAAAGAAAGCCATTATTTTTGGGATGGTTTTGGCAACAGTTCTTAGGATCGCATTTGCGCTAGTAGCGACCTATTTGATTGCTGTGCCAGGTTTGAAATTCGTTGGTGGTTTGTTGCTGATTTGGGTTTGTTGGGGACTGTACAAAGATATTCGCAAGCATCAGGCTGAGAAATTGCCTGAGAACCAAGAAAAGATCGAAGAGGGGGGGTATCAAGGGCCTCCGAGGCGTACTTTGGCCTCTGCTCTTTTTGCAATTACACTCGCAGATGTCTCGATGTCGCTTGATAACGTTTTGGCTGTGGCGGCCATTGCTGACGGCGACCCTTATAAGCTGATCTTTGGCCTCGCTCTAGCAATCTTGTTGATGGGCTTTGCGGCAGGTATCATCGTTAAGATATTAGCTCGCTACCCGTGGGTTTCCTGGGCTGGGCTGGTCATCCTCGTCTATGTTGCGCTCAAAATGCTCTACGAGGGCTGGGAAAGCATGCAAGGACTGGTCGCCGGTTGGTTGATATAAGCGGTTAGAGAATTCACAATTAGTGAATTCTCTTTTCTTCAGTTCTTTAGTAAGGTTTATCTAACTTGGTTTTCCTTGACTCTTTAGCCAAAACGCGTGCATGTTTGCGCTAGTCGCTTCAGAACACTGTCTGGGGCGATGATTTAACCGATTTCAATTCCAATTTATCTCCAAAAAAGGGGATGAGTGAATAAGGGAGGAATTTTTTATGCGTTTTATGAAAACGTTTACAATGGGCGTTGCTGCTGCTATGACAGCTGGCATGGCCATTTCAACCGCTTCTGCGGAAACAGTTCTACGTATTCAGTCAGTTATTTCTGCGAAAGCTGACGAAGTTGTTATGCTGAAAGCATTCGGTGATGACGTTGCTGCTCTTACAGGCGGTTCTGTTCGCATCGAAGTTCTGCCTGCTGGCGCGATCGTTGACAATAAAGCGTTGATCGACGCTGTTGATGCTGGTCTTGTCGAAGGTGGTTTTGCTTGGACACACTATTGGTCAGGCAAGCACCCTGCAGCTATGCTGTTTGGTTCACCTGTTGCTGGTGCCGGTGTTGGTATCGATAACATCGCGTTCCTTTCATGGTATCTTAATGCCGGTGGTAAAGAACTCTATGAGCGTCTTTGGGACGAAATGGGCGTGAACATTAAAGGCTTCATGCTTCAGCCAGTTGGTCCAGAAGCTCTTGGTTGGTTCAAAGAGCCAATTAACTCAATGGACGACTTCCGTAAGTACCGTTTCCGCACACCTCCTGGCATTCCTGGTCAGACATATAAAGACATTGGTGTTGCTTCTGTTGCTATGGGCGGTGGTGATATCCTTCCTGCTCTTGAAAATGGCACAATCGACGCTGCTGAATGGTGTTGCCCAAAGCCTGACTCAGTCTTTGGTTTCCAGAAAGTGCTTAAGCATTACTACCTCCAGGGTCTTCACCAGGTTGTTGTGAACGCTGACATGTACATCAATGGCGACGTATATGACGCTTTGACAGACCACGAGAAGAAGTCTCTTGAAGTTGCTGCTAACGCCTCACTGATCAAGTCAATGGCCTACCGCATCTACGAAAACGGTAAAGCTTTGAAGGATCTTACAGAGAACCACGGTGTTATCTTGCATGACACTCCTTCTGACTACTTCCCAGCATACATGAACGCTGCAAAAGCTTCTCTTGAGAAGAATGCTGCAGAAAACGAGTTCTTTGCTGAAGTATGGCAGTCACAAAAAGACTTCGCAGCAATTGCTGTTCCTTTCTGGGCGGGTGCACAAACATCAAACGCCAAGTTGGGTAAAGCTTTCGCTGACGCTCAGTAAAAGGTTCGCCTTTACTTGATTGCCTAATTTTCAGGGTCTCTGGCTTTACGGTTAGAGGCCCTGATTTTATCTAGTCAGCTTTTTTTAGAATCCAATTTCATGGATTCTAGGGTAAGCTGTTGAACAAACGGACGATAACGCGGAGGCAGGCAATGCCTCGAAATTTTAGGGGAATACGATGGCGGAACAAGAACCTACCATTGAAGAAATTGAGGCCTTAGACGTCTCTGATGAGATGATTGCCGAACGGCGTTCAGGGTTGCCTGGCAGTGATTTGCCAAGTGACATGAATCCAATCGCGCGCAAGATCATTACACTTGCAGACACCATCGCTTACTGGAGCGGTTGGATCTTCTGTATGTTGTTGATCCCGCTAATGTTCGCAATGGTCTATGAAGTTATCGCACGTAAGTTTTTCATAGCACCGACATCTTGGGCTTATGATGTGTCCAGATGGTGTGCCGGTGGCATGTTTATGGCAGGCGCTGCCTACGGTTTGATGCGTGGTGTTCATATCCGAGCAGACTTCCTGTACCGGAACTGGGCGAAGACAACCCAAGCGATGCTAGATGGTTGGCTTTATATCATCCTCTATTTCCCTGGCATGCTCTTCTTCTTTTGGCTTTCGTTCCAGTTTGCTGAAAAAGCATGGGTTCGTGGTGAACTTTCCATGGAAACTTCCTGGATGGCACCGGTTGGCTATGTTCGTACAGCCATGCCATTGGGTGCGACTTTGCTGTTGTTCCAGGGCGTTGGCGAATTACTTCGCTGCTCTTATGACATTCGCAGTGGTTGGAATAAGATTGTCTTTAACATTGCGGCAACAATTGGCGGCGTTCTTGGCATACTAGCAGCCATTATGATGGTGCGGATGTTCCTTGGTTCTGCGTTACCTTACATGTTGGGATTAGAAACTGATTCAGCGTTGGCCAACTTTGCATCAATCTTCACATTCGCCGATTTCATTTTTAACGGCATCATGGAGGCCTTTGCCGCTCTTTTGAATGAATTGAAGGGCTTCGGTGGTTTGGAGAGATACATGATCGGTGTCATCATGATTGGTGTCATGCTGTTCTCGATCTTTGTTGGTTTCCCGATCTCCTTTACTCTGATTTTCTTGGGTATGTTCTTCGGATCATGGGGCTTTGGCGCTAAACTTGTGTTCTTCCTACAGACCGTCCAGTTTAACAACGCTATGCAAGAGCAGACATTGGCAGCTGTGCCGTTGTTTGTTTTCATGGGCATTATGATGGAACAGGCTGGCCTGATGGAGCGCCTCTTCAAGGCAATTCAGCAAGGTTTCGCGAAGACAACAGGGTCACTCTATATCGCTGTTCTCTTCGTTTCGACGATCTTCGCAGCGGCGACAGGTATCGTTGGTGCCTCTGTCACTATCCTCGGTATCATGGCCGCTAAAACCATGAACAAATCGGGGTACAACGTTCGTTTGTCGGCTGGTACTATTACCGCTGGTGGAACCCTTGGTATCCTAATCCCACCTTCAATCATGTTGGTTGTTATGGGGCCGGTACTTGAAGTTCCTGTTACGGATTTGTTCGCGGCGGCGATTGTTCCCGGTATCCTTCTGGCATCACTCTACATTGCCTATGCACTTATTCGTTGTAAACTCGACCCAACTCTCGGACCACCATTGCCGGAAAGTGAACGCCTCACTGACACGGTTGTTGAAGTTAACAATGTTATTCCTTTTTGGGCGGCGGCAACGGCGTTTATTGTTGGCACAGTCTTGGTTTTTTGGTCAGGTATTCTTTCTCTCTCTATGGTCATCGCTGTAGGAACAGTGATCGGTATTTTGGTTGCCGCGAGCTACAGTACCTCAGCGGTGTTCCGGGAATTTGTTTTCGGAATGATCCCTCCTGCGGCTCTCGTCACTTTTTCTTTGGGTGCGATCCTGGGCGGTTTGGCAACACCAACTGAGGCCGCCGGTTGTGGCGGTGTTGGTGCCTTGCTGCTTACAATGGCTTACCGTAAATTCACTTTCTCTGGCTTCCTCGAAGCTTTGGTGAAGACATTGGAAATCTCGGTTCTTATCCTCTTCCTGGTTGGCGCGTCTAACTTCTTTGGCGCTGTATTCTCTAACCTTGGAACGCCGACAGAATTGACCAAGTTCCTGCTAACATTAGATCTGTCACCTACCGTAATCTTGATTGTAATTATGGCGTTGATCTTCTTGCTTGGTTGGCCTCTGGAGTGGGTGCCAATCGTATTGATCATCATTCCAATGTTGGTGCCTGTGCTTGTCGAGCTTGACATTAACCTGACTTGGTTTGCAATTTTGGTAGCGGTGAACCTTCAGACTGCTTGGTTATCACCCCCCGTGGCGCTTTCGGCCTACTTCCTGAAGGGGGTTGTGCCTGAGTGGGATCTGAAAGACATCTACGTGGGTATGATGCAGTTCATGGTCATCCAGTTGATTGGTTTGATCTTGATCATGGTCTTTCCACAGATCGCCCTGTGGTTACCAAACTACATCTACGGCAACTAATCGGTCACTAGAGACTGGTTTTAAGAGGGCGGCTTTTTAGTCGCCCTTTTCTTTTGGTGGTTAGCGATGCATAGCTGAGAAGGTCTAACAAAATGAAAGCATTAGAATGAGTTTCCCAATCGATGTTGTCCGCGCGCAGTTTCCGGCTCTTCACCTGAGTGACGAGGGTAAGACGCGGATTTATCTAGACAATCCGGCTGGTACGCAGGTTCCTCAGTCGGTTGTCGATGCGGTTAGTCATGCCTTTGTTCATTCAAACGCTAATTTGGGTGGGTTCTTTAAAACGACAAAAGCCGCAGATCAGATTGTGTTGGATGCTCATCAGGCGATGGCTGACTTCCTGGGTGGGCGTGAGGAGGAAATCATCATTGGCCCTAACATGACCACGTTGACTTATCATATGTCACGGACACTTGGACGTAACTGGCAAGTTGGTGATGAGATCATTGTGACGCGAATGGATCATGAAGGAGATGTTTCGCCTTGGCTTCAGATCGCAGAAGACAAAGGAATGGTCGTTCGCTGGTTGCCGTTTAATCAAGAAAGCTGGCGAATCGAAGAAGAGGACTTACAGGCACTTCTGAACGAAAAAACAAAGTTGTTAGCCCTCAACTACGCCTCCAATTTGACGGGTTCCATCAATGATGTACAAAAGCTAACGTCAATCGCAAAAGCTGCTGGTGCCTTGGTTTACGTCGACGCGGTCCAGTTTGCGCCCCATGGTTTGATTGATGTGTCAAAGATCGGGTGTGATTTTTTGGCCTGCTCAGCTTACAAGTTCTTTGGGCCTCATATAGGGGTTCTTTGGGGACGGAAGGCGCTCCTGGAAAATACCGAGGCCTATAAATGCCGTTGTTCTTCTACGGCTTTGCCAGAGAAGTTTGAGATTGGGACGCCACAGGTCGAGTTGCACGCTGGTTTGACGGCGACGGTTTCCTACTATGAAGATCTGGGCAGGCAGTTGGGCGCGCAAGGCTCCTCTAGAGACGCGATAGCGCAAGCTTTTGAAGGCGCAACTTTTTACGAGAGAGACTTGATGACCAAACTGATATCAGGGTTGTCAGCTTTGCCTGGTGTTAGCATTCACGGCATCACCAATTCAAACCGAATGTCCGAGCGGGTGCCAACGGTATCTTTTACCCACGACAGAAAGACACCTGACGAAATTGCTAAGGCCTTGTCTGACAACAATATATTCGTCTGGTCTGGCCACAATTACGCCTACGAAGTCGTTCGTCAGCTCGGTATTGATGAAACCACAGGTGTGGTGCGAATTGGGGCGGCCCACTACAATACACCAAATGAAATTGATGCATGCTTAAACGCTGTTGAAGCTTCCTTAGATAAATCAACAGTTGGCTTGGGTGCTTACTGTAGTGTTGTAAGGTTAAGATCTGTTTCGTCTTCTCTTAGTTTTCGACAGCGCCGAGTGCCGTTAAAAAAAACCGTCTGAGATTCAAAGCCTATGTCTAAAGACTTTACCTCATAGCGAACCATGCTAACTTGTTGCAAAGCAAACAAAAGGCCTCACCCATGGAATTGATCAAAAAAACCGCCTGCGAAGTTCTGGATCTTCTGAACAAAGACGAAGTTAGCCCCTTAGATCTGTTGGATCAGTTGGAAAAGCGGATTGGCGACGTGGATGGCAAGGTCAACGCCCTGCCTACACTTTGCTTTGATCGGGCCAGAGCCCACGCCAAAGAACTGATGGCGAAACCAAGGGACGAACGCGGAGAGCTTGCGGGCATTCCCGTCGCGATCAAAGATCTGACAGATGTTGAAGGCGTGCTTTCAACCCATGGATCGCCCGTCTACAAGGATCATACCCCCACTGCCAGCGATCACATGGCAGAACGTGTGGAAAACTCAGGTGGTGTTATTTATGCCAAATCGAATACCCCTGAGTTCGGCGCTGGTGCCAACACTTTCAACGAAGTTTTTGGCGCGACAGTAAACCCCTATGACACGCGAATGTCTGCGGCGGGGTCTTCTGGTGGTTCAGCCGTAGCATTGGCCACCGGTATGGCATGGCTAGCCCACGGGTCCGACATGGGTGGATCGCTTCGTAATCCCGCATCATTCTGTGGCATCGTAGGCCTGCGCCCTAGCCCTGGACGGGTTCCTTGTGGTCCTTCTGATAACCCGTATGATAACCTGGGGATGGAAGGCCCGATGACGCGGAACATTGATGATATGGCGTTGTTGTTGGATGCTATGTCTCACTGGGATTACCGCGAGCCACAATCTCTGGAAAAGCCAGCGGTTTCCTTCCGCGATCAGGTGAAGAATCGAAAAAAGCCACTCCGTGTGGCCTACAGTGCCGACCTTGGAATTACGCCCGTCGACCCCGAAGTCGCAGAGATCTGTAAAAAAGCTGCCGAGAAATTCCAAGAGATGGGTGTTGAAGTTGTTGAAGCCCACCCTGATTTCACTGAGGCTCATGAGTCTTTCCAAACTTTGCGTGCGATTTCTTTTTGTACAGGTATCGGCGGACTTCTTGAAACCGATCGTGACAAGCTGAAGCCTGAGGTGATTTGGAACCTTGAGAAAGGTTTCAGGATGGAAGCGGGAGATGTCATTAAAGCCTTCAAACAAAGAGGCAAACTTGTCGACCGCGCTAACGCCTTTATGCAAGACTATGATCTGTTGCTGACACCAGCCACGATTGTATCCCCTTATCCGGTCGAGCAACGCTACGTTACTTCCTGCAATGGTCAGGAGTTTGAAACCTACATTGATTGGTTGGCCATTGCTTACGCTATTACTTTGGTTTCACTTCCCGCGCTATCGCTCCCTTGTGGTTTCACGTCAACGGGACTACCTGTCGGGTTGCAAATGGTGGGTAAACCAAGGGGCGAGGGTGGCTTGTTGGCGGGGGCTAAATTCCTAGAAGAGGCACTTGGTATGCCTCTTGACCCGATTGACCCTATCGTCAAGTAAGGTATCTATTCGCTCATTGTTGGAAATAGTGAGAGACTAACGTAACCAGCATGACGAACCAGGCAAGCAGGCCAATGCACCAGATATAAAACCTGTGAGGCACTTTGTTGTAGCTCAGATGGATGAGAGCGTGGCCAATGCGGCAGATAACAAATGTCCAAGCTGCTGCCAAAAAGATCGCAGAATTTAATCCGGTCAAGATGGCGATGATTGTTGTAACATAGAACAACACCGGCATCTCAAATTGGTTTCTCAAGTTATCGGCCGCCTGCTGTGCTTTTGGCGGATAGGTTGCAGGTAGGTGTCTTGCCTTGGGCAGAACGACCGTTCCCTTTATCTTTGAACCAATACGTTGATAGCCAAGCCAGAAGTAAATCACAGCTGTTAGGATGAGTTGAACGAAAAGAGGGGTTAGGAGTGCACTGTGTGACATTGGGCTTGGCTTTATCGTTGCTTGAACTATGGTTGTTGATGCCAGAATACTGAGCGAAAGAAAACTCTCAATGCTTAGCCTATGATTGATCTTTCATTAAGATGTTAAAAAAAGTCAGACCATCGACGTAAATCGGAGAAGTACGATGTCAAAACGCCCCGGAAAAATGCCTATTGCCGATTGGTCCATAGCACCTTGGAATCGTTGGTCTTTTCAAAACGTTCGACAATGTACAGTGACGGAGGAAGTCTGGCGTGGCGCTGGTGAGTCCCATTCATTTTCTTATTCTCGTGAAGATCTTGAGCCGATAGCCTTTCAAGATTCTAAAGGTGAGAATACCACTGTGGGCGATTGGTTGAACGCGTCTTACACAGATGGGTTTCTAGTCACTCATAGGGGCAGGATTGTTTTCGAGAACTATTACAACGGCATGACCGAGCGCAGTCTTCACCTTTCGCAATCAATGTCGAAGTCAGTAACCGCAGTGACACTAGGCATATTGATTGGCAGGGGGCTGGTAGATCCTCAATTGCCAGTGACAAACTATCTGCCCGAACTAGAAAACACGGCCTACAAAGACGCAAAAGTTCAACAAGTGCTCGATATGGCCTCTGGTGTTGCTTTTGACGAAGACTATCTCTCAGAAAAGTCAGACATCTTTGAAATGGATGTAGCATCCGGTTGGCGCCCCGTTCCAGATGGCTATACAGGACCAACCAATGTTTGGGATCAAATTCTCGGTCTCAAAAACAAAGAAGCAGAACATGGTTCACGCTACCTCTATCGGTCGATCGAAACTGATGTTTTGGCTCATATTATGGAGCGCGTAACCGGACTTTCTCTATCGGAATTGGTAAGCAGGGAACTTTGGAGCAAACTTGGTTGTGAAGAGTCGGCTTGCTTTACGGTTGATCCCACAGGGTATGCCATGTCGAGCGGCGGTCTCAATGCAACACTGAGAGACTACACTCGGTTTGGACAGTTGATGCTCAACGGTGGCTTCGCTAATGGTCAACAGATTGTGCCAAAGTTCTGGGTTGAGGACACGTTGAACTGTGATCCGTCCATATTCGGCGCGCCATACACTGACGCTTTGCCTTATGGAGCATACCGCAATCAGTTCTGGATAGAGGACCATCGCAAACGCGCTTATATGGCTTTGGGGATTTATGGTCAGGTAATCTACATCAACCATGACTACCAAACTGTTATGACCAAGCTTTCCACTTGGCCAGAACCTACGGAACTTGATCGACGGATCACCTGTTTTAACGCGTTCCATGCCATAGGGCAGGCACTGAATGGTAGCTGATTTTCTGCCTGGCTCACGAAACAGCCCTGAAACTACGAATGCCGATGGTTTCGTTGTTCGTTACGAAAGGTCTGCCCTGTATTAGAGCATGTTGCGTTTAATTGTTTCCATATCCAGCCGCCTTTAGGAAGTTGTGACATTCTTCGTCCGAGAAGAGATCGCAGACTTGTCCAAGCCTCTTCCATAGTTCTTCATAAGTTCTTGCGGCTGCCTTACGC
>CAJQQZ010000135.1 GCA_905480575.1 uncultured Alphaproteobacteria bacterium | reverse complement strand
CATGCCGTTGTTTGAATAGGTGCAAGCCAACCAGGCAATGCGGTACCCGTTGGTCTCAACAACTTGAGTAAATTCCCTCGGCTGGTCTTTGAGACGCGTGCCAGTAAAAGGCATACCGCCTTGTGTCAGCGACTCTATTGTTCGCTCTGCCCCCAACGCGCCTCGGTCCATCGCATGGTTGTTGGCCGTTGAAACAATGTCGAACCCACTTTCCTTGACGTCTTTAACAACGCGGGGGTGATAGTTAAACAGAGGGTATGTAGAATAAACGCGATTGTCGAAACGAAGTCCGGGATCCTCGACAGCAACCCCGCCACCTCTCACGCCCGGCGCGACGGGGCCTTCGAGGTTGCCATAGGTAATGTCTGCATCTTTCAAAAGATGTGTTACCGGTGCCCAGAGAGTCTTGAAGCCATCTGTTCTTGTATAAGCCTGAACTTGCAAGCGCCGATGAAACAGCAAATCTCCAACAGCGGCGATTGTAACGCGCTCATCCTCTTTGCACTGATCGCCAAACTCCAATGCAGAAGCTGGAGAAGCTAGCGTCGTTACTAAAAGCAAGCAGGAGGAAAAGAAACGGAGGATTTTCAACAGTCGTCCTTTCGGTTTAGTTCTAGAGAGTTATCCATCCATTTGGGAACATATCAAATGTTGGCGTCTTTTTATGCTTTTCCCGTCCAAACCAATGTCGTGGTGCGATCACTGTTTTGCCTTTCGATGTATTTAGCCAAGCGCCCCACCAACTGAAGGTGCTGTTCGCAATAATGTTGTGGTCACATTTGGACATCAGCCAAAGGTCCTCCCAAGGACTGTCGTCGTTGCCAACAACAGCTTGAGCATTTTCTAAGGCTTGGAAAGTGCCTTTTACCCAAACTGGATCATCCGTGAAGATAAACCAATTAATATTTTTCCCATAAAGGTTTTTCATCAGATCAAAAGCGGCATCATAGTAATTTTGATCGAGAACACCGTGCGCGGACATATTGTCCGGAGTAGCGGCGTAATCTCCGCGTCTTATGTGAACAGAGATACTAACTTTAGACTGCTCAATGGCTCCTACATAGCTTTGGTTGGAAGAAGACAGCTGTGCTTTTGGGCGTAAGATTTCTCTGAGTTCATTCCTATAGTTTTCGAAGTAAAGTGGAGATTGAAAATAGCCCTTGATGTAAGCGGGTGCCGCAAGATCAAAAAATCCGCAGTCAAAGCAATGGCTTTTCTCTTTGTAGATCATCATTTTGGACGAACCTAAGCTTGAGAGCACTTTTCTGAAAACATTTGTTCGACTACCAATAGCCTCTGGTTTGACCTCTGCGATTTCAATGTCATTTGGGAGTGAGAAATTTTCTAACTCAAGCTTCCTTAACTTGTTTTTAGAATAGATTGCCGTGTCTAGGACAAGCCGTTTATGATGTGTCCTGCTCAAGGAATAACCAGCGGCGAATTGGAACATTTGGTTGCCAAGGCCACCAAGAAGGCGCATAGTAAAGAATTCAGAAGTTGGGCTCATTGCCGATGCGGAAACTCCAGGGTCACTCTGCATGGTTGTCGCAATACCATTTGTAGGTTTCAGAGATTGCGGCTTGCAAGCTGAGTTGTGGCCGCCATCCCAATTTTGACAACTTAGAACAATCCATCATCTTTCGCAGCGTGCCGTCAGGCTTGCTTGAGTCGAAACAGATTTCCCCTTTGAAACCGACAATTTGGGCGATTAACTCGGCTAGTTCCTTAATCGAAATTTCTTTTTCTGCTCCGATATTGATATGCTCTAGTTCGCTGTAATTTTCGGCGACAAAAACTAAAGCATTTGCAAGTTCGTCGACGTATAGGAATTCCCGCAAAGGTGTTCCACTGCCCCAAACCCAAACTTTGTCAGCTTTATTTGTTTTGGCGTCATGGAACTTGCGCATCAATGCTGGCAAAACATGGCTTGTTTCTAAGTCGAAGTTGTCGTTTTTACCAAAAAGATTGCAAGGCATTGCGGATATGAAATCACAGCCATACTGGGTTCGGTAAGCTTGACAGAGTTTGATTCCGGCAATCTTAGCAATAGCGTACCATTCATTTGTTGGCTCCAAAGCGCCGGTTAGCAAGGAAGTTTCTTTGATCGGTTGTTCGGCGTGCTTTGGATAGATACAACTGGATCCAAGAAAAATCAGTTTTTCAACACCGAGTTCGTAGGCGGCTTTGATCAGGTTGATCT
The DNA here is from genome assembly GCA_905480575.1 of uncultured Alphaproteobacteria bacterium. Taxonomy (GTDB): domain Bacteria; phylum Pseudomonadota; class Alphaproteobacteria; order UBA7985; family CAJQQZ01; genus CAJQQZ01. The sequence goes on along the minus strand of CAJQQZ010000135.1, from coordinate 2,137 downwards.
CAATCGCCAAGTTATCGAGAAGAAAGTCGACAGGAAAATTGGAATTAGCAGCTATCCCACCAACTTTAGCAGCGGCAAGAAAAACAACATCTGGGCGGTGTTCTTTCATCCAATGGGTCACCGTGATTGGATCAGCGAGGTCCAATTGCTGTCGGTTAGGTAGCAAGAGCTCGCCTTTTCCCTGATCTGTCAGGGTTCTTGCTAGGGCGGACCCCACCATGCCTCTGGCACCTGCGATTAATATTTTTTTATTGTTAAGTGTATACATAGTACTACTGATATAGTGTGAGGCAAAGCGGGGTCATTGGGTTAAAATTACACGGCACAAATTTAGTGGCTTTTGGCAACAAATATGTCGTGTTCAATGTTCCAACGTAACTTTTGCTGATTGGCCCAATCAACCAAGAAATTCAAATCTGGATAGCTCTCAAACCCTTCCTTGGTAGGATCAAAACACCTGATGTCATCCACCAAGACAGCCAGTTTTGTGAAGTTTTGCATGTTGTCCGCTATGGCTTTCAACTCTTCGACAATTGGTGTGTCTTGGGCTCCTTGAAAGGTTGAGCCGCCAGAAAAATGACCGTCCAACCAAAAATTACAATCACCTCGGAGTTCTGGCAGAAGAGTTGGAAACATGTATTCACTTGTCCCCTTGATGATTTCCACATTGGCGATGTTTGCAAATCGAGCACTGGCTGCTTCAAATAGTTTCGCCTCAGGCTCGATACTGTAAACAAATTTACTGTCTTGGCTCAGCAGATGAGTTGTGTCGCCACGATAGGTCCCGGTTTCAACCCATGTAGCGTTTTTATAGCCGTTTCTTAAAAGTACCTTGCGTTTGACATAGGGGGGACTAGGCATGCAAAAAGCATCGACATCCCACTTTTTCATTAGTTTCATTTGTTTGATTTTATTTGTCAAAAATTTGAATGACATCAATGCGGCACTTTCTTTGTTTTGTGTGGTTCAGCAATTGCAAATCTTCAACCACTGCTGATAGAACCGTATAAAAGTTACTCGGCGCCAAACCTTTTATTCCAGTAACAGTTCTGTTCCGCTGCTTCAAGCCGTCTAGCACAGAGAGGTTAGACCATAGGCTCAAAGTAGGATTGTTGAATTGCGCCTTTTCTTGTGGTATCGCAGCAGCAATTCTTCCGAAAGAAAATGTTTAAAGTTGATGAATCTTCCCCTTCTTAGTGACTACCAAAACAATGTGTTCTCCCAAGGCGGGGAAGATGGTGTGATTGAAGAAATCCTAAACCGCATAGGTGAAGACAACCTTGATCGATGGTGTGTCGAATTTGGAGCTTGGGACGGCATACATCTCTCTAATACTTGTAACCTTATAAAGAACAGAAATTTCAAAGCTGTTCTGATTGAGGGAGATGCCGAAAAACATCGGACTCTTTGCGATAATTTTCCGGACTCAGATATTGTGAAGCTTTGTGAGTTTGTTACCTTTGAAGGACAGTCCACTCTGGATGCCATTCTTGGAAGGACACCAATTCCACAAAATTTTGATTTCTTGTCGATCGATATTGATGGCTGTGATTATTTCATTCTTGAATCTCTAGTGGATTATCGACCCAAAATTATCTGTATTGAATTCAATCCCACAATTCCGAACGGGGTTGATTTTGTTCAAGAAAAGAACTTTGCGGTGAAACATGGTTCATCTGCTCGTTCTCTTGTACAATTGGCTACCCAAAAGGGGTATCAACTTGTTACGACTACAGAGACTAATTTGATCTTCGCTGATAATCACTTGTCTGCTGTCTTGGTTGGCTCGGAAGAGCAAGAACTAGATGCTCTACGAGATGACAGTCGGTACAAAAATTTTATCTTTTCAGGTTTCGATGGAACTTTGCTTACGGAAAAAAGTGTCGAGCTTCCCTGGCATGGACTAAAGGTGTCTCAAGAAAAGTTGCAGGCATTGCCCAAAAAATTTCGCAAATACAGTTCCGACTATGGATTCCTTCAAGGCAAGGCTTTCTCTATGTGGAAGAAGCTAAACAAAAAATTGGGAAGTTTCGAAAGAAAGTAAACAAGTGGAGTCTAACGAGGGGCTTCGCAGGGGACCGGACTGCGTAATCGCGATTTAAAGCGTTTCGGTTTTAGTTCGAATCGTTTTCTTGTT
>CAJQQZ010000134.1 GCA_905480575.1 uncultured Alphaproteobacteria bacterium | reverse complement strand
AGTAACAGTGGCCGACAATGCCTGACTTTATCTCTTATTACCGCCGCCGCTCCAGAGCCTCGAAAGCCCCCGCCGCGTCGGTGAGCGGTGTATAGTACCTTACAATCACCAATGTCTATAAAAAAAATCAAAGAAATTGAAAAAAGTTTTACTGCCTATTTTTGGCGTGAATTCTATTCATTATTTGCCCTTTAGTTGGGCTTTTTATTTGACAGAGTCTCACACAAAAGCCATTTTTCGCCGCGAAAAGCGATTAGACTCGCAACCATTCTTCCCTATTTATTGGTTTTGATGATTTTCAAGCTTAAAAATTTGTTTTTTGCCCTGGTTTTGATCAGCGGCGCGATTCTAATGCCCTCCGACTCTGCCGAGGCCTCTTGGCTCTTAAGGTGGTTGAGTCAGCCAGCTTCAGCGCCTTCTGGCTCCGTATCCAATGATTCGGAACAACAAGCTGCTTCTAATGAGTCGAAACCATTACTACGTTCTGTCGGCGATCTTATTCGTTCGCCTAAGGTGCCAGATCTAAAATCGATCAAAGTGGCTGCATTGGATCTGGAAACTTCTGACGAACCTCTGTTTAACCATCTAGCGTTCTCGCTTCCCGACAGCAGTTTGGAAAGCGGCACGCCCCAGCAAGAACAGATCCTGATCGTCACTGTGGAGAAAGGCGATACACTTTCCGGCATATTAACACGCCAAGGCGTTAACAAGCATGAAGTCGGTGCGGCCCTCGAACAGTTAAAGAAACATTTTGACCTTCGCGACCTTAGAGCGGGATGGGAACTAGAAATCGGCCTAAACCCCAGAGCAGGTCGTGTCTCCAATGGCAGGCTGGTCTCAGTGACGTTCCAACCCTCCATAGATGTAACTTACCGGATTTGGAAAGAAGGCGACGGCTTCGCAGCCGAAAAAGACGTGTTACAGCTCAAAAAGAAAGTGATGCTGGCAAAAGGCAAGATTTCGAACGGCCTTTGGGTGGATGCGAACGCCATGGGTGTACCCAACAGGGTGATCGGGAACTTGATTTCAATTTTTGCCTATTCAATCGACTTTCAACGTGAAATTCACCAAGGCGACAGCTTCGAAGCCCTCTATGAGGCACTCTATGATGAGCAAGGCAAGTTTGTCCGTACCGGCAGCTTGCTCTACGGTTCCTTTAAGATCGGCAAAAAAGAGAAAAAGGAACTCTATCGATTTAAGAACTCTAAAGGGTCCGTCAGCTTTTTCTCTGCAAAAGGCTCTTCTGCGAGAAGAACATTGTTGCGGACACCTGTTGATGGCGCGCGGATTACATCCCGCTACGGCCGCCGAAAGCACCCCGTTCTTGGTTACACCAAAAAACATAAAGGGGTCGACTTTGGTGCAAAGAGCGGTACACCAGTTTACTCAGCTGGCGAAGGTGTCATAAACTTCGCAGGCTGGCGCGGTTCCTATGGCAAGTTTGTCAGAGTTCGCCACAACGGCACCTACCAAACAGCCTATGCACACCTGAGCCGCATTGCGCGCGGCATTCGTAATGGAAAAAGAGTGAGGCAGGGCCAAGTAATCGGTTATGTTGGTTCCACTGGTCGATCCACTGGGCCGCACTTGCACTATGAAGTCCTTAAGAACGGCAGCCAAATCAACCCTCTCAAACTAACATTCAATAGTCGCATTCAATTGGGTGGCAAAAACCTGAAGTCTTTTAAGGCGCAAAAAAACAAAATCGACGCACTAAGGAAACAAGCGACCGAGCTGGGCCCGGTCGCGAGTAACTAGATTGGTCTTGTCCGGCTACTTTTAAGCAGCCGCTTCTTCAATGTGAGCTACGGTTCTGATTTCAAGTTCACCTGCTTTGGCATCAACGCGAACGCTGTCTCCGTCCAAAATCTGGCCATTAAGCAAAAAAGTGGCGAGAGGATCCTGAAGATCTCTCTGAATCACTCTTTTGAGCGGCCGAGCACCATAAACGGGATCATAGCCCTTTTTCGCAAGCCATTCGATTGCAGCGGCACTGACATCCAAATCAATACGGCGATCTTTTAGAAGAGACCGTAATGACTTCAGCTGGATTTCAGTTATCGAGACCATGACTTCCTCTTTTAGAGATTGGAAAACCAACATCTCGTCCAGGCGGTTGAGGAATTCAGGTCTGAAAGTTCCCTTCACAACGCCCAAAACCTGTGCCTTGACTTGATCACTCATCGTCTGACCAGCTTCCGCGGCCATGAATTCGCTGCCAAGGTTCGACGTTAGAACAATGAGAGTGTTTCTGAAATCAACGGTGCGCCCATGGGAATCCGTCAAACGACCATCGTCCAATACTTGCAGCAAGATGTTGAAAGTATCGGGGTGGGCTTTTTCAACCTCGTCAAACAAGATCACTTGGTACGGCCTGCGGCGGACGGCTTCCGTCAGCACACCGCCTTCTTCATAGCCAACATAGCCAGGAGGCGCTCCGACCAAACGGGCCACGGCGTGCTTCTCCATATATTCTGACATATCTATGCGTAGGAGAGCTGACTCGCCATCAAAGAGGAATTCTGCCAAGCCTTTGCAAAGCTCAGTTTTCCCGACACCGGTTGGGCCCAGGAATAGGAAGGAACCCATTGGTCTTCGCGGGTCCTGCAATCCTGCTCTTGCTCTACGAACTGCCTTAGACACCACTTCCAAGGCTTCTTCTTGACCAACGACACGTTCTCTAAGCGCATCTTCCATCGCGAGAAGCTTTTCTCTTTCACCTGCCAGCATTTTTTCTACCGGAATTCCAGTCCAACGGGCAACCACGGAGGCAATCTGATCTTCTTTCACGGCCTCATGAACCATGGAGTTCACCTGGGCTCCCTCATCTTGGTCGGCCAGTTGCGCCTCCAGCTGAGGGATAAGACCGTAGGCTAGCTCACCCGCTTTGCCCAAGTCGCCCTCGCGGCGGGCAACTTCCAAATCACTGCGGGCCTGATCAAGCTGCTCTTTCACTTTCTGAGCCTCATTCAGCTTTTCTTTGTCCGTCAACCAAAGGGCGGTTTTGTCTGCAGAGGATTTTTCGAGAACTTCAAGTTCTGCTTCAAGATCAATCAGGCGCTTCTTCGAAGCCTCATCCTTTTCTTTCTTCAAGGCTTCACGCTCGATTTTGAGCTGCACAATGCGGCGATCAAGTTCGTCGATTTCTGCTGGTTTGGAATCAATTTCCATGCGCAGCCGTGCGGCTGCTTCGTCAATCAAATCGATCGCCTTATCCGGCAAAAAACGGTCTGTAATATAACGATTAGAAAGTGTAGCCGCAGAGACAAGAGCGTTGTCCGCGATCCGTACACCGTGGTGAAGCTCATACTTTTCCTTCAACCCACGCAAAATAGAGACTGTATCACTGACACTGGGCTCTTCCACAACCACCGGCTGGAAACGTCTGGCGAGCGCAGCGTCTTTCTCTATATACTTGCGATACTCATCCAGAGTAGTGGCCCCAAGGCAATGAAGTTCACCACGAGCCAAGGAAGGCTTAAGCATATTGGACGCGTCCATTGCACCATCTGTCTTGCCCGCACCAACCAAAGTATGGAGTTCGTCGATAAAGACGATAACTTCACCCTCTGCCGCGGAAAGCTCTTGCAATACAGCCTTGAGTCTCTCCTCGAATTCTCCACGGTACTTCGCGCCAGCAATCAATGCGCCGAGATCAAGAGACAACAGCCTCTTGTTACGCATAGATTCAGGCACATCACCGTTAACGATGCGCAGAGCAAGACCTTCAGCGATTGCCGTTTTACCGACGCCTGGCTCACCAATCAAAACAGGGTTGTTTTTTGTGCGTCTGGACAAAACTTGCAGAGCCCGTCGAATTTCTTCATCGCGGCCAATGACCGGATCAAGTTTTCCTTCACGTGCGACGGCTGTTAGGTCTCGGGTGTATTTTTCTAGAGCCTCAAAGGAGTCTTCGCTTGTTGTACTGTCGGCTGTACGGCCTTTTCTTATCGCGCTGATAGCTTGATCAAGGTTCTGCGCCGTTGCGCCAGCTGATCTCAAGACATCGCCAGCTTTTCCTTTGGCCATCGCCAAAGCCTGAAGCAACCGTTCGACAGTGACAAACTGGTCACCGCTTTTCTTAGCCAGCTCTTCTGCTTCACCAAAAACCGCCGTTAGATCACGGTCAATATAGACCTGGGTTGCGCCACTGCCCTCGACTTTAGGCAAAGTTTGGGTGGCTAGATCAATCTGCTCTTTGGCTTGTTTTGCATTTCCGCCGGCAAGGGAAATCAATCGCCCGGCTAACCCATCCTCATCATCAATCATCGCTTTGGTCAGATGAATTGGTGTGATTTGTTGATGCGATTGGCGAGAAGCAATTGTTTGGGCCGCTTGCAGGAAGCCGCGTGCCCGCTCTGTATAAGAGTCGAAATTCATTGTAGTTTCCTCATCTTTCAAGTGACCCGTCAAGGCATCACAGAATGATCAAAAAAGGCCTTACCCTTAAAGGCATAAGACGTTGTGTAATCCAGACATGGGTATTTGTAGCTCCAAGTACAAGGCGACTAGTACGAATTTTGAGGCCCGTTTCGCCTTTGCGACTTAAGAATCCTTGGCCTGAATGTCAGCCTTTGCTATGGCTCTAATTTTCTAGTGTCGGAACGCTATATTCTGGCCCGAACCATCGTAACAGTTTGAAAGTTTAACAGAGTCATGAAAAATTGGGCACTTGTTGTTATTGCGTTGCTTGCTCAACTAGGAGCATCAAACCTTGCTGCTCAAGAAGAGGCGCCGGAGTTTTTTCGTATCGCCGTAGGTCCAACGTCAGAGGCTGATTTCCCCATCGGCAGCGCGCTTGCCAATGCCTTCACGAACCCCAACAGGATCGAGAACTGTGAAACGGGTGAAGAATGCGGTGCACCGGGTGTTATCGGATTGGCTGTTGCTTCCGAAGGGTCATTTGAGAATCTTAGCCGACTGTTCACCGGTCAAGCTGATGCGGCATTCGCCTCTAAGGCTATGGTTTTGGAACAAGTTCTCAAACGCAGGATAGAGGGAGGCAAAACTTCCTCAATTCGTTTGATAGCATCTCTCTATCCCGAAGCCGTTCATTTGATCACGGCAACAGACGGTAACATTTGGAAAATGAAGGATCTGGAAGGCAAGCGTATCGGAATTGGTGCGCCCAAAAGTGGCGATCAATTTTATACTCGAAGAGTCTTAGAGGCCTATGAATTAACCGATCAAAACGTGACGATGTTAGAAGTTGATGGCACTAAAGCAGCGCATTTGTTGTTGGAAGGTGAAATTGACGCTTTCTTTCATCTAGCCGCCACACCTTCCAAACTAGTCGCCTTGTTATCATCGAAAAAACAAATAAAGCTGATGGATTTGAGTAGTGAAACCCTCGCAGACCTGATCAAATCCCGCGGCTTTGAGCCCGTTTCTTTACCGGGGAGCCTCTATCAGAATGTAGCAGCTGTGAACTCCATCGCTGTTCCAAAATTGTTTGTCACGCATGAAGGGGTTTCCAAGGATTTGATTAATAAAATCACGAGGGCACTGTGGTCACAAAGATCTGACGAGGCATTAACCAACATTCATGCAAGTGCCTACGAGATCACCTTGGATGGCCAGAGACAAGAAGGGTTAATCCCTTGGCACCCAGGTGCGACCTTTTATTATGCGACAAGCCAAAATAAAACCAACTAGATCTTCCACAAAGTCGAAGGCAGGACGATGAATTTTTTTGTAGAAACCAAAAGCGAAAGCGCTGTTCTACTCACGCCGGTCACCGCTTCAACATTAGAAGGCTGGACGAAGCGACAAGATGCCAGAACAGCAAATTGGGTTTCCTCATCCGGCTTCAAAGCAGGTGTGGGAAAAGCTCTCCTAATCAGCAATGACAAGGGTGAGCTGACCCGGGTCCTTGCCGGTGTTGGCGAACCTTTAGGCCTTTGGGACTTAGCCGGATTACCACACAAGCTTCCAGAGGCAAGCTATTGTTTAGATGAAGAGACCACGAAGGACTGGACAACGGATCAGTTCAATCAAGCTTGTTTCGCTTGGGCTTTGGGTCATTATGGAGACCGTCGTTTCAAGTCTGACCACCCCCCAGCCAAACTCAACCAACTCGTTTGGCCCACGAAGGCTCAGCGAACTTTTGTAAAAGCAGCCGTTGAAGGCACATGTCTGGCTCGTGACCTCATCAATGCGCCAACGAACAAACTAGGCCCAGCAGAGTTAGCGGATGCCGCTAAGACTTTGGCGAAAACCTACAAGGCTGACGTAAAAACTATCGTTGGTAAAGATCTGCTCAAAGCAAACTACCCCGCGATTTATGTTGTTGGTCAAGCTGTCGACCAAAAGAAAAGAGCACCTCGCCTTGTTGATTTTTCCTGGGGTTCGGCTGGCCCAAAAATTACTCTTGTCGGCAAAGGGGTTTGTTTTGACACCGGCGGCCTCAATCTCAAGTCAGCGGCCGGAATGTCGACAATGAAAAAAGACATGGGTGGTGCTGCCCAGGTCTTGGGACTGGCGTCGATGATTATGGCAATGGATTTGAAAGTTCAGCTCCGTGTGCTGATACCAACTGTTGAAAACTCCGTGAATGGTGACGCTTATCGCCCTCAAGACATCATTGACACACGCAAAGGCTTAACCGTTGAAATCGGCAATACAGATGCCGAAGGCCGCCTCATTTTGTCAGACGCTTTGACCGAAGGATCATCGGAGAAACCTGATCTGATCGTCGATTTCGCCACACTAACTGGGGCTGCCCGCGTAGCCCTTGGAACAGATCTCCCTGCTCTCTTTTGCAATGATGATGAAGTCGCAGGACAATTGCAACGATTGTCTGAAGATGTCCAAGACCCTTTGTGGAGAATGCCTCTCCATCAACCTTACAAAAAGAACCTCAGCTCGCCTTTTGCAGATTTGAACAACATTTCACCTGGAGGCTACGGCGGCGCTATTACTGCCGCGTTATTCCTGGAACACTTTGTTGAAAATGATGTGCCTTGGATCCACATAGACCTGATGGCATGGAATCTCAAATCTACCCCTGGACGACCTGTCGGCGGTGAAGCCATGGGCGTGCGGGCACTCTACGCTCTAATTTCTGAAAAGGCATCGATGTAAGAATGACGTCACACAAACCTGAAAACCATCCTTCTATCAAGGGTGAAAAGACTGCCATTCTCTTGTTAAATTTAGGCACACCGGATGGTACAGACTATTGGTCGATGCGCCGCTATTTGAGTGAGTTTTTAAGCGATCGTCGTATCATCGAACTCACCCCATGGCTTTGGCAGTTAATCTTGCAAGGCCCTATCCTGACTTTTCGTCCAAAAAAATCAGGGGAAGCTTACAAGGCCATATGGAATGAGGAAAAGGACGAGTCGCCGCTCAGAACTTTCACACGTGCTCAGTCAGAAGCCTTAGCCGATCAAATCAAATCCAAACACTCCGACCTCATTGTCGATTGGGCGATGCGTTACGGGACACCCTCAACAAAGTCGAAAATTAGGGAACTTCATGAGCAAGGCTGTACGAAGATTTTGCTCTTTCCGCTCTACCCTCAGTATTCGGCCACAACAACGGCGACAGCCTGTGATCAGGCTTATCGTCAATTGCTGGAGGAACGTTGGCAAGCGTCTGTACGGACGGTGCCAGCCTATTTTGAGCATTCAGACTATATTGCAGCCATTGGTGACTCTATTCTTGCCCACAACAAGTCATTGGATTGGGAACCTGAGGTCGTCCTCACCTCTTTCCACGGACTGCCAAAGGAATACCTCGAGAAAGGTGATCCCTACCACTGCCAATGTGCCAAAACTGCACGATTAGTGCGTGAGTATCTCGGTTGGGATGCGTCCAAACTGCGCCTGACTTTCCAGTCTCGTTTTGGGCCGAAGGAATGGCTGCAACCTTACACCGACAAGACGGTCGAATCTTTGGCCAAAGAAGGTGTTAAAAACATAGCGATTGCGGCACCTGGTTTCTCGTCCGACTGCGTCGAAACTCTGGAAGAAATCAATCAAGAAGTTCGCGAAGTCTTTTTAGAAAACGGCGGCGAAAACTTCACTTATATCCCTTGTCTTAATGACAGTGCAGATCACATAAACCTACTAGAAAAATTGGCCCTGAATGAGCTTCAGGGTTGGCTATAAATTGCCGAAGTTCAAGGAACCACCATGACTAATCAAAATCTCTTTGACATTTTGGAAAGTAAATTTCCTCAGGATAGATCAAAGGTTTGTCTCTATCTTCCAGATGGTTCCACCTGCTCTTACGAAGAACTAGAACAAAAAGCCGCGCAGGTTGCTAACCTTCTGAGAGCCAAAGGTGTAAAGAGGGGTGACCGGGTTGCTATGCAAACTGGGAAATGCCCAACTTCTGTTTTTCTCTACCTTGGTTGCTTGAGAGCTGGCGCGGCCTTTTTGCCGCTTAACACCGCCTATACAGATAAAGAGCTTGCCTACTTCTTTGATAACGCTCGCCCGTCCGCCATTGTATGCGCCCCGGACCGTGCCGATGGCATAAATGCCGTTGTTGATTTTGATCCAAAGCCGGAGATCCTGACGTTAGCAGTGGATACAAATAATCGCGATGTTGGTTCTATGCCTGACGGGATGGGCGAACAACCCACGACATTCGCAACAGAAACTCTTGAAGCGAACGATCTAGCCTGCATTCTCTATACATCTGGAACAACAGGGCGTTCGAAAGGCGCTATGATTTCTCACGGCAATCTATCAACGAACGCCCAAGCGCTCCACGATATTTGGCATTGGTCTAGCGAAGATCATTTGATCCATGCTTTACCGGTCTTTCATGTTCACGGGCTATTTGTTGCTCTCAACACCATGCTGATGGCGGGGGCATCTTGTCATTTCTTGAACAAGTTTGACCCTAAAGAAGTCTTGAACCTCATGGAACGCTCAACGGTTATGATGGGTGTGCCGACATTCTATACAAGGTTGTTGAACGAAGAAGGGCTAACCAAAAGTCAAACGTCCAACATGAGATTGTTCATCTCTGGCTCCGCTCCCATGCTTGAAGAAACGCACGCACAGTTCACCGAGAAAACCGGCCACCGAATTTTGGAACGTTACGGCATGACCGAAGCAGGTATGATCACCTCTAACCCCTACGATGGTGATCGAATTCCAGGAACGGTTGGTTTTGCTTTGCCAGACGTTCAGGTCCGCGTGGCTGACATTCAAGGGAATGAAGTGCCCCACGGTGACGTCGGCATCCTCGAGATTACTGGACCCAACGTTTTCCTCGGTTATTGGCAAATGCCAGAAAAGACAGCCGCGGAATTTCGGGATGATGGCTATTTCATCACTGGCGACATGGCAACGTCCGACAAAGAAGGCCGGATTGCTATCGTCGGCAGAGGTAAGGATCTGATTATCTCAGGAGGATACAACATTTACCCCAAAGAAGTAGAGCTCTGCCTGGATGAAATGGAGGGAGTCCTCGAGACTGCCGTTATCGGTCTCGCCCATCCAGACTTTGGCGAAGGTGTAGCAGCAGTTGTGGTTCCCCAAGTCGATGCGAGAGGCTCATTCACCGAAGCAGATATCATCGCTCATGCCAAAAAAGATCTGGCTTCGTTCAAAGTTCCCAAGAAAGTTTTCATCGTTGACGAACTGCCGCGCAATACCATGGGTAAGGTCCAAAAAAATGTGATGAGAGACCAGTACAAAGAGTCCTTCAGCTAGTCTTTTCTTGCCGATGAAATGAGAGGAAGCCGTTGAACCGGACAGCTTCCTCCCCTGAAGCGAGAGCTCAAGGCTCCACTTCTCCCAACCCTAAAGCAAACAGCTTTTCTCGAGGGGTTAGCTCTGCAACTTGTTTTCTGGCGTCAAAACAATTGAGTCTTTGCTCTAATTGTTTCGTCTATTGGGCTACTTAAAGAAGTATTTTGTTGGAAGTTTGGCGGTAACCCGTAAACTTTGTGGCGATGTTACTAGCGGACAAAGAATCACTGTTTTCGAGCGGAGAACACGATGACTTCAGCCGGTTTATCCACCTTGATTTCACCGAGCTGCTCATCAACGAATTTGTATTCGCCCATAATTTCAAAGCCTGACTGATCGAGCATGTCTCTGTATTCCTGGTCTTCGCGAAGAACAAAGCCTTCTTTGCCAAAGGGCAGAGCCGTCATGTAAGCGATCCCTCGAACGGAGATCACCAAGCGTCCTTCAGGCTTCAATATTCTAGATATCTCACATAGGTGTTGACTGGGCTCTTGCCAAAAATACACCGCATTCACTGCGACGACACCGTCCAACTCACCATCCTTTGCTGGTAGAGCCGTACTACTGCTTTGCGATAAATGGTAATTTCCGCCATAGCCCGCTTTTTGCAAAAAAGTGTCGGCCTCTAAGACCATGTCGCGGGAAATATCGACACCTAGAAGCTTCCCTTCTGGCAACACTCGATCCAATAGATAGGGGAGTAATCGACCATTGCCAAATCCGATTTCCAGCATTTTAAAGCCTGGACGTGGATTAAGCTTATCATAAGCCACTTCTGTCATAGCTCTGTTTGTCTGATTCATTTTGGCGGCAACGTTGTGCCCCATCTCCCCCTTGGGTTCACGCAAATGCGCCCCTACAGCTTTGAAAAGTTCTGTTTTGTTTGGCTTGTTAGTCATGGATCATAAACACATCATATCGGGTGGTTTTTCCTGCTATTCTATGTGAAGGTTCCGGCAAACCCGGCAACGAATCAACCTTCGCTGGCCATTTTAAGACCACCCGTTTCGTCGCCCGTGTTAGTGCCGTCAACACCAGGGTTTCAGCGTCCAAGTCTGGGCCAACTATTTCTCTTATTTGGCGCATCTCTTTCTTCACCAACGCGGAGTTCCCACGATCTGGATGCATCGGGTCGATTAAAATAACTTCGGCAGTGAGGTTTTCGAGGAGCTCCCTCGCATCCCCAAAAATCAACGTCATTCTGGCTATGATTTCATCGTAAGGCGTGCCGGTGGTTTTTGCTCGACCCAACCCTTCACTCAAAAGCCGGTGCATCTCCTTTGAACGTTCAATGAGTGTCACCTTAGCGCCAAGAGAGGCAAGCAGGAAAGAATCTCGACCTAACCCGGCTGTGGCGTCAATGATCGTCGGCGTTCTACCCTTCGTGAAACCGGCTGCCTTCGGTAAGGCCTGGCCACGCCCGCCCCCAAATTTCAATCGGTGACCCACAGGTCCCCCAACAAAATCACAAATTAGCTTTTCTGATTGCATGGTTTTCCAAGAACTAAAGCGTTTCGCGAAAAAAGCCCCGTAAAGATAGGGCAAATTTTGGGTTTGTGGAAAGCCCTAAAAAAAAGAGGCCGCTGACGAGTATGAATAGCATATGGGGACAGAGGCTATTGTTTTGGTCAGCGGCCTATCCGGGATGGTCCGGAATTGGTTTTGATTAGGTGTTAGTTTGTTTTTCTAAGGAAGAGCTTTCCATCTTGTCGTCTCATGAGGATGTATCCTTTTGGCACGACGTATTTGCCTTGCCATTCACTTTGGGGGACTTGAGTAGCGCCCTGTGTGTTAGAGAGCTGTCCCTTTGGTTGGATGTAGGTTGTTGTGGTCTTTTTGGTGATGGTCTGTTGTTGGACCTTTGGCTGTATGGCCTTTGATGAACCAAGGGCTCTGATGATCTCAGGCTCGATTTTGAGTGAATGGCCTGTTCCTTTTGCGGTGACCTTTGCTCTCACGAACTTAGCAATAGCGT
>CAJQQZ010000133.1 GCA_905480575.1 uncultured Alphaproteobacteria bacterium | reverse complement strand
GTAGTTTCCTTTGTTTGATGTTTTTGGTTTGCACCTACATCAAAACCGGAAACGGCTGGCTCCTTCAAGAGCCGAACGTAGTCCTTCCAGCTAGCTGGAAGGACTACTATGTCAGATTAAGTCGGAACTAATTCACTTTATTGCACGTACGACCAAGCGGTAGGGTGATACAGGTTGATGTAGTTTCACTCCAAATGACGAGGCAACCAACCTTTCCTTCATCACATTGTTCTGACCGGAAGTAAACGTCCGAGCAAGAGATTGTCCAAGGTGTGAGATGTCCCAGTGCGCAGTGAAACCTTGATCATCAATCTCTTTATCTACTGGCAAATGACGCCCTATAAAAGACGGGTCCTTCCACGGTGCTTTGAGGACAACATCTGTTTGGGCTCCTACAGCTGCAACCCGTAATGACTTCGCACCATTCAGCTTGAGCGTTCCCTTGAAGTTGATCACATCCGTTTGTGGCCCTGACAAATCCACCAAAACATGTATGCCATTGCCAAGGAGACCTGCCGCTCCAGCATTCGCTCTGAGATCTTTGTTCACGCCAGAGAATGAAAACTCGCTGCTGCCGTTGATGCTGTGAGTGTCAGAAATACCTAAGCCAACAAAAGCGCTTTGATAGAAGATCTGTGCAGCATTAACATTCGCGAGGGCTTCCCGGATTTTGTTTTTGGAATAGCTTCCGCTTAACGAAAGCTCGGCTGCATAGACAACAGCTTCAAACAAACCACGTTGGCGTATTTGCGGCGTTAAATCACCGAGTATCTTTAGTTTTTCTGGCAGAACATAAACATATTTTCGGTGACCCTCCTGAGATTTAAAAGGAATGCTTAGAACAGGTCCTTTGATCAATTGTTCCTTACCCCAAAGGTGGGCAATCTCTTGCACAGTCCGTTGGTAATAACCCTCACGTTCTTTCACCATGAGATATATTCGGTCTAAGACCAGAACCGCGGGAAGCAGCATCAACCCGATAACTACCAGCTTGAGTAAAACTTTTGCTTGGCTTGGTAGTGAAGAAAACGAGAACCGTGGTTCCGTTGGTGATGCTTCTTGTTCTGTGTAAATGCCTTGGGTCATCGTTTGCTCTCCAAGGCATTCAACATCATCGGGAAGAGGGCTGCTTCCAACTTAGGATTGGAGCCTGTCAATCCGGCGAGCCAGTAATCTTGGCGTATAACTTGAAAAGCTAGGACTTTGTAAAAGTCGGCCACTGTTGATTGTTTCATTTTGTTCATACTCTCAGACGTTTCGATTAACCTCGGTTCTAGAGAGCAAGTATGACCAACAAATTGCCGGTTCTTGCAGTGTCGAAGGAACTTTGGTGCAAGGCTGGTGCAAAGCGGCGAGAGGCGCTTGACGCTCTCGACCAAAAATGGTGCTTATGGTGCAGATTTAACTAATTGAGTGCCAAGAATGACCAAAGTTCTCGTCGTAGATGACGATTCCCATATTCGTGACGTTGTTAGTTTCGCGCTAGAGCAAGCAGGCTATCAGGTCCAACAAGCCAGCGATGGCCGCGCCGCCGTCGTAGCGGCGCAGCGGAACCAGTTGGACCTAATCGTCCTGGATATCATGATGCCGGAAATGGATGGGACGGAAGTTTGCCGTCAAATTCGTCAAAACTCTTCTATCCCGATCGTTTTTCTTTCGGCACGTGACGACGAGATCGACCGAATTCTAGGGCTGGAGCTCGGCGGTGACGATTACATGACCAAACCTTTTAGCCCAAGAGAGCTAGTTGCACGCGTGAAAGCAGTTTTGAGACGCACTCAAGGCGGCGGTCAGGATCAGGATGGCCCCAGAACAATGGAACATGGGCGGCTACGTCTCGATCTTGAGGAATACCGGGCGTTTTGGGATGAACAAGAACTGGTTCTCACGGTGACTGAGTTCGGGATCATCCGCGCTTTGTTACGACGCCCAGGGAAAGTACTGACACGAGACAACCTGATGGATACTGCCTACGATCTTCAAAAGATCGTTTCAGGGCGGACCATCGACAGCCATGTTAGACGGGTACGTTCAAAGTTTGCCGAGATTGGTGCTGAACCCGTCGAAACCGTTCACGGTATTGGATACAAGCTAGGGGCATGTTGAATTGATTTTTCGGGGTTGGCGACCAAAGTTATCACTTGTCTTGTTGATCATGAATTTAGTTGTCCTCGCGTTGCCAATCGCGGGTATCTATCTGCTTAGGATCTATGAGTCAGCCCTTGTTCGGCAAACTGAGTCAGGCCTCATTTCTCAAGGCGCTTTAGTCGCTTCCAGTTTCAAAGCGGCTGTAGATAGGGCCGATCCAGGCGCCCATTCTTTTGAATCTTATTCGAAAGAAATTTCTGTTTTGGCACTGTCCCGCCTAAAAAGAGGGGATGGCTGGCGCCCACCATTCGCCAAGCTGGATCTGGCGATTGATAAAGCTCTCCCCAACATCGACGATCCTAAGCCTATTGTCGATGCACCGTCGCAAATAGCAGTCAGAGCAGGCTCCGATATTATTCCGCAGCTCAAGGATGCTCAACTTATAACTCTTTCTTCTATCCGTGTTGTCGACACCCTAGGCAACATTGTTGCGTCGACTGGTCAACAGGTTGGCACCTGGATTGGTGACCGAGAGGAAGTCCGCAATGCCTTGGAAGGAGAGCATGTATCTCTTCTTCGAGAACGCAAACCGATCAAAGGTCGGGATGGATGGTTCACCTTCGGTCGAGCTGCCGGTGTGCGAGTATTTGTCGGCACGCCAATCGTGATGAATGACAAGTTGATTGGCGCCGTCGTAATAGCCAGAACGCCGGCAAGTCTGGACCGTGCACTTGCGGGTAAAAAGCGTGAACTGCTTTTAGCTCTGGCTTTGGTCGTCGGCATCGTCGTTTTCTTCTCTTTTTTCACAGGCATCACTGTTGTGCGTCCGGTCCATGCGGTTACAGAACAAGCAAAGCGGGCCGCCAAGGGTGAGCAGGGCGCAGTTGTGCCTCTGGAACGACCTGTTACTCAAGAAGTGGCGGTCCTCAGTCAAGAGGTCGCGACCATGGCTCAAACCCTGGAGGAGCGCGCCAACTATATCGGTGAATTCGCCGCCCAAGTTTCTCATGAATTCAAAACACCGCTCACCTCAATCCAAGGAGCGGTGGAGCTATTAAGAGATCACTTCGATACAATGCCTGCCGATCGCAGAGACAGGTTTCTTGCAAACCTCGAGGGTGACGCAGAAAGACTGTCCATTCTTGTTAGTCGACTGCTCGAAATGGCGCGTGCTGATGTTGCGCGACCAACTGGTGAAGAACGTGCAAACCTGATGACTGCCATCAACACCATCAGATCAAGAGCAGAACAAAGAGGACAGGTGCTATCGGTTCAATCCAATCTCACTAATGATGCTCATTTGACAATCAAACAAGAAGATCTGGAAACCATTTTGGGTAATCTTGTCGACAATACATGGCAGCATGGATTGAGCGATACTGAAACCAGGATTTCTGTTGAGATGTTAGGCCGTGATAAAATTAGAATTGAAGTGAAGGATAATGGGCCAGGTATTTCGGCTGCAAACAAACTAAAAATCTTTGACCCATTTTTCACAACAGCGCGAGAAAGCGGAGGGACAGGACTTGGGTTGCCGATGATTGCTTCATTGGCTGCAGCATATGGGGGTACATTTGAGCTCGTTGATAGCAATGAACCCGGAACGATCTTTGTTTTAGTTTTGTCGGTCGCTGTCTAGGTTATCAAATCGGCGGTAAAAATCGGGATTGATTTTAACTTCTGAAGCCTCATTTGGGCTTAGCTTTTCGATGGCATAGTTTTGTGCGTTGCTGGCGGTTTCTTTATAGATGCTCGCAGCCAATTCAGACGCGTGTGTGCCTGTCCAATTTTTGGGAAGAAGGTCTTCAGGTAGCTGAGGGTCATGCAGCAGTAAGTGGCGGTAGTCATGGATCAAAAGTGTTCTAAGCACAAAAGGTGCTGAGGCATTTTTCCTGAGCAGGCCGTCTAAGTCATGTTCCTGCATGGTGAATCGAGCAATGAACTTTTCGTAGTCCGATTGCAATTGGTCCAATTCCCAGCTGTTCGCAACTAAGGAAGATAAAGCCACATCAGGGAATTCACTATCCAGTTTAGATGTGAATGGTAGAATGAATTGCTTGAGAGTCTCTTCCTTCACCAAAAAACTTTGATCGAGCGTTTGGTTCGAAGGGCGTGCCAGGAGGCTGGGTCCAATTTCGCCGAACGATTGCCACGCGAGTTCTTTTTTTACTCGTCGCCGTTCTTTGCCACTCAATCCGGGCAGCAAATAAATCAACTGCCATTCGCCATTCCAAGACTTGTCTGGTAGTTGATAGATACGTTTCTCAGCGGTTTCGAAAGTTGCTCGTCCAAGATCACTCAAAGAGTAATAGGCCCTACGGCCTTCTGTTCTCGATTGTAGAATGCCCAGTTTTTGCAACCGATAAACGCCAGTGCGGACCAAACGTTCGGACAGTCCGAAATCCGCCATTAATGCGATAAGGCCAGAAAGCCAAGTTCCCCCGCCCAAGGGCAAAATGGTGTCGCCAAAGACAGTTACGATTAATGAGTTGGCTCGAAGATCAAGACTGCGCTGAATTTCTTCAAGTGATACCGACAACAAACTTTACCAATGCTATCGTTTATCAACCACGCGAACGGCCTTGCCTTCCGAACGGGCTACGCTTCCGGTATCGTGAACCACAACATCCACATTTATCCCGATCCGTGCTTTTATTTGGCCACCAAGGATGTCTTGAACAATCACTCCAGTCTCTTCAGAGATCCCGGGGCGAACTTCAACATGGATCTTGAGTTTTTCCGTAGGCCCCACGCGATAGCGCTCCAACTGGTAGTAGGGTGCTAAGGATTTCTCCGCCAACACAATCTCTTCAAACTGACTTGGAAACACGTTGACGCCGCGAATGATCATCATATCGTCACTGCGTCCAGTGACCTTCTCCATTCGGCGCATGGAACGAGCAGTGCCTGGCATCAACCTTGTTAAGTCGCGTGTTCTATAGCGAATAATCGGCAGCGCTTCTTTGGTTAATGAAGTGAAGACCAGTTCACCGAATTCACCATCAGGTACGACTTCACCTGTTTCAGGGTTGATGATCTCTGGATAGAAATGATCTTCCCAAATGTGCAATCCATCTTGTGTTTCGATACATTCATTGGCGACGCCTGGTCCGATGACCTCCGACAAGCCGTAGATGTCAGTCGCCGCAAGCGAAGCACGTTTCTCAATTTCTTGGCGGATTGATTCCGTCCAAGGTTCGGCGCCGAAGATGCCAATCTCCAGAGAGCTATCCTCGATCGAAAGCCCTTGGCGTTCCATCTCGTCTATAAGAGACAACATATAGGACGGTGTCACCATAATAAGTCTTGGTTTGAAGTCGTTAATCAGCTGAACTTGCCGAGCCGTCATGCCACCCGACATTGGAATGACCGTACAGCCCATTTTCTCCGCGCCGTAATGTGCACCAAGACCACCCGTAAACAGACCGTAGCCGTAAGCAACGTGGATCATATCGCCCTTACGTCCGCCGGACGCGCGAATAGAGCGCGCCACCACATCGGCCCACATGTCTATGTCGTTTTGAGTATAGCCAACAACAGTTGGTTTGCCTGTCGTACCACTCGAGGCATGAATGCGGACAACTTCTTCTTTAGGGACAGCAAACATACCAAAAGGATATGTCTGTCTCAGGTCTTCCTTGACCGTAAATGGGAATTTAGACAGGTCAGCGAGTGATTTCAGATCGTCAGGATGGACGCCTGCCTCGTCAAACTTTGCCTTGTAATGGGCAACGTTGTTGTATGCCTTGGAAAGTGTATTGCGCATGCGTTCGAGCTGAAGCGCCTGAATTTCATCCAGGCTAGCAATCTCAATTGGATCAAGGTCGGACTTGTTTGGTGCTAAATCAGCTTTTGAAACCATGTCTATTTACTTTCTTCTTCAGAGGTGAGGCCAGGTACGACTTCACCTTTTACAGTTCTTGATTTTCCACGAAAGAGGGCAACAGTTCGACCATCTTGATCGACAACAGTGACATCGTAAATACCTGATCGTCCGCGTTTGTGTTTTTCTTCAGCAATCGCCGTTAAAACTGAACCACCAGGAACAGCCTCAAGAAAGGATATTTCACAAGAGGCTGCCACAGTCGATTGGTTGTAGGAATTACAAGCAAAGGCGAATGTGGAGTCAGCCAGAGTGAACATGATTCCCCCATGGCAGATTTTAAGACCATTAAGCATGTCGTCGCGAACCGGCATGGAAAGCTTCGCATAGCCAGGTCCAATTTCATCAATGGTGATGCCGAGACTTTTCGAGGCCACATCAGCGTCATACATGGCTTGAGAAGCTTTTTGGGCGATTTCTTTTGGTGACATTAGATAACTCGTTAACAATTAATCGACGTTACTTGGTTCTCTGACAGAATTCAAGATGTGATACACTTTTTCCTTGTTCGTTAGATTTTTTGTGTCATATTGATCTCAGCTAGCCACTGAGGAGTCGTGCTCATGTCTATGAATGCACCTGGACTGACAGAAGATCAACGCAATCAAGCTTTTTCCGAATATGTAGGTGATGAAAGTAAGGTTGAACCTAAGGATTGGATGCCAGAGGCCTACCGCAAATCACTTGTCCGTCAAATTTCTCAGCATGCCCATTCTGAAATTATTGGTATGTACCCAGAGGGAAACTGGTTGACCCGCGCGCCCAGCCTTCGCCGCAAAGTCGCTTTACTGGCAAAGGTACAGGACGAAGCGGGACATGGGATGTACCTCTATTCAGCCGTTGAAACTCTAGGCGTTTCTCGAGATGACCTTTTTGACGATCTTTTGAGTGGAAAAGCAAAATATTCGTCGATTTTCAATTATCCGACACTAACCTGGGCGGATATCGGCGCGGTGGGTTGGTTGGTAGATTCTGCCGCGATTATCAATCAAGTCCCACTCTGTCGTTGCTCTTACGGTCCCTACGCCCGGGCCATGGTCAAGATCTGTAAGGAAGAATCTTTCCATCAGCGCCAAGGCTTTGAAATCATGAACACAATGGCCAAGGGAACAGATGCACAGCATCGCATGGCCCAAGACGCACTTAATCGTTGGTGGTGGCCATCGGTCATGATGTTCGGTCCGCCAGACAACGAGAGTAAGCATTCTGCCCAGTCTATGGCTTGGAAAATCAAACGACATTCAAACGATGATCTTCGTCAGCGCTATGTTGATGTGATGGTTCCCCAAGCAGAGTTCATGGGACTAACGATCCCTGATCCAGACATCAAATGGAATGAAGAGCGTGGTCATTATGACTATGGTGACATTGACTGGACGGAATTCAAACAAGTTATGGCTGGCCATGGGCAATGTAACAAGCAACGCATTGAAACCCGCCAAGCCGCACATGAAAACGGACGTTGGGTCCGAGACGCAGCATTGGCTTATGCCGAAAAGAAGGCTGCCCGCAAGGCTGCCTCAAAAGTAGCAGCGGAGTAGAAGAAATGGCAAAAAACGATTGGCCACTTTTTGAGGTTTTCATCCGATCTAAGCAGGGTTTGGATCATCGCCACGTTGGATCTGTCCACGCGATTGATGCCGAAATGGCGTTAACCAACGCAAGAGATCTCTACACACGTCGTGGAGAAGGCGTTTCGATTTGGGTCGTCGCCTCTAACGATATCGTTGCTTCCAACCCTGAAGAAAGCGGTACTTTCTTTGATCCAGCAGAGGACAAAGCCTATCGTCACCCAACATTTTATGAGGTTCCAGATGATGTCGAATTCCTCTGAGGCACTTTTCAATTTTTGCCTCCGCCTGGGTGACAGTAATCTAATTCTGGGTCACAGATTGTCAGAATGGTGCGGGCATGCTCCGATCCTAGAAGAAGATATGGCATTGATGAATGTCGCCCTTGACCTTTTGGGCCAAACTCGAGTTCTGTTGACCTATGCAGGAGAAGTTGAAGGCAAGGGCAGGGATGAGGACAAACTTGCCTACCATCGCGATACCTTCGATTTCAAAAACGTTCAGCTCGTCGAGCAGCCTAATGGAGATTTTGCGGAAACCCTGGCTCGTCAATGTTTCTTCGATAACTACCATTATCTTTTGCTCGAAAAGCTTTCTGTTTCCAGTGACCAAACTCTTCGTGATCATGCGAACAAAGCTCTGAAAGAAGTGCGCTATCATTGCCAACATTCTGGTGAATGGATCGTGCGATTGGGCGATGGCACAGAAGAAAGCCATCGCCGGATGCAAGACGCCATCAATGAGACTTGGTGCTTCACCGGTGAACTTTTTACCGATACAGCAGAAGATAGGGAACTAGCAGAAGCGGGTGTTGTTGCATTGCCTTCAAGCCTAAAAGACGGCTGGAACAAACAGTTGTCGGCCATTCTAAGTGAAGCAACGTTGGAACGCCCAGAAGATGTTCCTGTCCCAGCTATGGGTAAAGCCGGTGCTCACTCCGAACACTTGGGCTATCTGCTGGCAGAGATGCAATTCCTGCAAAGATCCTATCCAGACGCAACATGGTAACTGACCAAGTTTCAATCAAACAAAAGGCAGTGTGGGCGGCGTTACAGACAGTGATGGATCCGGAAATTCCGATTGTATCAGTCTGTGATCTGGGTATCGTTCGCGATGTTGATGAAGAAGAAGTAATCATCACCCCGACGTACTCAGGGTGTCCGGCAACCGAGATGATCGGCTTGGACATTCGCATGGCTTTGGACAAAGCCGGCTTCGACGACGTGAAAGTTAGGACATCCACCTCACCGCCCTGGACAACTGACTGGATCACGCCAAAAGGACGAGAGAAACTCATTGAAGCCGGAATTGCACCACCGGTCCAGTCCAGCGGATCAAAGCAAGGGCTCTTCAGTGACAAACCGAATATTCCTTGCCCACTTTGTCAGTCAACCAACACAATACTTGTGAGCCAGTTTGGCTCGACCGCCTGTAAAGCACTGTACAAGTGTGGCGATTGTTTAGAACCCTTTGATTATTTCAAGTGCATCTGATGTCTAATTCAAATTCCTTAACCGTTTCCGACGTTCGCCAAGAGACCAAAGACGCTATCTCTATTTGTTTCCAAGTTCCAGAGAACCTTCGCAGCGAATACGCTTTTAGACAGGGCCAATATCTTTCAATCCTACGAAAGTTTAACGGAGAGGAGCTGAAACGGTCTTACTCCATTTGTTCAGCTATACAGGACAATGAACTAAGGATTGCCGTTAAGAAGGTTGAAGATGGACGATTTTCATCCTTTGCTCACGAGGCTCTTGCTGTGGGCGACGAATTGAATGTTGCAGTTCCCGCGGGCCGGTTTCACACCGAACTAGATCCCGAAGCAACGAGACATTACGCAGCCTTTGCAGCCGGATCGGGCATTACGCCAGTTATATCAACAATCAAAACGATTCTGCAGGCCGAGCCTCTGTCACAGTTTACATTGTTCTACGGCAATAAGACAGCCAATGACGTCATCTTCTTAGGGGCGCTTGAAGATCTGAAAAACATGTTCATGACACGGTTTCGCCTGTTTCATATTTTTAGCCGCCAGGAGATGGATGCGCCCTTGTTGAATGGTCGTATAGACAGCGAAAAAACTCAGGCGCTCTGTGATGCCTTTCTTGACGTTTCCGCGATTGATGCATTCTTTCTTTGTGGCCCCGGCACCATGGTTCGTGACACACGTCAGGCCCTAATGGATCAAGGGGTCAACGCAAGATCTATTAAGATTGAGCTGTTCGGCCAATCCAAAGAAGCACAAGCTGCTTACGAGGAACGTCGCAAAAAGCTGGCGGCCGGAAATCCCGGAGACACTCAGGTGACAATCGTTAATGGTGGTCGACGTCTGTCATTTCCGTTGGGACGTGATGGAACTTCCGTTCTCGACGGGGCCATGGTTGCGGGTGCTGATCTTCCCTTTGCTTGTAAGGGTGGCGTTTGTTGTACCTGTAAAGCCAAATTGACGTCTGGCGAAGTTGAAATGGCCGTCAATTATGGTCTCGATCAAGATGAGATTGATGCAGGCTTTATCCTAACCTGTCAGGCGCAGCCAACAACAGACCAAATCACGGTTGATTTTGATCAAAAGTAGACGACCACACCGTTGAGCAGTACATCCTTCAATCACAAGGCAAAAGGTTGGCAACGGCTTTGCGGCCCCTTTCTGGTGGCATGTACTTGTTTGCTTTTCGTAGCGTGGTGGCTTCCGTTGATCGAAACTAATCACCTGTTACAGTGGTCCCCCGATAACCTGTCAATCATGGACGGTCTGGTTCGCCTCTATACCGACGGGGAAATGTTTCTAGCAGGTGTAATTTTGATCCTCGCTATTCTCGTGCCTTTCTCCAAAAACCTCCTATCGCTTTTTGTTTGGTATCTCCTCGATCCAAAGGAGCAATCCACTAAAACTCTCGTCTGGATCTTGTCTCTGTTGGGTAAGTGGGGAATGGCGGACGTCTTCCTCGTCGCTTTAGGGGTGATTCTCGTTAAAGGAATACCAGGAGCTGAAATTTCAGTACAATACGGTCTTTGGATTTTTATAGCCGCGGTGTTGTCTTCGATGATAGGAAGTAGCTTTATGTCATATGTCCTAACGAAGGATGAGGAAGTCCATGATTGAGCGAATTTATCAGATTGTAATGTTTATAATTTCTAGTCTGTGTTTTGCTTTGTGCTTTGGTGTCTTCATTCAGTTTTGTCATACATTGGGCATTTTGCCAGACACGGGCAATGAACGTTCTGACATGATTTACTTGTTTGCGGGAGCGGGTCTAGGACTGATTTCTGGGATAGCTGCTTCGATCTACATTATCCGCAAATACAACTATTATGTGCCCCATTTCATTTTGTTTTGTTTGTTCAGTACCGTCGTGTTCATCTTGTCCGTTGCTTCATTGAGCCGGACGTTCAATCTCGCGGCTTAGCTATCGAAAATTTGAACGGGCAAATCCTTTCATTTTCGCTCGCCTCGACTAAACTAGCACTAACGATTCGTAGGAGGATTTAGGGTGATGAATGACTGTAGAGGTGTGCCTGTCACAGGAGCAAACCAAAGTATGATAGATGCTTTGGAGGAATGTCATTTACAAGCTTTGGCCTTCTACGGCGATCCAGTCGCCAGCTGTGATCTTATCCTTGCTGAACATCCTGAATTCATCATGGCGCTTTGTTTTAAAGGTGCCATGCTGTCACAAGCGATGGAAACCAGAATCTACAACGATTTTGTTGAAACAGTCCGCCGTGCAGAGGCACAGTCTTCAAAAGCTAACACAAGAGAACTGGGCCACATCTCGGCCCTTCGTTCTTGGTTAGATGGAGATTTTCACGGTGCAGTACAGAAGTGGGAGGAGGTTGCTACCGCCTATCCGTTTGACCTGCTAGCCATACAGCTGGTTCATCTAAGTGATACCTTACTCGGCGATATCGTTGGTCAACGTGATTCCGTAGCGCGCGCATTTCCTCTTTGGGACGAGTCCGTTCCAGGATACGAATTCCTTCTGGGATTCTATAGTTTCGGTCTGGAAGAGAACAGCGATTACTACCGTGCTGGCCAAATGGCCAACCAGGCACTGTCAATTCGGCCAGACCACCCCTACGCCATCCATGCCGTCTCACACATCATGGAAATGCAAGGCAAGGCCGTTGCTGGTGTCAAGTTCATGAACCAGCGACGAAACTCCTGGGCGGATAGCAATTTCAAAATCCACCTCCATTGGCATACATCGCTTTATCACCTTGACCGAAATGATACGGGGCAAGTCTTAGCTCTTTATGACCAACATCTTAGCAGCGACGACGTTGAAGGCGAGAAGTATGAAGAGCTTGATGCGGCGGCATTGATGTGGCGGCTAAACTTGGTTGGCGTTGATGTCGGTGACAGATGGAAACACCTGGCTGACAAATGGATCCCCAGTGCTACAGACACGCTTTATGCATTTAATGATGTCCACGCCATGATGTGTTTTGTGGCTGATGGCAGAAACGAGGTTGCAGAAAAGCTATTAAATGCGAATGAACGCTATCTCGGCCATGCCAACGACGCCAATACGGCGATGAGCAGAATTATTGGGCTGCCGTTCTGTCGTGCTTTGAGTGCTTTCGCTAAAGAAGACTACGACTACTGTGTCGACCTTCTTTTGCCGCGCCGCTATCAAACCCACAGACTGGGTGGATCTTTCGCACAAAGAGACGTGATCGGCTGGACTTTATTGGAAGCAGCGCTCAGGTCCAAACGCTATGACCTAGCTCTGGCTCTAGCAAATGAACGCTGCGGCCTAAAACCGACCAGCCCTATGAACTGGCAACTGGTCGCCAGAGCACATGACGGTCGTGGTGACAAGATCCGAGCCAGCCAGGCACGGGATAAGATGAGTGAACTTTTGGCCGCTTAAACGATTTCACATCTGTTGCAATTCTCGATTTTCACACCATCTAAAAGCATAATTCTGGAATTGACCACTGAATCGAGCTGAAAGAATGCAAGCACATCGAATTCTCACAATGTTGTTTGCATTTGTAGTTGCGATTTTATCTGCCATCGTTCCAATTAAGGGATTCGCACAGTCCACCATCGACGAACAAACCTGTCAACGGCGGAGTAAAAGTCTTCCATTGGGGCGGAGCAAAAGTAGGCCATTTTGGTGCGCGCGCCTTGGATCGAGTGGCCCTCATATAGCAAGCATGTTCCAAGGCGCATTGGCCGTCAGGCCAATTCTGTTGAGGTTTCTATTTGTTGGGTTTCATGCGTGAACGACTTTGATTGAGGCGGTAGCTTTCGCCGTTCATCTCGAGGATGTTCACGTGGTGAGTAAGCCTGTCCAGCAGTGCGCCGGTCAAGCGTTCAGAGCCGAAGGTTTCCGTCCATTGTTCGAACTGCAGATT
>CAJQQZ010000132.1 GCA_905480575.1 uncultured Alphaproteobacteria bacterium | reverse complement strand
AGGACACGGCTTTCCAGCCAAGTCCTGGCTCAGAACAGCTTTGGAACAAGCCAGAAAACTGATCCGTTATGACCCGGAAGTGATGGTGAAAATCCTAAAGCCAGCTATCGATAAATCAAAAAGAGTCGGGTAGTATGGTTTCAAGAACTACAGCAAAGAGTGGTGGCACTTCAGCCTCATTGATGAGCCGTTCCGCAAAACCTATCAAGACTTCCCAGTCGCACGTCCCGGGCAGTTTGATTAGCTAGCATCTTCCAACTTCTATCGTTTAGATAGCCCCTGTTGTTTCATCCGCCAAACGGCGAGGTCTATACGGTCCTGACCGTGGAATGGTTCACCTTCAAACACCAGACAGGGAACACCCCAGTGGCCGGCGGCTTCTAAATCAGTTTGGTTTTGAGCAATCTTGCTATCATAACTATCCGCGTTCCCCAAAACTGACCTGCGCATTTCATCAAGCTTTAATCCGGCTCGTTCTGCTGCCGGCGCAAGTTGTTCATCGAGATGCCAATCCTTCGTTCCGCCCCAAATCATGAGCGAGACTTCGTCAAGAAAAGCTATCCCTCGTCCTCTCCTGGCAGCCTCAACACCCAAGCGTGTGATTGAAGTGATATAAGGTTGGTCACTCGATATCTCCCTCGTCTTGATGTTTTGGACAACCGGGTCCGGTGAAGGAAATACAAAAGGCAGCCTTCTAAACTCAGCAATGCGCTTACAATCCTTGATCACGTAGGGGATCCACATCGGATTCACTTTTTCAAAGAACTTAGGATTACGGATCGCGATCGGGTACACCAGTTTCACTTCAATAACGACATCGTAGGTTTCAGCTATTTCACGATATTGCTGGGTTCCCAGGTACGAATAGGGGCTGCGAAAGGACCAGTAGAGTTCAGCTTTTAGTGCCACGACAATCTCACTTCTGTTTGAACAAAATTTTTCGCTCTTCTTCACTGGGCGGTGCAGAGCGTCGATCTTCTTTGCCTAGAGCTACGCCTCGCTGGACGGCAGGTCGCTCCTTTATCCGCTGTCGCCATGCAGCAACCAAAGGGTAATCATCCAAGGGAACGCCCATGGCTTTTGAAATCAAGACCCAAGGCCAAGAAATCATATCGGCGATTGAGTAGCTGTCACCAACTAGATAGTCCCTGCCCTCCAATCGCCGCTCTAGAACGCCAATACAACGTTGATATTCGGTGCGATAGCGTTCAGCGGCGTAACCATTCTTTTCGTCGTCCGGCGCATAGTTCCAGAAATGACTGTGTTGTCCCGCCATCGGCCCGAGCCCACCGACTTGCCAGAACAGCCACTCAAGCGTTTCTTTGCGTTCAATAAGATCGAGAGACATGAACTTGCCATGCTTCTCCGCGAGGTAGAACATGATAGCGCCTGATTCAAAAACAGAGACAGGCTCGCCTTCAACATTATGATCGACAATCACTGGCATGCGGTGATTGGGGTTCATCGCCAAGAACTCAGGTTTGAACTGATCCCCCTTCCCGATGTTGACGGATATCATGTTGTAAGGGAGTTCGAGTTCCTCCAACAGAATTGACACCTTCCAACCATTGGGAGTGGGCCAGTAATAAAGATCGATAGGTTTACTCATGAGGTTTTCCTATCGAGACAACGCCGGCTTCTACAAGCGCATCCAGCTGTTCTTGACTAACGCCCGTTTCTTTCAAGACCTCGGCGGTATGTTCTCCCAAAGCCGGTGCTCCTCTGCGCAACTCTGTTGGAGTGCCAGAGAACCGTGGTGCCGGACGTGCTTGCCTCAAACTCCCGGCCAAGTGATGCTCCGAGTAAAGTAGCGTATCGTTAGCCAAGACTTGCGGATGCTTAATCATGTCCTTTCGGCGCAGAACCGGCGCGCAAGGCACGTCAGCGCCCTCCAACTTTTCGATCCAGTAGCCAGCGGTGTTCGTCATCAAAACTTTCTGCGTTAGCTCCAGTCGGTGATTGATGTTTTTCGTTCTAAGCTTCGCCGTGAGGAAACGCGGATCTTCCAACCATTCCGGCTTGTCAAATGCCGCACAGAGATTTTTCCATTCTTTGTCAGACTGTACGGCGACGGAAATATAGCCATCCTGGGTCTCATAAATCAGATCAATGAAAGACTGAGCGTTTTCCGTTTCCAGCTCGTCACCAACAAAAGTATGACCACCCATGTCTGAGCCCCAAAGGAAGCCAATCAAAGTGTCCAGCATGGAGATCTTTATGTGCTGTCCCTCACCTGTCCTCGTGCGAGAGTAAAGAGCGGCACAGATAGCCTGTGACGTCGCATAGCCAGTCAGTTTATCCGGCACTATCGTTCGGACCAACCTTGGCCGCACATCGTCAGAACCGCCCTGGATTGACGCGAGCCCTGAAACAGCCTGGATCAGCGGGTCATAGACGGGCTTGTCTTTGTAAGGGCCGGTTTCCCCAAATCCCGATATCGAAACATAGATGATCGACGGTGAAACCTCTCTAATGACCTCTTCACCGATACCGAGCCGATCCATGACCCCTGGTCGAAAATTCTGGATGATAACGTCTGCGTTTTTCGCCAGGTCTTTGAGGACGTCTACACCGCGCTGATCTTTGAGATTCAACGTCAGGGATCGTTTATTACGGTTGTTGTTCAGGAAGGCAGCCGCAAAACCGCCACGAGCCGTCGTCACCAATCGCGAGAAGTCTCCGGTTGCCAGGTTTTCGATCTTGATAACATCGGCTCCCTGGTCGCCCAGGATCATGGTCGTCTGTGGACCAGAGACCATCATGGTTAGGTCCAGGATCTTAACACCGTCTAAAGGACCAGGCATCTTGGCTTCCTCTCTCTATTCTTCTTGTGTTTTCGCAAAATCAGCCATCGAACCCGCTCTGCGAACATGGTTAGCTTCTCTGACTTACTTATGTTGTCGACAAATTAGTCCAGCCGCTGTCGCCACTATCCGGCCAGCGGTTAAGGCACCTATCTGATCAACATCACGTTCAGGCATAAATTCAACGATATCCATTGCTGCTATTTGGGCCTTGTCGGCAACACCTTCTAACAGATCAACCATGTCCCAATAGCTGAGCCCACCAGGTGCGCGTCCAATCGCGCCGGGCATGATCGCGGGGTCAAGTGCGTCAACGTCAAAACAAACAATCACTTTAGCGCCTGGTTCAATCAAGCTCAGAGCAGCTTCTGCGCCACCCCAGTCGACATCCCGGGCAGACACAAAGTTAACGCCCCAGTCCAACGCGTCTTGCACGTCTGAAGACCTCGCCGACCCAATGCCCCTTTGCCCTACCTGGATGATCGACTCAATGTGGCTCATCTCTGATGCTCGGCGCATAGTCGAAGACAAGCCCAAACGTTCGCCCTGGACCTCGTCTCGCCAGTCAACATGAGCGTCTATCTGCAGAATTGTATATTTCCCGCGCCCTTCAAAAGCTTGCAGCATAGGGATCGGGATTGAATCGTCACCACCCAGAACAATCGGTACCGCTCCCGCTTCCAGGATCTTCCCGACAGTTTCTTTGATGTTTTGACGGTTACCTTCGCTGTCCGCTTCATCAAAAGGCAAATCACCACAATCAACGACCGACTTACCAGCGGGCACAAGTGGACCGCCCAAATCAAAATCATGGTGCTTCAAATTGGCGGCAAAAGCTGCCACACCAGCACGTATCGCTTGAGGTCCACCTGCACAATAAGCACCAACAGATTTGTACGGCGTCGCACAGGGAACACCCAGGATAGCGACATCTGCGCTCAATTGTTCAAGATCTTCACAACTTTCCATCCCCAGAAAAGTTGTGATCTCGTCCGAGCCAAACAGAGCTGACAAATTTGGTTTATCCGACACTAAACTTTCCTTCATATTTTTGTCTAAAGATCCCGCAATCTCGTTAGCCAATTCCAGGGTACGACCGCCTCGAAACGACACTCTGAGCAAAGTTAATCAGCGAAACGAAATCATAGACTGGCAAGTTAAATTTTCTCTGAAGTGGAGCTGCATAGGGTGTGAAGATCGCACATTCCAGCAAAATTGCCCCGATATCATCATTTGCTTCCAGCAACCGCGCCATGGCCTCTTCTAAGCGAGATCTGAAGGATTCTGTATCCATCGGTAAACTGGAAAGGTTTTGGAATTCGACGGTTGTTTCTATGCTTTCCGTTACTACTTTCGCATCCAGGGGCAATCCCGATAAAGCGAGCATTTCGCTCGTTAATCGGTGCTTAAAGGCCGTTAGAACAGCGATTTTTTGGTCTGGGCGAATTGTTCTTGCAATCAACGGCAATTGTAACAGGCTTGACGTAAAGACTGGAATCGAAACTGCCGCTCTAATTGCTTCGTGATAGTGCAGCATAAATCCGCAGTTAGAACTGATCGCTTTAACACCGCTGCGTTCTAGTTCCTGAGCAGCCTCAATTAACTGACCAGTTACCGACAAATCACCATTAGTAATGGCATCAACCGATGCCGTTTCTACAACCTTGAACAAAACCGGAAACTCGTAAGTACCGGCGTGTGCGGTGTCTCCTGGGACGTGGGGCTCTAGAAAGTTGAGCAAAAGAACTCCGACTTCATACCCATAGGCTTGGGGCTGGGGTAGAACTTCATAAATAGTCATGAACTTTCCTTCGGTATTTAATCTGGCACGTATCGAGGATAGGTTGCTTTCGCTACTTCAGCTTCTTTCAAGTCGATGTCAACGGTAGCATAAGGCTCATCTACCGATGTCTGAGCTAAGATGTTCCCTTCTGGATCAACCACCCATGACAATCCCCCTATGTCTGCCTCTGTACCTGGCGGGTTGTAGAGATTAGACGAAAAGCAAAAACAACCAGAAACGACGGCGGCGGCCTGACCGCCTGCTAACCATTTACCAACAGATCCGTGCGGAGTTGCCCTTGGTACACAGAGCAAATGGGCCCCGGTTTTACTATAGGCTCGCGCATGTTCAAAGAACCACATCTCTGTACAGATCTGGACACCAATCCGTGTTGTGCCTATCCGTGCCAAGTCAAATGTTGGGTCGCCCCTGTCATACCAAGTCGCTTCCCAATAGCTTTCTTCATCAGGAAGATTCCATTTGCTATGAAACTCCGTTGTACCCTCGCCCTCGGTCCATAAAGTCGCCATGTTCCGCAGCGAACTGTTGACGATTTGGGGTCGCGTAAACATGACCGCTGGAACACCCAGCTCTGTTAATCGTGCAATCCTGGCATTGTGTGCGGCCATACCTTTATGCCAGGCTTTGACAGAAGGTTTGTTGGATGCCGCTAGCCAATCGTGGAAAGGCATTTCAGGCATGAGCAAGAAATCAGTGTCTACGCTACTGAGATATTCAGCAAGCTGTCTCCACGAATCTTCGATAACCTCAGACCGGTTGTCAAATTGGCAAACTGTAACGCGCATGAACCCTCCTATCTCAAAACAGACTAAGAAGTTTTCAATTGGATGGCAAAGAAAGAAACATTCTTTCGCCCTTCCCCGTCCTCAATCGTCTGAGTAACGTTTTCACATTGAAATGTGGACTCGAACCTATTATTTCACTGCCTATGACCAATGCTTTTCCCCCAAAGCTCCTCGAGGGCTACAACCACTTCATGAACTTGCGGTTTGCCAATGCAAAAGCGGCTTATCGCGATTTGGCCGAACAGGGACAAAAACCTGAGACTATGGTTATTGCTTGTTGTGATTCTCGCGCCGCCCCTGAAATGATATTTAGCACAGCCCCTGGCGAGATGTTTGTAACAAGAAATGTTGCCAATTTGATGCCACCCTACACTCCAGATGGGGCGACCAGAGCGACATCGGCAGCGCTCGAGTATGCTGTTCAGGTTCTGAAAGTTAAAAACATTTTGGTTTTAGGGCACGGGCGCTGTGGCGGTATCCAAGCGGCGCTAGATCCAAATATGGAGCCCTTGTCACCAGGTGATTTCATCGGCAAGTGGATGGAAATGCTAGGGCCAGCTGCTGAGACAGTATCGAATGCCACTTGGATGACGCAGGCTGAGCGACAGACGGCTCTTGAGCGTCTGTCCATCAAAACCTCGATTGAAAATCTACGCACTTTCCCTTGTGTCTCGATCTTAGAGGGCAAAGGACGTCTCAACCTCCATGGCGCATGGTTTGACATTCTATCGGGCGAGCTTTGGACACTTGATCCTGCAACCGGGAATTTTAGCCGTCCCAGCATAGATTGATGTTCCTGCCTCGCCTCGCGGGCCTAACGTTAATCATTGTTTCAGTTTTTTTCTTGTCTAGACAGATTTATTTTTACGCCGAGGCGCAAACCTTCTTGGCCAAAGCCGAATTAACGGAAGGCAAAATCGTAAGAATTATCGAAACGATCAAGAGAAACAAAAGCCACGACACCTATCACTACAAGCCTGTGGTGGAATTTGTGGATACTACTGGTCAAACATTCCAACGTGTTGGCACCACTAGTAAAAAAACTTCTTTTCAAATTGGCCGCTTTATTCCGCTTGCCTATGACAAAAGATATCCAGGAGCCGCGCGATTAGTCGATGGCTTAGGCTTCTTCGTCGTTTCGCCCGTCTCTCTGCACATTGGATTTATCAGCCTTGTCTTTGCGTTGTTCATCAACGGAAAAGACTACCTACGCCACCGCAACTTAACTCGGTTGAAAACAACCGGCAAACGCGTAAAATCAACCCTAGACTCCATTAAAATCGAGGGCAGGAAATCCAAGTCTTATAGAATTCTAAGCCAATGGGTCGACGATGAAACCGAAACAAGTTATTTGTTCGAAAGTCATAAACTGATGTTCAACCCAAAACGTTGGCTAGAGGGAGAGAAAATCCCTGTCCATTTAGCCCCTAGTAACCCGCGGGATTATGTGGTTGATTTATCGTTTTTACCCTATTGGCTGAGATGAACGTTTAGAGAAAGGCTTTCTGAGAAGTAAATGAGGCCCAACAAACTCATCACCTATATTTTCACGGCAGTTGGTTTATCTTGTCTCGTAGCGGGCCTAATTTGGTATCAGGTGACACAAGGCTTCTTAAGCAGCGCGACGATCACCGAAGGTGAAATCATTGAATTGCGCGGCAGCCGCTCCAGCGAGGGAGGTACGACTTATAGGCCTGTTGTTCGTTTCAAAGACAATACCGGTAAAGACCATCAGTTTGCTTCCAACTTTTCCAGTAGCCCGCCCCATTTTGAGCCCGGAGAATGGGTGCAAGTCGCATACGATCCCAACGATCCAACAAAGGTACAAATAAAGGAATTTCTTCCTCTCTGGTTAGGCCCGATGATCCTGGGGTTTCTTGGATCCATATTCGGAATTATTGGTTTGAGTTTTCTCATCTATCCAAAACTCAAGCAAAAGCGAAAATCACATCTATTGAGAACTGGACGCCCCGTACCAGCACGCATCACGGAGGTTTCTCTGAATCAGTCCTATAAAGTAAATGGGCGGCACCCTTTTGTTATCCACGCCCAATGGCTTGACCCTAAGACTGCAAGTGTAAAACTCTTTCGCAGCGACAATTTTTGGTACGACCCGCAACCCTACCTTCATCAGGAAGAAGTCACAGTTTTCATCGACAAGGACAACCAGAATCGCTACTGGATGGATACCTCCTTCCTGCCAGAAATCGCGAATTAATCATGAAACTCACCCACCTAACCCAAGCCGATTTTCAAATCAAACCTTGGAAGAACGGCAAAGGCACGACCGCCGACCTCTTCATGTCTCCCGCTGGTGCGACCCATGATACTTTTGATCTCCGGTTTTCCATGGCGCCCATTGTAGAAGACGGCCCCTTTTCTTCGTTCCCCAGTGCAGATCGTCGTATCACAATGATCGAGGGTAACGGGCTTGATTTGGATTTTGGTGACTTCTCTCAGCGGCTTGTACGGTTTGAGCCCTTTGGATTTGATACAGAACTCGCCCCAATGGGCAGTCCTGTCGACGGGCCGGTTCGTGTTGTTAACGTCATGGCGAGAAGGCCAAAATGGCAGATCGCTGACTGTAACGTCGTCGACGCTGTTTCTGCGAAGTTACTGCCAGGAGAGCTCTGCTTCTTTTTCGCTATTGATGCCGGTTGGCAAACACGAAACGCAGAAACCTACTACACACTCGGCAAGCATGAAGTGCTGCTGGCCGAAGGTGCGGGTAGTCTCGAACTGACTTCAAACTCATCCGGCAAAGGTATCTTTGCTAAGATATCCCCCGCATAATCACTCCCGGTAGGATGGATCTTCACGGTCCAGGATAGCCTTCATCTCGTCGAAATGAGCGAAGGCAGATTCACGAAACTCATCCCAACCAGCAGCTGTTTTCTCTGCGAGCTCAGGCTCAAGAACCGACAGTGGTTGGCCAGTTGAGTATGCCAGCACCATTGTCTTCGCCGCGCGCTCCAGATAGTAAAGCTCATCATAAGCCTCAGCGATGGTCTTACTGGCGACCGAGACACCGTGATTGCCCATCATCATGGAGGCATAATTACCAAAAGCTTTTGCGATCCGCTGACCTTCTTCCGCTTCATCTGCCAAACCACCGAAGTTCGTATCAATCGCCATGCGGTTATAGAAGCGAGCCGTGTTCTGATCGATCGGCTTGATCGCCGGGTCAGCCAAGCCAGACAAAGCAGTCGCGTAATCGGGATGACAATGAAGCAGGACACGAGCTTGCGGGACATTGGCATGAACAGCGCCGTGTATGCACCAGGCAGAGGGATCGGGTGCATCCGCGCGTTTCATCGTGTCTTGGTCGTCCGCATCAACCAGCAATAGATCGCTGGCTCTGACATGCGAGAAGTGTTTCCAACGCGGGTTGAGCAGAAACTTCTTGCCGTCATCACTGACCGCAACGGAGAAATGGTTCGCAACCCCTTCGTGCCAATTGTTACGCGCGGCCAAACGAAAGACAGCAGCAAGGTCCACGCGTAGTGCCCACTCGTCAACATCATAATCTTTACCGGTTACGCGGCTGGTTACCATCGCCATGAGGTTTCTCCGTAAAATTCAAGAAACAAAATTTCTCACTGAAATGATCTTTTGGCAAGCCAATTCTTTAGTCAGGAAAGGGCAGCGTTGATATCTTGCCCTGGCGTTTCAACCCGTCAGAGGAATGCACAACAACGTCGGCTCCAAGTTCCCAGTGTCCTTTGTCGATCATCGACAGCCCAACGTTTTGTTTGAAACGAGGCGAGTAAGCACCCGTCGTGATCTGCCCCACCCGTTTTTCACCAACAGTAATAGGCCATGGTTTAGACACAGCCGGGCCCGGACCGCCATCAAAAAGAACACCGCGCATTTTTCGTTGCACACCGTCGGCTTTGATCTTTTGCAGAGCCTGTAACCCTATGTAATCGACAGACCCGTCGGTGTTACAATAGCCTGCAAGCCCACATTCCAAGGGGTTGTTTTCACGCGTAAACTCATTGCCGTAAGACAGTAGACCACCCTCGACACGTTCAATCAAATTGGGGCATCCAGGAGCAATGTTAAAGGCTTGGCCTGCTTCCCAAATCAGGTCCCAAAGTGCGCCACCCAAAGCACCGCCCTTCAAATAGATTTCAAAACCACCCTGCTTGGAATAGCCTGAACGGGCGATAAGTTGTTGAGTGCCCCCAAATTCGACGAACCCAAATCGGAAGAACGCTATCTCGCGAACATGTTCACCAAAGATCGAAGCGACGAGATCTTCAGCTTTGGGCCCTTGTACAGCCAGCGGAGAAACGTCAGGTTCATCGACCGTAACATTCATCCCTGCTCCTAGAGCCAACCCTTTAGCCCAGAGCAACACATCTGAGTCAGCGATTGAAAGCCAGAAATGATCGTCCGCGAGCTTCAACAGAACGGGATCGTTGATCATGCCGCCCATTTCATCCACTAGCGGCACGTAAAAACACTGTCCCACTTCGCACTTTGAAATATCACGCGGAGTCATCCATTGCACCAAACGCGCAGCATCTGGGCCTTTGAGTTCAACCTGTCTCTGGCAGGAAACATCCCACATTTGTACGTGCTCGCGCAAATGCCAGTAGTCTTCTTCGACCGTCGACTGAAAGGCTTTTGGCAACAACATGTGGTTAACAACTGAAAAACCGCGAACACCTACTTGCTCAACCCGGTCAGTATAAGGCGTACGCCGGATGCGGCGCGACATGTTCAGGCCAGAAGTGGACATCAAACAGACCACCAAGTTGAATAGGAATTAGGGTTCAGAATGACCGGCATGTGGTACTTGCCGTTTGGGTCAGGCATTCGAAACCGTAATACAACTTCGTCAACTCTGTGGCTAGACCGCGACACCTGTCCTTGAGCTGTAAAGTAAGCCCCGGCTTGAAACACCAACTCAAACTGCAGTTTTGTGTCTGCGTCTGTCATGTCAAAGGTTTCCGCCAAACGACCGCCTTCGTCCATCGCCGTCTCGAAGAACACTGTCCTCGTTCCGTCCTCATTAATTCGGAACAAAGCAACGGCAACGCCACCAGCGTGTGAGCCGTCAGTTCCGTTGAGAGTGTGCGAAGAAATTGAAGCCATAACTTTTACTCGATTGAAGCTTTATCACGCTTGTTGGTTGTGGCCAGAACGATAGGTGAAATCACGCCCTTAGCCTTCACGTTAACGCAGGCGGTTTGACCTGAAGCGATCGCTCGCTTGATTGCAGGAACCAGATCAGCCCGATCCTCAACCAACTCTCCATAGCCACCCATGCCTTCGAACAAAGTATGAAAAGGAATGTCCCGGAAATCAGTCGCAAAGTGTGTGCCGTCTTCGAACAGCCTCTCCTGCTGCTGAGAAATGCAATCCAGTCCTCCGTTGTTATCAATGATAACGACGATGGGACGTTTCTCCTGGAAACAGGCCTCCACTGATAGACCGCCAGAAAGGAAAGCACCGTCACCCGAGATCAGAACGACATTTGATTCCTTGTTCAGGTTCTTAGCAGAAAGCGCAAAAGACACGCCCACTCCCAGCAAAGAGTAAGACCCTGGATGCATGACCCCAGCTAATTGCTGGCCCTTCCATCCTGCTACATTGACGGCAATCTCTGACCAGAAATGAGTATTTCCGCCATCAAAAACCAACCAATCATCTTTCTCCAGACAGGCGTTAACTTCTAGGGCCAATTCTAACGGATGAATCTTTTCATCTTTGGCAACCTCCAGGTCTGACAAGGTTTTCTCGACCCATTCGCCGCGCTTCTGCCGGTTAAGGTCAAACCACTGACGATCTAACGCCCAGTCTTTCACCGAAAGCAAGGCATCGAAGAAAGCGCCTGGATCGGAAAGCAGAACTTCGTCGGCAGAACGGTTGTTGTCGAGCTCTTCATGTGATCCGTTCACACAAATCAACTTAGTTGTCGCTGGGAAAAGCGGCGGGTTACCAAAGTTCATTTGATTGTCCAACCGGCCACCGACCACGATCACAATATCAGATTCATCGATCGCAAACTTCGATGGCGGATATTGGTGGATGTCAGCCAGCCCCATGTAGGCTTCACACTCTTCACCGAGCAGTTTTTGATGGTAAGGAACGTTGAACACTGGAATGTTGAGCCTTTTTCCCACCTCTTCCAGTTTCTTCTCAGCTTTAGACCACCAGACACCATGACCGCCAATTAAGATCGGTCGCTTGGCGTTTTTGATTGTCTCTAACAAGGGCTCAAGATCAGACGGATTTGGCCAAGCAAGTGGTGCTGCCTTGTCCGTTCTTGTGAATGGTCGCTCTTCTCGTCCAGCATCTTCCTCAAACGACGAAAACATGAGGTCAACAGGCAGGCTTAGATGCACAGGACCGGGATAACCGGATGTTGCAATCTTCCAAGCACGATCAACAAACTCGCTTAT
Organism: uncultured Alphaproteobacteria bacterium; assembly: GCA_905480575.1. Lineage (GTDB taxonomy): Bacteria > Pseudomonadota > Alphaproteobacteria > UBA7985 > CAJQQZ01 > CAJQQZ01. The sequence goes on along the minus strand of CAJQQZ010000132.1, from coordinate 14,041 downwards.
CCGTTCTCCATCCGTAATCGCAACCGAATACTTTGTCAGCGGAGCCGCAATTGCGACGTCATCGATCTCCTTGAAGCCGCCAGCGCCTTGACGTTTCAATGTGCTGGATCCCGTTACAAAAATAACGGGGGAGCGCTCTCCCCAGGCTTCCAACATGGCTGGCACCGCATTGGCAAAACCTTCCGGCCCAACCAGGCAGACCGTTGGCTTGCGGGTGATCCTTGTATGTCCGTCGGCCAAATGCCCCGCGATCTGCTCGTGCGGACAGTTGATGACTGGCATCTGGCATTCCATGAACCCTTCTAAGGCAGGATTACAGAAACCACCAGCGAGGGTGAAAACGTGGTCGACGCCTTTCTCAAACAAGGCTCTTGCTAGAATGTTGCCGCCTCTGATTCTTCTTTGTTCACTCATATTCTTTTGCCAAGTTACCTTCATTTACATCTTCAACAGAGATCAGCCCGATCTGGGCCAACACGACCGAAACTTCTTCTTCCAACAGATCCAACAGTGTTTGTAGACCGCGTTTACCATCCGCACCGAGAGCGAAAAGAAAAGGCCTGCCGAGCATGACGAAATCAGCGCCTTTTGCCAGCGCCTTCACAATATCCTCTCCAGAGCGTACACCGCTATCCATCATCAATGGAAAGTCAGGGCCAACCGCCGCTCTAATAGCCGGCAAGGTGTCTATAGCAGCCAAAGCAGCATCTAGCTGTCGACCACCATGGTTGGAAACATAGACGGCATCTGCGCCAGCATTCTTGATGGCAACGGCATCTTCAGCAGATAAAACGCCCTTCACAACCAGATTGCCCTTCCAGAACTTACGAAGTCTTTCCAGGAACTGCCAATCTGCACCGGCCCGGCTGGCACCGCGGACAAATCCTCCACCCGATTTCAAGGTATCAAAATTCATCGGCTTGGGCGGTCCTGCAAGCAATGATGCGATTGACCAACGAGGGTGAGTGGCAAAATCAACAAACTGCTTGAAACCAATTTTGAAGGGAACTTCAAAGCCGTTTCTCAAATCCCGCACGCGCCGAGACAGCACAGGTACATCGACAGTGAAAACAAGTGTCTCATAGCCAGCCGCAGCAGCCCGCTCGACCATTTCCCAGGCAACATCTTCCGTAGGCCCAACATAAAGCTGGAACCAGGCGTTAGTCCCAGCTGTTTCGAAGCTATCTTCCAGCGACGTCGAAGCAGCCGTTGAAAGGCAATGCGGAAAACCACGTTTCACGGCTTCCTCGGAAAGCAATCGATCCGCATGTGGCCAACTGAGATCACACATGCCCATTGGTGCAACGCCGAAAGGCAGACCCCAATCTTGACCCAGAAAGGATTTCTTAAGGCTTCGATCTTGAACATTGCGCAGAACCCGAGACTGAAGCTTTACCTTCCGCAACGCTTCTTCATTCCACTGAAGACCAACTTCTCTACCCGCTGCGCCATCAATGAAATCAAAGATCATTTTGGGCTGGCGTCGCTTAGCAAATCGGCGCGCGTCATCCAAGGTAAAAAAGCCTTTGGTGTGCTGATGTTGTCGCTCGGAAATCGCCCCTCTCCCTGCTCGCGTAATGAAACTGTAGTCTCACAAAATGAGCGTGACAATCAATTTGTTCAGCGTCAAAGACTTTTGAAGCAAATTGTTTGCCTCGCCGCAATGCTCCCTATAGTCTAACAGGCGGAAAGGCAGGCGTACATGGAAGTAAATGGAACAGCCTATCGCTCAATTTGGTTGAGCAACGATGGGTGGGCGGCGAAGATCATTGATCAAACAAAACTCCCGCATCTCTTTGAGATTGTTAGATTAGAAACCCTTGAACAGGCCGCGATAGCCATCGAAATAATGCAAGTGCGCGGCGCTCCTCTGATAGGAGCGACAGCAGCTTATGGCATAGCATTGGCGTTGAAGTCTGGTGTACCGCTTAGCCAGGCAGAAAAAAGGTTAAGAACAACGCGTCCTACGGCGATTAACTTGCATTGGGCGATTGATTTAGCGCTGTCAGAGCTTTCCTCCTTGTCTGGCGAAGACCAAATCACACGGGCCTATCAAGTGGCGGCCAAGATTTGTGATGACGATGTCGAGACTAACCGATCTATTGGTGAACACGGTTTAAGTCTTATCGAAGATATCGCCTCAGCAAAGAAAGCCGGACCAGTCAATATCCTCACGCACTGTAATGCAGGATGGATCGCCACTGTCGACTATGGAACAGCCCTGTCGCCCATATACCAAGCTTTCGACAAAGGAATTGACGTCCATGTTTGGGTTGATGAAACCCGTCCGCGCAATCAAGGTGCCGCTCTGACAGCCTGGGAATTGAGCCAACATGGCGTGCCTCATACGATTGTTTGTGACAACACGGGTGGACATCTTATGCAGCACGGCATGGTCGACATCTGCATCACCGGCACTGACCGTACCGCCGCCAACGGCGACGTTGCTAACAAGATCGGAACCTATTTGAAAGCCCTGGCGGCGAAAGATAATGGCGTGCCGTTTTATGTAGCACTCCCATCCACAACCATTGATTGGATGATCAAAGATGGTGTTCGGGACATCCCGATTGAGCTCAGAGACGAGCACGAAGTCACCCATGTTGAAGGACGCTTAGCAGACGGTCGTTTGGCGGCGGTACAGGTCGCTGCTTCGGGAAGCCCTGCCGCAAACTATGCCTTCGACGTGACACCTGCTCGTCTAGTCTCAGGTCTGATTACAGAGCGCGGTATTTGTGATGCGTCAACTGATGGATTAGCTTCACTTTTCCCTGAAAAATCATGACTGAGTTAAGAGACCAAATTCTAACGGCTGCGCAAAATATGTCGGCAGACGGATTGTCCCCGGGAAAGTCTGGCAACGTTTCGGCACGAACATCAGAGGGTTTCATTATCACGCCGACGGGACTTGTCTATGATCAGTTAGAACCCAGTGACTTGGTCTTAGTTTTGAACGACGGTTCGATCCCGGAGGGGCAATTAAAACCCTCGTCGGAAGCTCCCTTCCATCTCTCCCTCTATCGATCTCGTCCTGACATCAATGCTATTGTTCATTGTCACTCAAACAAAGCTACCGCCCTCGCCTGCGCTGGCCATTCCATACCTGCTTTTCATTATATGGTTGCGGTTGCAGGGGGGAAAGATATACCGCTGGCGCCTTATGCGACGTTTGGAACGGAAGCACTTGCCAGCTCTCTTGTCGCGACTTTGACAGATCGCAATGCCTGTTTGATGGCGCATCACGGTCAGATTGCTTTGGGCAAGACTCCTTCGATCGCACTCGACCTAGCCATGGAGATAGAAAACCTGGCCGCCCAATACATTGACGTTTTGCAGTTAGGAAACCCTACTGTGTTGTCAGGCGAAGAAATGGATCGCGTTCTGGAGAAATTCAGTGCCTATGGGCAGCAGGGCTAGATCATTTCCTCTTCGTAAAGCCTGCCTTCTTCTAGCAACCATAAGCAAAAACTTTGCAAAGCTGGGTTTTCCTGCGCGCCTTCTTTATAGGCTAAATGATAGCCGTAGTTTTCCATCATCGTTGGTGAGATTTGAACCAGTTTGTTAGCCGCCATTTCATCACTAACCAAATTATCATTGATGGCGATCCCCTGCCCATCAATTACCGCCTGAACACGAACATTGGGATCTGGAATAATTAGATTATCTTTACTCGATTGATACTCGATCCCTGCCAGTTCATGCCAGTCTGCCCAAGCATCGCTCCCTTGCCTGTCGTAAAATAGTGTTTGGTCTATCAGGACTTGTTCGATACCTACATCTTTGATCTGCTGCGCTATCTGAGGGTCGGCCGTTGGAAATGCCGGACAGGCAAACAGACGTTCTATCGCCATATCATTCCACTGCCCTTTGCCCCATCGAATGACAAGATCAACACTTTCTTCTTCCAGATCGATCAAATCGACCAATGGTTGGATGCTAAGCCGGACAGTTGGATGATCGACTATGAAAGTCATTAAACGCGGAGATAACCAGCGCGAGGCAAAATAGGTTGAGGTCGCTACTGTAATTGTTTCATCATCCAGTTTTCGGAGGTTGGAGATTTCATTTTCCAACGCCGAAAAATGCTTCAATGCCTCCGAGTACAACCGCCGACCTTTGTCGGTCAGTGTGATCCCGCGTTGGTGGCGATCAAACAAGCTGAACTCAAGCGCTTGTTCCAACTGAGTAATTTGATAGCTGACAGCTCCCTTAGTTAGATTCAACTTGGCAGAAGCGGCTGAAAAACTGAGATTTTCCGCTACAATAAGAAAGAGTCGCAAACTGTCATAAGATCTAAAACGCATATCTGCGTTTAAATTTTTTGATCGAACCGTGCAAATCATTTCGCTTTCTTGGAGGAAAAAGTCAGCATAAGGAGGAATCATCAAAGGAATACCCCTTCGATGAAGAAGTATCTCTTATGCCCGATATGTTAGAAACAATTCATTCCGATCCACCTCGACCTACTCGAAGCGGTAGGGCAGCGAGAATGGCACTTGAAGCTCAAAACTCCACTCTACAGGCCCCTCGGGTTTTACGGCGTGCGATCCCGCTGTATGAGCTGATGGATGAAGAAGGGTTAGTCGCCCTTGAAAATCAGGCGGACTGGATACTCAAAGAAATTGGCGTAGAATTTCTGAACGATCAGGAGTCTTTGGCCTTGCTCAAAGAGGCAGGAGCATCAGTCGATGGGACCCGGGTGCGCTTCGAACCAGGCTTGGCAAAAGCTCTCTGTAAGACAGCGCCAAGCTCTTTTCGGATGGAAGGTAGAGCCCCTAAGCATAGTGTCACGATTGGTGGGGATTCTGTTGTCTTCACACCTGCCTATGGCCCACCCTTTGTCAGCGACCTAGATCGGGGTCGACGTTATGCTACTTTGGAAGACTTTCAGAATTTTGTGAAACTGGCCTACATGACCCCCTTCCTTCATCACTCCGGAGGAACAGTCTGTGAACCCGTCGATATCCCTGTCAACAAGCGCCATCTCGATATGGTCTATGCCCATCTTCGCTATTCAACCAAGCCTTTCATGGGCGGTGTTACTTCGCCCCAAAGAGCTCAAGACTCAATCGAAATGGCTCGGATTGTATTCGGTGCCGATTACTTGGAAAATCACTGTGTTATCCAAGGCAACATCAACGTCAACTCTCCTTTGGTTTTTGACGATGTTATGACAGGTGCCCTGAAAGCCTATGCGCACGCAAATCAGGGCATTGTTCTCTCGCCCTTCATCCTGGGCGGTGCGATGGGACCCGTCACACAACCAGCATTAATCGCTCAAGCCCACGCCGAAGCAATGGTCGGCATCGCACTTGGCCAGCTGGTAAGACCAGGGTCACCAGTCGTTTACGGCAATTTCTTAACAACCATGAATCTCAAAACCGGTGCACCAACTTTTGGCACACCAGAAGCCAACCTGATGACCTACGCCATCGGTCAACTTTGCCGGCGATTGGATCTGCCGTTCCGTTGCGGTGGTCAGCTGACTGCCTCTAAAGTTGCCGACGGTCAAGCCATGCAGGAAGCGGCAGATTCCATGATGGTAGGCCTACAAGCTGGTGCCAACTACGTCCTTCATTCCGCTGGCTGGCTTGAAGGCGGCCTCACCATGGGGTACGAGAAGTTTGTTATGGATCTCGATCATTGCGGAATGATGCATCGAATGCTTGCGGGTATCCAGATCGATGAGAATGCCCTGGGGTGTGAGGCATTCCGTGAAGCAGGGCCTGGGCAGAACTTCTTTGGCGTTCAACATACAATGAAGAACTTCGAGGCGGCCAACTATATGTCCGACTTAGCTGACACTCGCTCTTTTGAACAATGGTCTAAGGATGGGTGCGAAACAATGGAACAACGCGCTAATCATCGTTGGAAGGAAATGCTGGCCTCCTATGAGGCACCACCCATCGACCCGGCCATCGACGAAGCCTTATTGGCATTCATGGCCCAGAAAAAGAATTCAACTGAAGACCTTTGGTACTAAACATTCAAATCATACAGGGAAACAAACATGACTGAAGAACTATCACGCACTTCCGCTCTCGCCTCGCGTCATACCGAGCTGGGATCTGGTCTGGAGGACTGGAATGGCATGGGAACAGCCTGGACTTACAATTCTGATCCAAACAACGAACACGACGCAGTCCGCGAAGCCGCAGGCATGTTCGACATGTCGCCTCTCAAGAAAGTCTTCCTCCGGGGTGCGGATGCTGCGGCTGTAGCCAATGATGTCATCTCACGAGACATATCAAAGATCGCTCCGAGGCAATCCACGTATGGCGCTGTCTTAACCGAGCAAGGCACCGTCGGCGATGACGCCATTGTTGCCAACAATGGAGGCAACGAATGGCTTCTCTGCCATGGGTCAGGCTGCTCCATGGAAATGATCGAGGCTTCGGCTGCGGGTAAGAACGTCGACGTGGAATTTGATGACGATCTTCACAACCTTTCTCTGCAAGGACCGAAAGCTCTTGGTTTACTTGATGCCCACACGCCAATGGACTTGGGATCACTTAAATATTTTGAACATCAGGCTACGGAGCTCTTCGGTCACCCTGTACGGCTCTCTCGTACAGGCTACTCCGGTGAACGCGGTTACGAGATCCTAGCCTCAGCTTCGGTTATTGCTGACATCTGGGATCAAGTCTTGGGTCATGGCGCCGACCAAGGCATCATGCCAGCGTCATTTACCGCCCTAGACAAGGTACGTATCGAAGCGGGATTGCTGTTCTACGGCTATGATATGACCGACGAACACTCACCGTGGGAAGTGGGGTTAGGTTTCGCTATGAACCGCAGCTCTGACTATCGTGGCAAACAAGCCGCAATGGGCGCTAAAGGCAGTGAACGTTTCAATCAAGCCGGTATCTCTATCAATCACAACGACGCATTGGTCGGCGGAGAAACTTTGTTAGCCAATGGTAAAGAGGTCGGCACGATCAACAGCCCTGCCTACTCCCACAGATTGGGTAAATCTCTCGCCCTATGTCACATCTCACCAGAAGCATGCGTACCAGGCACGCAGCTGGAAGTAGCGAGTGACGACTTCAATGGCTTTGCTGTTGTTGAAGCTCTACCATTCTATGACCCTGGGAAATCACGCACTCATGCTTGAATTGTGCCTTCCTGACCGTGTAGGTTCATTTGTAGGGAGCAGGAAGGCTGAATTTCGTTACAAACTAAATTCAGTCTTCCGCTCTCATTTAAACTGAGTGATCACCGACTGAACAGAGCCAAGGCGAGGTCACGTTAGCGAGCGAGGGAAGCAACATGACTTTGGGCACCAATACTAGGCTGGGTACTGTTGATATCTTCCCTCCCGCAGACAAACATATCTATCTTGACGCTGCTTCTGTCGGCTTAAGTCATAAGGGCGGCGCAGAGGCCATTTCAAGCTGGCAAAACGCGCTCGCCGAACAGGGCACCATTGCTTTCGACGAACAGGCTGAAGTCGAATGCTTGGATAATCTAGGATCAGCGGCTGCACGGCTGTTCAACACACACATTGATAACATCGCTATAGCTTCAAGCGAAACCGTTTTGATGTCTTCCTTGGCCTGGGCTGTTCTGCCTTCTAAAGGCACGAACATAATCGCAACGGAAGTCACTCACCCAAGCACAATCTACCCCTGGATAAGAGTGGCTGAGCAAAGCGGTGCGGAAATCAAATGGGTGAAAGCTGACAGCAATCTGAGCATTGATCCCGATGAGTTAGAAAATGCAATCAACGAGGATACTTCCGTTGTTTGCTTGTCCCATACTGAATACGGTACAGGACAGACTTATGACTTGAAACGTTTTGCGGCTGCCGCTCATAAACATGGCGCTATCTTGGTTGTCGATGCCACTCAATCAGCGGGCCAGATGCCAATTGACGTTACAGGAACAGGTGTTGATGCGGTCGCCACCTCGACCTACAAATGGCTCTGCGGACCATTTGGTACCGGCATCATGTATGTGTCTCCTGGTTTACAAAAGCTTAATCCGGGAATTATTGGATGGCGTTCACATCAGGATATGTGGGACTTCCAAGCGGATCGATTGGTCATGCCGAACAATGCTAAACGCTATGAGTTTGGCACAATGGCTTATGGAACTGCTTTTGGGGCAACAGAATCATTGAACTACCTTTTGGGCCATTCGGTTGCGAAGATCACCGCCCACAATCGGGGGATATCGCAACATTTGATCCAGGGCTTGAAGAATTTGGGTGCGGATGTTCTTGGGCCAGACAATGTGGCCGACAGATCAGCAATTGTCGCCACTCGATTTCCGGGCAAAGCCAGTGCAGATTTTGCGAAGACACTAAAAGAGGCGAATGTCATCACTTCACTCAGGAGAGATTTTATCCGTTTCTCGCCTCACCTCTATAACTCAATTGAGGATATAGATAGGGGCCTAGCGGCGATCAAAGCCGCCCTGTAAGTCCAACATGCTGCTCTGGTGTTCTAGGTGTTTTCAAAGAACCTAATCGACTAGTCTGGCTTCCAATAAATGTCGCTGTATTTTCCCAGTTGTTGAGCGCGGCAGGTCTGTGTCTTGGATGAAGAATACAGCTTTTGGCAATTTATAACTTGATAGATCGTTTCGGCAGAGAGTTACGACTTCATCCTCTGCCATAGCCTGGTTCGTCACGACAAAAGCAACTGGCACTTCGCCCCAGCGAGGATCAGAACGTCTGACAACAACCGCTTCTGTTACACGGGCATCTCGGGTGATCACTTGTTCAATCTCAGCAGGGTAAATGTTCTCGCCACCAGACTTGATCATATACTTCACACGGTCAACGTAATCCAAAGTCCCATCGGGGTTTCGACGCATAACATCACCCATATGGAACCACCCGTTACGGAAGTCTTTGGCGTTGGTCTCGTCCGCCTTCCAGTATCCTGAAAATAAGGTCGGTCCTCTGAGTGCCACTTCGCCCGGCTGTCCAACTGGAACGTCATTATCGTCCGGGTCGACCAAGCGCACTTCACAGAATGAGCTTTGGCGTTTCGACAGAACTGTCGGCGCCACGCCCTTCGGGATTGTGTTGGCAGTAGCCGGAGCCAGTCCTGTTTCTGTTGCTCCGAAGGTGTTCGCGTAAACTGCGCCTAATGCCGAGGTCGCTGCGGCTATCTCTTCCTTAGGCACCAGATCCGCCATAGCGCCACAGATCGCAACACCGGCTGGCTTCACGCCACTGGCCTTAACTGCCTCAGCGAACAATCCAACCATGCCAGGCGTCAGGAACATGAATTGCATCCGCGTCCTGCCGATGATTTCAATCATCTGATCGGGCAAATAGCCATCAACGACATGAATGGTGCCTGCTCTCAACAGAACTGCCAAAGACTGGTCTGTGGAGGCCATATGATAGAAGGGCGTCCAAGCCATAAAATGATCAAACTGAGGGATCTGCTGTTCTGAGGTAAAGCACATCCCTCTGGCAATCATAGCGCGATGAGAAACCAGAGCACCTTTGGGCAGTCCCGTTGTGCCCGACGTGTAAAGGATCACCAATCCATCTTCGGGGTCGACTTCAACCATAGGCTGTTCTTCGGGTTGCGCGGCAACAGCCGTTTCGTAGTCCTCGCCAAATTCAAGGTACTGTGGAACTGCTATATCCAGCGCTTCAACGCCGTCCTTTAGGTCTGGCTGTAGAATGATCAGCTTTGGCTCGACCAAACTGATGCAATGGGTTAACTCTCGCTCGGCCAACCGCCAATTCAGGGTCGCAAGAATAATCCCAGCTTTAGCCGCTGCGAGCTCCACCTCCAGGTACTCAAGACAATTGCGCGCAAGAATTCCGACCCTATCACCACGCACAAGACCACGGTTAAGGAAGAGTTGCCCCAACCGGTTGGAACGCTCATCTAACTCAGCATAGGTAAGCTGTTCCTCTCCCGCTACAACGGCTATCAGGTCGGGGTAAGCAGCCGCTTGAGCTGAAAACAGCGTCCCAATCGTTGAACGTCCTGCTTGGAAAACCTCCGCCGGTGGTGTCCAATCGTTCATATTCAGCTCGATCTAAACCGTTCCGTAAATCCTGTCTCCGGCATCGCCTAATCCAGGAACAATGTAGCCGAGCTCATTGAGATGGCTATCAACGGCAGCAGTAATGATTGGAACATCCGGGTGTGCTTTGCTCAGGGCCTCGACACCTTCTGGGGCGGCCAGTAAACAAACGAACTTCATGTTCTTGGCACCCACTTCTTTCAAGCGAGTGATTGAAGCGATGGATGAGTTTGCAGTCGCCAACATGGGATCAACAACAATGACGGGACGCTCTTCAATGTCTTTTGGGACTTTCAGGTAATACTCAATTGCCTCGAGCGTATCGTGGTCACGATACATGCCGATATGGCCCACTTTCGCCATAGGCACGAGATCCAGCATGCCGTCTAGCAAACCGTTCCCTGCTCTCAAAATAGAAATAATCACCGGCTTACGCCCTTCAATCACTGGTGCATCCATTTCTTCCATAGGGGTCGTGATGCGTTTGGTTGTCATCGGCAAATCACGCAGTGCTTCATGAGCCAGAAGCATCGCAATTTCCTTCAACAACTGTCGGAACACGGCGGGTGGTGTTTCAACCTTTCTCATCATTGAGAGTTTGTGTTGAATGAGAGGGTGATCTACGACGGTTGCTTTTGAAGGCATGGATGGCACTCGCGGCTACGGGGTTGAGATAAGACTTCTCACCATCATAGAACCTTTCTCATACCTATCAAGGCCAAGAAGACCTAAGCCGACAACCCGCGCATGTTGATAAAGTCATGAACCATCTCAACAATCATCGGAGAGAGCAAAGGTGTGATGACGTGGCCCATGCCTTCGATGATCTTTAGCTCTGAATTTGGTATCAGCGCCGCGATCTCTTCGCCCATTTCAGGCGGGATCAAAGTGTCAATTGCACCGTGCAGCACAAAACAAGGATGATTGATGGTCGTCAGCATTTCTCTGCGGTCGCCATAAGACATGGTGGCAAGAGCCTGTCGATTAACACCGTTGGCATCTGAGCCTCTGTCCCATGCCAGAGCAGCTTGCTCGCGGATCTCAGTTTCACTCATCGGATACCCATGACTGCCCCAAGACGCATGGCCTTCAATCCAGGATTCTTGCGCTTCCTCTCGTGTTTCAGGGTAGACTAACACACGTTCTATAAGCCCTGGGGAGATTAGCCTTGCCGCTGTCATTACGATCGTTGTCGACAACAATCTGTCCGCGTGCTTGCCGACGAGAACTTGTGTAATTGCTCCACCCATTGAAATGCCGAAGACATGGGCTTTTGCCATGCCAAAAGCGTCCATAACACCCAGTGTATCCAGCGCCATATCATCTAGTGAATAGGCTGGGCTGGGCAATGCGCCCTTGCGAACTTCAGCTAGTATGTCTTCCGCAACACCGGTGACACCATCAGCTGGGCAGCGTTGAGACAATCCAACATCGCGATTGTCGAAGATAACGGTACGATAACCCAGATCAGCAAATCCTTGAACAAACTCACGGGGCCAATGGACAAGTTGGCTGCCCAAACCGCGCACGAGGACTAATGGCACCCCGTCGTCGGGACCATAAACTTCACATTCTATTTGGATTCCGTTGGCTGTAATTTGCATAGAGGCCTCGCTAGGAAGAAAGAAACAACCCTTCCTCCTTAGCAAGGAAACTCAATGCCGGCATTCATAAATCTCAACAATAGCTGAGATCAACTGCGGTTCATGCGGTTTTCAATGAGATCATCGACAACAGCAGGATCTGCAAGTGTTGAAGTATCACCAAGCGAACCAAAATCATCTTCGGCAATCTTGCGAAGAATACGGCGCATAATCTTGCCAGAGCGTGTCTTCGGCAATCCCGGTGCCCATTGGATCAGGTCCGGCGAGGCAATGGGTCCAATTTCTTTGCGAACCCAACCACGCAGCTCTGTGCGCAGTTCTTCCGTTGGTTCTACACCAGCGTTCAACGTCACATAACAATAGATGCCCTGTCCCTTGATGTCATGCGGGTACCCCACGACAGCAGATTCAGCCACTTCTTTGTGTGCAACCAACGCAGATTCAATCTCAGCAGTCCCCATGCGATGCCCAGAGATATTCAGCACATCGTCAACACGACCCGTGATCCAATAGTAGCCGTCCGCATCACGGCGACAGCCATCGCCTGTGAAGTAGTAGCCTTTGTAGTCAGCAAAATAGGCAGATACAAAACGATCATGATCCCCGTAAACTGTACGCATTTGCGATGGCCAAGAATCTTTCATACAAAGAACGCCCTCAGCTTCAGTTGTCGTGATCTCTTGACCCGTCGTTGGATCCAGAATCACTGGTTCTATACCAAAGAAAGGCAAAGTTGCAGAACCTGGCTTTGTCGAAGTTGCGCCGGGCAAAGGTGTCAACAAATGGCCACCAGTCTCGGTTTGCCACCAAGTATCAACAATCGGACATTTTCCTTTACCGACAACCTCGTTATACCACACCCAGGCTTCTGGATTGATCGGTTCACCAACAGTGCCGAGCACCTTGAGCGAGGAGAGATCACACTTATCTACATGCTCTGAGCCCAGTCCCATCAGTGAACGGATTGCAGTCGGAGCAGTGTAGAATTGATTAACTTTATGTTTTTCACAAACCTGCCAGAACCGTGAAGCATCTGGATAGGTTGGCACGCCTTCGAACATCAAACTGGTTGCGCCATTAGCGAGCGGTCCATAGACGATGTACGAATGCCCAGTAATCCAACCAACATCCGCAGTACACCAGTAAACGTCACCATCATGGTAATCGAATGTGTATTGATGGGTCATTGAAGCGAAAGTCAGATACCCACCTGAAGTGTGAACAACCCCTTTGGGCTTACCAGTTGATCCTGACGTATAAAGGATGAAGAGCGGGTCTTCAGCCGACATAGGCTCTGGAGGGCAATCGGCAGATGCGGCCGTCGTCATCGCGGCATAGTCATGGTCACGGCCAGTCTTGTTGCCTGGGCCGCCACCAGTACGTGACACGACCAAGGTCGTCACATCGCCAGAAATTGCTAAGGCCGCATCGACATTAGCTTTGAGAGGAATATTTTTACCGCCTCTTGGTCCCTCATCCGCGGTCACAACAAGGGCTGCTTCACTGTCGGTGATACGGCTAGCCAAAGCATCTGGCGAAAAGCCACCAAAGACAATTGAGTGAATGGCACCAATTCTTGCACAAGCCAACATGGCGTATGCAGCCTCTGGTATCATTGGCATATAAAGAACAACACGGTCGCCTTTACTGACCCCTAGGTCCTTGTAAACATTGGCTAACCTAGAGACGCTGTCGTGTAGTTCTGCATAGGTGATGTGTTTATCATCAGCAGGATCGTCGCCTTCCCAAACGATGGCAGTTTGATTTGCGCGGGCAGGAAGATGACGGTCTATGCAATTTGCACAAACATTCAAAACGCCGTCTTCATACCATTTGATCGAAACATCAGGGTACTTGTAGGTGACGTCTTTAACTTTGGTGTATGGCTTAATCCAATCCAGACGCTTGCCGTGCTCTCCCCAAAAGGCTTCAGGGTCCGCGATCGACGCGGCATACATTTCATCGTACTTTGCTTTATCAACGTGAGCATTAGATGCAAATTCGGCTGAAGGTGGAAAAAGATTGGTGGACATAATCTGCCTCTCTATTGGGATTTTTAGTTAGCTATCTTACAAAGAACCTCTCGACCATAACAGGGAAAAAGGCCGAGAGGTACTTTGCAGTCTTCAGGAGGAAGACAATTCAACTTCCATTTGGCGCTAGATGGCCAAATATTCGTGGCGGAGTTCTTCGTTGTCCAGCACTTCCTTGGCCGTGCCATCAAACACGACTTTGCCAGTATCAAGGATCACAGCACGGTCAGCAAGGTTAAGCGCAGCAACAGCATTTTGCTCAACAATTGTCAACGGCGGAGTAAAAGTCTGCCATTGGGGCGGAGCAAAAGTAGGCCAGTTTGTTTGATTTTTGGGTATGTCTTCTGGCCTCTGCAGGGGCCAGAAGACATTGTCCGTCATTGAGACCTATGATGGGTGTTGTTT
>CAJQQZ010000131.1 GCA_905480575.1 uncultured Alphaproteobacteria bacterium | reverse complement strand
GCGTGACTATCCTCAAACCCTCCCGACAAAACGAAAGGGATAAAGTGGACGACTTTTACGCCGCCCGCGACAACACAATGCCGCCGCTACCGTGGACTAATTTTGCACCGCCGCACACATCCGGTAACCCCATTAATCTTTTGAGTTCATCAGTCGTAAAAACCCGATCTTCATCGGGATGGTGAATGCCTCCCCCACCACCTTGTTGTCCCATCTGGGTGAGGGTAGGTGATGGATGATCCCAACTTGCCCGAACTAGGTTGAAATCAGATGTCCAGTCCGGATCAATGTTACCAATTCCAATCGGACGGGATGGGTTTTTAGGAATGGATTTCAAGATCTCATAGGCAGAAGATTTCACCGACGACATTAGTAAATAATTTCTTTGTGTCGGATCTATCTCCAAACCTTGAAGTCCATCCTTAAGTGTTGGTTCATAGATTGATCCATGAGGATAAATTTCTAGAATATCTCTTTCTGATTTGATGCCCACCTTGCGACAAATATCTGGTCTGACCGCTATTGCGATTAGTCTATTTCTCCGTTGAGGAACCCCAAAATTTGAGGAACACAACACTTTAAAGTTCACCTTGTATCCCCACCGACGAAGACGGTTCAGTGCGTGGTGGAAAACATCTGATGATTTAATTGACGGTACATTCTCAATCACACAAACCTTGGGTTTGGTACAATTTGCTATATACACAAAGTCGTGGATCAACATCCCGATACGGTCTTGTGTAGTATCTGAGTATTTTACATTCTTCTCTTCAATCTTCTTTTTTCCCTTTCCAGATGTTGAAAAGGTCGAACATGGAGGAGAACCATCTAGGATGTCGTACTCACCTTCCTCAATTCCATGAGATTTAAACCAGTCCAATACATACTGTCGCCCACCACGGCGAGTGATCCTCCTAATGTCGATCATTTCGATGGGAGTGGTCGGATAGTTTGCCTTATAGGTTTGGACTGCTTCTGGAATAAACTCATTAACCAGAAGAATTTTTCCACCACCCAGTCTATATCCGGTTGAACTGCCTCCACCACCGGCAAACGTTGACACAACGGTGAAATCTTCTCTCTCCGATGCTGTAAGTACATCGTTCAAAGAGTATGGTTCAAATTCGTAACGGACTGGGTATGGGGAAACCTTTTTAGAAGGATCGATATCTGCCCAAAGTTTGATTAATTGAGATAATTTCTGTGTAATATTGCCAGAGATGTATCCTTTGAAATTAATTTCAGGATCATTAACTAACGACGAGAAATAATTTTCGATACCGCCACCAACCTGAAGACCCGGAGTTTTCCCTAACCCGAGCAAACCCAGTTGTTGGAATTGCTCCTGGTATGGAAGTTTCCAAGGGGACTTCCAGTATGGTTTATGAATTTCTGTCCAAGTCCTACCAATCAAAAGTTTCTTAATAGACTGATCGTTGAGAGGTTGGTGAATATCTATTCCGTTCAAACAGGCATATTCACAACATTTCTCAGTCGCTGTTGAATCATACTTTTCTGCGTATCGTCTATTCCAATAACTGAATTGATCATTTTTGATCTGGACATTGTCTTTTCTGCTATCTGGTAGGGGAGATGAGAAACCTGTTAGGACCTTGGAAAAACCTAATTCTTTGACCCTTTCCACTAA
This sequence comes from uncultured Alphaproteobacteria bacterium, assembly GCA_905480575.1. GTDB lineage: Bacteria > Pseudomonadota > Alphaproteobacteria > UBA7985 > CAJQQZ01 > CAJQQZ01. The sequence continues at coordinate 22,659 of CAJQQZ010000131.1, read as the reverse complement.
GTAAGTGAACGGAAAAAGAACCTCCAACTCTGTTTTTTTCTTACATTTATGTTTGTGAATTAGATTAAAAAAATCATCTTTGGGATTACCAGTTGGAACTGTAACTTCATGAAAAGTCCATCCAAGTTGTACGGATGTATTCTTTGCCGTTTGAAAGTCCCAACTACTTTGTCCTTCAAGATGAAAACTTATCGAATGAACTTTTTTACCTAGTTCATTGGCAACCAACCCCACGACTGTTGAGTCAGAACCACCCGATAGTAGAAGACATATCTCGTCCTCTGGAAACTGAGTGTTAATGAGAAGTCGAAGTTGGTCTTTTATTTCGTGATACATACCCAGTTGTCCCGACTGACTTCATCAAATACAACAAGGAACGGACTATTAAACTCCGTTTCACAAAACTTTAAAACATCGTTAGTTTTAGAACTGACTAAATAAGTGTTAGTTAATTTCTGCCCACCTCCACGCTCTCCACGGATAAGAACGTCTTGATTATCCAATAGTGTCATCTCGTTGAGTTTTGATGATGGAACAAAAGTGTCTCGGTAGTTAAACCCAAATGCTGATAAAACCTTTATGCCGACGTCAATTCTTCTCATTGGAACACGAATTAAACACGTTACTGTCTCTGTAATGGATGGAGATCTTAGTTCATGGACTGGGAACTCTGATTGAATATCTGTCTCAAAAAAACCATCATCGCCCCATCGAGAAATAAGTTCTTTCTTTAGATCAACAAAGATACAACGAAACATCGACCTATCATCGATTAGTTGGTCTAGTGTTGTTGATTTATCATCCGATCCAATATTCCCACCTACAAGATCAACAATATTTTTTTCACGTTCTTTCTTTTTACGTTTCTTAATCTGGTTGGAAATTTTATTCAGAATTTCCTGTATGTCTGTTTGCTGTGTATTCTCATGTATTTTCCCATCTAGTAAGAGTTTCTCGAGGCGCTGAAAACTATCCCTTGAGTAATACTCTGAATATTTTTTTTCTAATTGAGTAAGATAGTAGAGACCTGTGAATGTTGAGGGCACTTGATCTTGATGTGACATCACAAATTGTGAATTTCCAATCGACAACCATCTATTCAATGTAGATGGACTCATACCTAAACGTGTTGAGATTTCTTTTTGAAAAACTTCATCTCCAACTTGGTCCCGACATTCTTTAATTGAGATAACCGTTTCAAAAATAGATTGTCGTGTTTTATCCAAACACTGCTGAATTCTCTGAACGTGTTCTTCAACTGTTAATTCATTCTTGGAGAGCACTTCGTTCATTTCTTGTCCCAATTATTTGATGGAAGTTTCAGTGCTACCATCCCAACGAAGTTGAAGTTTCTCCAAAACGTTTGGATCTGACGAAAACCTACTCCCAATAGTTGTTTAATCAGTAGGTCTTCGTTGGTGAGTTTTGCTAGATGTCTAAGTTCGATTTCTTTATCTAGTATCTCTTTTTCAGTGAAATGTTCTTTCTTGTAGTCGTAATACATGAACTCCATCATGTTTTGGACCTTCCCACCAACCGATAATAATTTTTCACTGAAGACAAAGGCACCACCTTCGATCATGTTGTCATGGATCTTTTCCATCAAAGGAACACGTTTCCGTTCTGGAATAAATTGAAATGTAAAAAGGGAGGTTACCAATGAAAGATCTGTTGGAAATTCCATTGTCGTAATGTCATCAACAATGTATTTCAGTCGATCTTCGTCTTTCCAGTGCTGTTTGAAACTGTCGTTAATTTCGACCCCAAGATACTCTGTGTTTGAGACGTGAATGTTATTTTCATACATCTTTCTTAAAAGCGAACCTTGAGAGCACCCAAGATCCAAGACAGTTGTATCGTTTTCAACAAAATATCGACTTAGTGAAAGGACATCTTGTCTAAGGGTTGAATAACCTCTGATAGATTTGTCGATATGATCATCGAACTCTTTAGAGAAGTTTGTGAAGGAAAATTTAGTGTCAGTTTGTTCGTCTGGTCTATTTTGACCATCAGGGGTATGAATTAATGAATAATTTCCATCACTCTTTGACATATTCATCCTTCCCAGTCAGCAGATTTCTTATAAGAAATTATGGTACCAGATATAAATCTAATGTCATGGATTTCTTTCTCGATTTACCCTCGATACTGACATTTTAGAAATTTGAAGAACTCTTGATACCTCAGAAAGTGACTTCCCTGTGTCTATCAGGGACCAAACCTTAACTTTAGTTTCTTCATCTATCTTAGTTGGTCTGCCCAACTTAGTCCCTTTGGATCTAACCCTCTTTAACCCTAACTTGACTCGTTCCGAGATCATAGACCTTTCAAACTCTGAGAACACACCCACCATTTGAAACATCATTCGACCAGAAGGGGTGGACGTATCAAGTCCTGACTGGTGAATGTATAAGTGGCAATTAACCGATTGAACTTCGTTTAGGAACTCAACCAGGTGCTGTAGGGATCGACCTAGACGAGAGATGTCCCACACAAGAATTCGGTTAAATTTCCTCCTAACCATATCTTTACATAGGCGATCAAACTCTGGTCTCTTATCCCGTCCTTTTGTCCCTGAGATACCTTCATCTACGTAAGTTTGAACTAGTTCCCAACCATTTCTAGACACGATTTCCTGTAAGAAATTTATCTGGTTGTCTGTGGTCTGTTCGCTTGTAGATACTCTACCATAAATTGCTACACGATCCAAAATCTAACCCCTTCTTTGATGTAAAAGTAATCCTGATCAACGGACACAAAGGTGCTGTTGATCCGTTGTTTTCTTTTTTGAAATTTATCGTGAGTAACCCACACAAGTTTTGGGTTGTAAGATAGACCGGTAGGGGTGGCGATCTGATGTCTATTCAGGCAATCGGAGATTTCAACAGAATTGAGACCCGTTTGATAAAGGGTCTCAATCAATAGAAGACGTTTAAGTTGGTCTTCTGGTATGTCTTTTAATGTAAGGATCTGGGTCACAACTTTGATGTCGTAACCGTAATCAACATCTTCACATTTTATATTACGAAATCTATTCCACTGTAACACTTTTAGCGAGGTTCCTTGGCTGGTCCACATCTGTGCCCTTAAGGACGGCGGTGTGATAGGCTAGCATCTGGACAGGCAACGAGTAAAGGATCGGAGAAACAAAAGGGTGAACTTCAGGCAGCTCGATACAGCTTTTCACCTTACCTGCCAGTTTGGCGCAGCCTTCTTTGTCTGAGAAGAGATAGACTTGACCGCCACGTGCAGAAACTTCCTCAAGGTTGGAAGCGGTTTTATCAAACAAAGGACCGCTGGGTGCGCAGATGACAACGGGAACATTTTCATCGATGAGCGCGATAGGACCATGTTTCATTTCGCCCGCTGCATAGCCTTCAGCATGAATGTAGGAGATCTCTTTGAGTTTCAAAGCTCCTTCCAACGCGATTGGATACAAATTACCACGACCGAGATAAAGCACATCTCGTGCTTCCGCGATATCGTGTGCCATCTTTTGGATGGCGCTGTCGTGATTCAGAATTTCAGCGGCTTTAGCTGGAACTTCAGTCATTGCTGAAATTAGCTCGGCCTCTTGGCCCGGCAGGATGGTGCCTCTTGCCTTAGCAGCTGCTATTGCAAGACTTGCGAGTATTGTTAGCTGTGTTGTGAATGCCTTCGTCGACGCGACACCAATCTCGGGGCCTGCAAGAGTGGCCAATATCGCATCGGATTCCCGTGCTATCGTACTCTCGGTTGCATTGACAATGGACAGGATGGGGTAGTCTTGCGATTTGACAAAACGGAGCGCTGCCAATGTGTCAATCGTCTCACCCGATTGAGAAATAAAGATCGCTCCGCCCTTTTTAGGAAGAGGCGCTTCGCGATAGCGAAATTCGGAAGCAATGTCGATCTCGACCGGCAAGCGCGCTATCTGCTCAAACCAGTACTTAGCTACCCAACCGGCCAGGTAGGCCGTGCCGCAGGCAACAATCGTCAGCCGATCCATGTCTTTGAAATCAAATGGTAATTCAGGGAGGTGCAGTGTTCTGGACTGGGGGTTTATGTGAGAGTGAAGAGTGTCGCCGATAACGGTTGGTTGCTCAAAGATCTCTTTTTCCATGAAATGTCGATATTGGCCCTTGCCAATCATCGCACCAGAAAGGGCGGTTTGTTTGACTTCACGGTTAGCTGGGCGGTTTTGTTCGTCGTATATTTCTGCACCGTCCATTCGAAGAATGGCCCAATCTCCCTCTTGAAGATAGCAGATGCGATTAGTCAGATGGGCTAGCGACAAAGCATCTGAACCCAGATACATTTCGCCGTCACCGTAACCAACAGCTAGTGGACTGCCACGTCTGGCGCCGATCATCATCTCATGCTCACCAGCAAACAGAATAGCGAGTGCAAATGCTCCTTCGAGCTTAGGTAACATGGTTCCTATGGCGTCTTTCGGCGACAATCCAGAACCTACTAAATCACTGATGAGGTGGACCAAGACTTCAGTGTCGGTTTCAGTTTCGAATTGATATCCTTTGGCGACCAATTCGGCTTTCAATTCGGCGAAGTTCTCGATGATGCCATTGTGAACAACGGCAACTTTACCGTCACTGTGCGGGTGAGCGTTGGTTGTGTTTGGAATGCCGTGTGTCGCCCAACGCGTGTGGCCGATACCAACCGTTCCTCCAAGAGGAGAGTCTTCCAGCAAGTTGGCAAGGTTTACGAGTTTTCCTTCGGCACGGCGGCGATCAATGCTTTGGCCAACTAAGGTTGCGATCCCTGCGGAGTCATAGCCTCGATATTCTAAACGCTTCAAGCCTTCGACAAGGAGAGGAGCCGCATCCGATTTTCCGAGTACTCCGATAATTCCGCACATATTCCAACTTTCAAATTAATAAGATCAGTATGATTTAGCGAACTATTTCTTGGCCTTCTTTTGGGCCTTTTCACGGAACCGTTGAGCTCCGTTTTCGATTTCTTTTTGAGGCCCCCTAGCTGCCGCTAAGGCGTTGCTGGCGACATCTCTGGTGATTGTGCTACCCGCGGCGACTAACGCACCTGAAGCTATTGTAACAGGTGCGACGAGAGCAGAGTTAGAACCAATAAACACACCATCCCCAAGTGTGGTTTTGTGTTTGTTGATGCCGTCATAGTTACAAAAGATAGTGCCAGCCCCGATATTACTCTTAGAGCCAATTTCGGCATCACCAATGTAGGAAAGGTGATTTGCTTTGGCTCCCGGAGCAAAGGTTGCGTTCTTGACCTCTACGAAATTGCCGATCTTGCATCCATCACCAATTTCTGCACCTGGGCGCAAGCGTGCAAATGGCCCAATTTGGACACCATTACCGACACGCGCATTCTCTAGGTGACTGAAGGCTTTGATTGTTGTGTCGCTTTCGATTTGTACGCCCGAACCAATGAACACATTTGGCTCAATTATTACGTCTTGGCCTATGACAGTATCAGTTGATAGGTACACTGTGTCAGGGTCGATCAGTGTCACACCTTGATCCATCGCTGACTGCCTTAGTTTTTGCTGTAAGAGCTTTTCGGCTGCTGCCAATTCAGATCGGGCGTTAATGCCTAGAACCTCATCTTCTCCAAAGAGGACCATGGCTGTTCCTAATCCTTCATCGGCGGCCAATTTGACCAGATCGGTGAGATAGAACTCCCCACTGGCGTTGTCGTTGCTGGTTTTCTTTAGGAGGCGAAAGAGGTCAGACCCAGAGACCAAAATCGCACCGCCGTTGCAGAGGCCGATCTGTCGGTCCTCTTCGCTGGCATCTTTAAATTCAATTATTGATTGTGGTTGACCGTAGTTGTCGCATTTGACGCGGCCATATCTTAATGGATCTGCGGGCTCGAAACCGGCGACAACTAAACTTACGTTTGACCCAGAATTTTTCGCGTCAATCATTGCATTCAAAGTTGACGTCTTAACCAAAGGCGTATCGCCAAACAGGATTAAGACATCGCGATCTTTTCCTTCCAACACCTCGCTCGTCACAGAAACGGCGTGGCCTGTGCCAAGTCTATCATATTGGATCACGGATAGGGTATGAGGATAGAGAGCGCCTACTTCTTCTGATTCAGGACCAAGGACTAGAACTGTCTCTTTGGGACCCAAGTCTCTAACTGCATCTATCACGTGCTCTACCAATGGCTTGCCTGCCAGCTTGTGGAGCACCTTTGGAAGTTTGGATTTCATACGTGTTCCTTTGCCAGCGGCAAGGATTACGACGGAAAGTTGGGGCTTTGACATAGAATGGAAGGCACTTCTTCGAATAGTCTTAACGAGACGGAAGATGCCATAGCAGCCGCGTCAAATAAAATCACCTTTTTTAGCAAACTATTACTATGAAAATACTACTTAATCTTCGCTTTTGTTAGCGTCAAGCTGATGGGGATACCTTTAGCACTGGTGGCTATTTTGACGGGAACGAATTCTCTTCGGGTGCCTAAGCGGCCAAACCAAACTGTCGCTGGTTTCAAATTTTCCCGAGTTTTAGCACGCATTACGCGACCCGTGATTGCAGTGGGATAGAGAATACACTTTCGCGCAGTGCCTTTGAAAGCAGGGACAGAGATTTTTTGAGTGCCTTTGTCGCGTAGCTGCATTTTGACGATGCTACGGCCATCGAACATTGTTGCGTTTCCTCCACAGCGACCGGTTTGGTTAAGAAAGGACGTGGCCTGCATTATCGCTGTTGCTGGATCGACCGTACCAGGGAGGTACGCGGGATTTAGTTGTTCGCCGGGTTTCGCGGCTTTGTCGGGATTGATAGAATAACTGGGGCGCGAACCATTGAAGTTAATATTCGTTGTTCTTTTGTGTCCCTTACGAACAACCGTTGCAACATAACTATTTGGCTTCGGCCCTGAGGCGGTAAGGGAGCCCAGGGATTGAATCGAAGCTTTCCAATCAACAAGTCCAAGAATGCCGGCACTTTTACCGCTGAGCTTGAAGCTAAACCCTTGGTTGCTGGTGTCGATGGCAATTCCGACTTTGCCCAGTTTGACTAAGCCGGCGCGAGCCTTAAATTGTAGGCTCGCTGAAGCAGCCTCTGCTTTACCAGCTGCAAGCGAAACTAGAAGGCTAAGAACCAATACGCCGGCTAGTTTCGAATAGCTTGAAATAGACAATTTCATAATCCGTTCCCTGTTAAAATCATGTTGAGGGTAATTAGGTGAAAGGCTTGTCCCAATTTTGATCTGAAAATGGTCTTTTTAAGTCAAAGGGCTCAAATCAAGAGTTTGAAGGACTAAATAGATCTAGTCTTCACCACTTTGTAGAATCATTCCAGAAACGCGATTCTTTGGAATCTTGTGCATAACTTCAATGATTTCATACTTAACGAGCGTTTTTTCAGTATTCTTGAAAGAAAGCTCGCGCCATTGAACTTCAGCATCTGGCCTTGTGTCATACGGACCGTGAATTTCGTTTGTCCGAGTGATCAGTGTCTCAAAATCTGTGTCGGTGTATTCGCCACCCATGACGTAAAATAATCGCTTATCTTCGCTGGCCATTTCTAATCATCCTAAATAAATTCGTTGCCTGCTTATATCGTTAAACTTCTGCAGATGAAAGACCTAGAGCAGACGTTTTTGATAGATAGGAGAGTCGCTCGAATTAGGGTCAATTTCTTGAGTGGTTTCTGGACCTTGGTTCTTTAAGGAGTTAACTAAGCTCGAGACAGGATAACTCGTAAAGTTTTTTATTTTGTTGGTTAACGTCTGCTGAATTTTCTCAGAATCGAGTGAGGGGGCCAACCAGTCGGAAAAGCATTTTTCAGGCAAGATGACCGGCATGCGGTGATGTAAAGATTGGATGTCCTGTGAAGCGGCCGTCGTAATAATGGCCGTTGAGTAAATATTTTCTCCCTCAATGGATCGCCAACAATCCCAAATGCCAGCGAAACCGAACAACGGCATTCCTTTTGGTTGGATCAAAAAAGGTTGTCGTTGTTTCTTGTCATAGATCTGCCACTCAAAGAAAGAATTGGCAGGGATTAAGCAGCGTCGATAGAGGATTGAAGCAGAGAGTGAGGCTTTTTCAAAGATTGTCTCTTCGCGGGCATTAAACATCAAAGGGAGTTTTTCTGGATCTTCAGCCCAGGAGGGAACAATACCCCAACGACAGGCCGCTAAACGCCGTTTTGACCCATCTTGCAGCACAACTCCAACCTTGCTCGTTGGAGGAACATTGTATCTGGGCTGAAGTTTTGGAGCGCGATCCAGTTTAAAGAACGCGGCCATTGCGTCGCCCGGCTCGGTGATGCTGATCCTTCCACACATCTCTTTAGACATAAAAAAATGGGTCGCCAGTTGGCAACCCATTTCTCAATTCATTGGGATGCAATCTTACTTTTTCAGCAAATCGCGTATCTCTTTCAATAGAACTTCCTGCTTTGGTGGAGCAGGCGGCGCCTTTGGGGCTTCTTCTTCCTTACGCTTTGCGTTGTTCATAGCCCGTATGACCATGAAAATAACAAAGGCAATAATGATGAAGTCAATTACGGTCTGAATGAAAGAGCCGTAGTTGATTGTTACTGCACCGGCTTCTTTGGCAGCAGCAAGTGTGGCCGCTTGTTCGCCAGATAGCGTATAGAAAAGTTCGTGAAAGTTTACGCCGCCCATCAACATACCGATTGGGGGCATCAAAACGTCGTTTACAAATGAAGAAACAATCTTACCAAAAGCAGCACCGATGATGATACCAATGGCCATGTCCATGACATTGCCACGCATGGCAAATTCTTTGAATTCCTTGAGCATAAATCCCTCCATTAGGTTTCTCAAAAGAAGTTACTTGGTCACAAGACCGCTTGCGCTGGTCATTTCAGCTGACAGGTTTTTATCATCATGCTAGACGGTCCGACAGAAAAACCGACTCTAAATAAGGAATTTAGCTAAAATGCTATCAAATTTATCGGATCCTTCTCTATTTGTTGAGAAATGTTTTGTGGGTGGAGAGTGGATTGAAGCTGATGGCGGCGAATCGATCCAGGTAACCAACCCTGCAACAGGTGACGTCTTAGGTACAATTCCTAGGATGGGTGCAGACGAAACTCGTCGTTCAATTGAGGCTGCTAACGATGCATGGCCAGCATGGCGCGCAATGACAGCCATGCAACGAGCAAACATTCTTCATCGTTGGGCAGAGCTTTGCACAGAAAACCTGGAAGATTTGGCTCAGATCATGACTGCTGAACAAGGCAAGTCATTGGCTGAAGCGCGTGGGGAGGTTGCTTACTCAACGTCTTTCATCACCTGGTTTGCCGAAGAAGCGCGCCGTGTTTATGGCGAAACTGTCCCCTCCAACGGTGCCGACAAGCGCGTCGTTGTTATTAAACAACCAATCGGAGTTGTGGCGGCGATCACTCCCTGGAACTTTCCTGCGGCAATGATCACCAGAAAAGTGGCACCAGCGTTCGCGGCCGGTTGCCCAGCCGTTGTAAAGCCAGCGACAGCAACTCCCTATACTGCATTGGCTTTAGCAGTTCTTGCCGAAAGAGCAGGGGTGCCAAAAGGGGTTTTCTCAGTCGTAACCGGTAGTTCATCTGCCATCGGTGGCGAAATGACTTCGAACGGCATTGTACGCAAACTCTCGTTCACAGGTTCAACTGAAATCGGCAAGCTGTTGATGAAACAGTGTGCAGATACTGTGAAGAAAATGAGCCTTGAACTCGGTGGAAATGCGCCATTCTTGGTCTTCGATGATGCTGATCTTGACGCGGCGGTTGAAGGCGCAATGATTTCAAAATTCCGCAATTCCGGTCAGACCTGTGTTTGCGCGAACAGAATTCTTGTCCAAGAAGGCGTCTATGATGCGTTTGCTGAGAAGTTTGCAGCGGCAATCAAAGGCCTCCAGGTTGGTGATGGTACAACAGACGGAACGACACAAGGTCCATTAATTGATCAGGGTGCTGTGGCGAAAGTCGAAGAGCACATTGCAGATGCTAAAGCCAAAGGCGGTAAGATAGCACTCGGTGGCGCACGCCATTCATTGGGTGGCAACTTCTTCGAGCCAACTTTGCTGACCGATGCAACGCCAGACATGGCTTGCTTTAACGAAGAAACTTTTGGTCCTTTGGCACCGTTGTTCAAGTTCAAAACGGAAGAGGAAGCCATTGCTCTTGCCAACGATACAGAATTTGGTTTGGCAGCTTACTTCTATGCCCGTGATATCGGCCGCGTTTGGCGTGTCAGCGAAGGCCTTGAAAGCGGCATGGTCGGCATTAACACAGGCTTGATCTCTGCTGCGGAAGTACCATTTGGAGGTATCAAAGAGTCTGGTTTAGGTCGTGAAGGCGCCCATCAGGGTATCGATGAATACCTTGAAACAAAATACCTCTGCATGGCTGGCCTGTAAGGAACGCGAGTGTCTAATTTCGATTTTGATCTCTTTGTAATCGGTGGTGGTTCCGGCGGTGTTCGTGCAGCTCGGATGGCGGCGGCCCAAGGTGTGAAGGTTGGATTGGCAGAGGAGTTCCGCTACGGCGGCACCTGTGTCATCCGCGGCTGTGTGCCGAAGAAGCTGTTGTCATACGCTGCTGATTTTTCTCATGTGTTTGATGATGCTGAAGGTTTTGGTTGGTCCGTTGGGCCTAGAACTTTTGACTGGTCGAAACTGATCGCGACGAAAAACAAAGAGATCGATCGTTTAGAGGGCATTTACGGCAAGTTACTTGGCGGCGCTGGCGTTCAAACCTTCGACGGCAGAGCTGTGCTGACGGGCGCAAACTCGGTTAGCGTTTGTGGCAAAGAGCTCACAGCCGAGCGTATTCTTGTGGCAACAGGCGGCTGGCCAACTAAGCCAGATGTTCCCGGTGCTGATTTGGCTTGGACGTCCAATGAAGCACTGGAAACGCCTGAGCTACCTCAAAGGATTGCAGTCTATGGTGGTGGATACATCGCCGTTGAGTTCGCTTCGATCTTCAATGGCTGCGGTGCCGAGACTAGCCTCATCTATCGTGGCGATAAGGTTCTACGAGGCTTCGATGAAGATGTTAGATCCTTCGTAACTGACGAAATGGCGAAGAAGGGCATGAATATGATGCTTTTTGAAACCATTGAGGCAATCACAAAGCAGGCTGACGGTTCGTTATTGATGAAACTGGGGTCTGGTTGCACTCAAGAAGTTGATGCGGTGATGTTTGCCACTGGTCGCGCACCAAATACCTCTGATCTTGGTTTGGATGTTGCTGGTGTCGAGATCGATCGCAAAGGAGCGATCAAAGTGGATGAGTTTTCGCAAACTACTCAACCATCGATCTATTCAGTGGGCGATGTCACCGACCGAATGGCACTGACGCCTGTCGCAATTCACGAGGCCATGGCATTCTTGGACACAGTCTACAACGGCAAACCTAGAGGAATGGATTACGCAGACATTCCAACAGCCGTGTTTTGTCACCCCAATGTTTCCACAGTCGGATACAGTGAAGAGCAGGCTCGCGAGAAGTTTGGCGAGATCGATGTTTATAAGTCCGATTTCCGTGCGATGAAATTCACTCTAACGGACAATCAGGAGCGCAGCTTCATGAAACTGATCGTTGACAAAGCCTCTGACAAAGTTGTCGGTGCCCACATGGTTGGCGTCTATTCTGCTGAGATCATGCAGGGCGTTGGCATTGCTATCAAAGCCGGGGCGACAAAAGCCCAGTTTGATTCAACGGTTGGCATTCACCCGACCTCTGCCGAAGAATTCGTAACAATGAGAACACCTGTTTAGGAAAAGTTAATGGCTATTCCCGCACCCTATATTGCACCACAGCAACATGTCCAAGATGGCTGGATCGATTACAATGGCCACATGAACGTTGGTTACTATGGCGTTGCATTTGATTTAGGGTTTGACCCTTTCTTGGAAGCCATGGGGCTAACTCATGAGTACCGTGATCGTGAAATGGTGTCGACCTTCACCGTCGAGAGCCACATCACCTATCAGGCTGAGTTGATGAGAGGCGAGGCCTTCCGCGTCGAAACCCAAGTGGTGGGCTATGACGCGAAACGCGTTCATATCTTCCAACGAATGATAAAGGCATCAGACGGTGCCTTGTCAGCGACGGTGGAATGGATGGTCTTGCATATGGACATGAAAACCAGGCGGGTTGCACCCTGGAGACCTGAAGCGCTAAACAATATCCAATCTTGGTACCGTGCTCATAAGGAATTGGGTGAACCGGCCGAACTTAATCGCGTGATTGGTATCAAGAATTCTCTCGATTAATCCATTGACTCCAGGGATTTTAAGTTCGAAGAAATTTTTCTTTGCAGAGCGTTGGAGACAAGCCTAAAGCTGGGTGATTGATACATCCAATTTTTGCTTAACACATGCCCGTACAGGCCGTAGCCAAGAAAATTTTAAAACGCGTCAAGCGAGACCACATGCTGGGCCTCAGTTTGCTGGCTATTGTGGTTGGTCTCATCGGTGGTATTGCCTCAATCGCCTTCATCGAAGGCATTAGTGCCATCCAGTTTTTGGGGTTCTTCACCACCAGTGAATATCTGGCTTCTCGTGTTGCCAAATTACCCTGGTGGCAGATTGTTTTGGTTCCGACGATTGGCGGATTGATTGTCGGATTGCTTTCTTACTTTTGGATGCCGAACCGACGAAGCCAAGGCGTCGCTGATGTCATTGAAGCCAATGCCCTAAGAGGCGGGCGGATGTCGTTTCGCAACGGCATCAAAGCTGCGGTTCTTTCCGTTATCTCTATTGGTTCCGGCGCTTCAGTAGGTCGAGAAGGGCCGATGGTGCACTTTGGTGCCTCACTGGGTTCCACATTGGCAACCAAGCTTAAACTCGACCCGAAACAAACACGTACCCTGTTAGGCTGTGGTGTGGCGTCAGCTGTTGCTGCCTCGTTTAATGCCCCTCTAGCGGGTGTTTTCTTTGCGCTGGAAGTCGTCGTCGGACACTACGGTATGTCGGCCTTTGCGCCTGTTGTCTTAGCTGCAGTGTCGGGCACTCTCGTTAGCCACATGTACTTAGGCGATACTCCTGCTTTTCTCCTCCCTTCTTTGATCATCGCGACACCTCTAGAGTTTCCAGCTTTTGTTCTTTTGGGACTGACATCCATTCCAGCAGCTTTAGCGCTCATTTACGGCCCTTCTTTTGTCAATCGAATAGTCGCCAAGACCAAGATCCCAAGTTGGATTAGACCAACGATTGCTGGGCTGTTAGTCGGGCTCGTTGCCATTCGTTTGCCTGAAATCTTGGGCGTGGGTTATGAAGCGACATCCATGGCCTTAGGTGCGGAGTTGGGCTTTTGGCTCTTGATATCGCTCTTATGTGCCAAAATTGCTTTGACCGTCCTATGTCTCGGGATGGGGTTTGGCGGCGGTGTATTCTCACCAGCTCTTTTTGTTGGCGCCATGCTTGGTGGGTCGTTTGGGATTATCGCAACGTCAATCGTTGACGTTCATACGTCAGCCTTGGCTGTCTACACGATCGTTGGCATGGGCGCGGTATCTGCTGCAGTCTTAGGCGCGCCAATTTCGACGACACTGATGATCTTTGAGCTGACGGGAGATTACTCTGTCACAATGGGAGTCATGATTGCTGTTGCTATTTCCTCCTTCCTTATTCGTGCAATCACTCCTTACAGCTTCTTTACGCTGACGCTTCTGCAAAGAGGGGTCGAGGTGCAAAACGGCTTAGACGTCTCTGTTTTGCGCGATACACATGTCGGTGACATTATTGATCGCCGTGTTGATACCATTTCGAGCGATGCGCCTTTTGATGTCGTGCGGCGCAAACTTCTTGCTTCGCGATGGGGGCGTGTGTTTGTTGTCGAAGACGGAGAGTTTGTTGGGGTTATTCGCTTCAGTGAAACACTGGACGAGAGTCGGACAGAGGACCAAACAGCTTTATCTATTGCAGAGAGAACCGTTTGCTTGAAGCAGCATAGTAGCTTGGAAGATGCTATGCAGATAATTCGTAAAACTGGTGAAGCTCACATCCCGGTTGTGTCTGACGGAGACGGTAAACTGATCGGGCAAGTCCACGAGCATGAAGTCAACTTCACCTACCACCGCGCCATTTTACAAGCCAATGAAGAAAGCGAAGAGGAAGACGAGGATCAGGATCAGTCTTCTAGCAAATAGCCGCTTCTACTCTCCAGAATTTCAGTACCGTTAATTTTGGCTATGCTATAGCCTGGTCGAACCAGCTTGTTCTGGCTTGTAGAAATAACTAAACCATCGTTGATGGACTTGATTTCTATCCTGGCATCGCGTGGATCAGGACTGGCTATATCAATTAATTCAGCGACCACTTGCCCCTTAGAAACTGTATCACCGGGTTTGACTTTGTAGGCCAATACACCTGCACCTGGGCTTCTCACGATATCGCAAGTCCGCAGATCAGTTGCATCACAAAGAGGTTTCGGCAGACTGGATTCCCGTCCAGAAATGAAGCCGCGTCCTGATAGGAACGTCAACAAACCTTCTGCGTCCTCTTCTCCTAACGCGTCATAAACGTCAGGTCTGCCTCTTAGTTCTACGGTAGCCGCTTCACAGACAGGAGGGATGTTGCATTCCGGAAAAGCTTTAGCAAATTTGACCCAGGGGTAAGAACAGGCTTCGTCGAAAGAACCACCACCGGAATCTTCTGCCATCATCGTTGCTCGACTTTTGATCGCAGCGCTGAGATCTGAAAGCTGTGGCCAGTGTTGTGGTGCGATGAAGAGGTGGATGAGTGACTCGTCGTCACAATGTACATCGAGAACGACGTCAGCATCACAGGCTAGTGTTAAGATTTCTTTGCGCAGATGTTGCCAACCGCCAACAGTTTGCCAGTCATTGAGAACTTGTCTCATTGCGGCGCGTATAGTTTCAACATTCGTTTCTGCGTCTGTACCGAGTTTATCTTTAACCAAAGGTAAAGAGAGCTCAGCCAAATCAGGCCAGTTACGATTGAAATTGCCCCCACCTGGCAAGTGATAACGGCCCAGATGAGTTTCTTCTATATATTGACCGAGGCCGATTGGGTTCGCGTAAGGCAAGACAATGATTTCACCATTAATTTTACCCTGTTCGTCCAGATCAATGAGTTGTCGTAGCAGGTGGTGAACGGCCATATGCGCGGGTATTTCGTCGGCGTGAAGAGCTGCCTGAATGAAGACTTTACCGGCCGATCTGTCTTTGCCTGTGAAACGGTGAACCTGGAGCGAATGTTGTTGACCAGGACTGTCCTCTTGGAGGGCGATTGTGGTTACTTCACGTGACATGGTTTTTCCTTTCAACAGGCTCTGGTGTCCGACTCTAAAAGCCTGTAGAACAGAATCCGTTATTCCGCAATCTCCTGACTGGTATCGAGCTGTTATGGCGCAAGCACCCACAATGACAGAACAGCCTGAGTTTCCCTGGCTGCAAAATTTGAATGAAGCGCAAAGTCAGGCGGTTTTACAAACCGATGGCCCTGTCCTGGTACTTGCCGGCGCTGGTACAGGGAAGACCCGTGTTTTGACCACGCGGCTAGCCCATATCCTGATGCTGGGGAAAGCGCGTCCTCAAGAGCTGTTGGCTGTCACATTTACCAATAAAGCCGCGCGTGAGATGAAAGAACGTGTTGAAAGCATGATCAATCATCCAACAGAAGGGTGGTGGTTGGGTACCTTTCATGCGTTGGCTGCACGCATGTTACGCCGGCATGCTGAGCTTGTTGGACTCAATTCACAGTTTTCCATTCTGGATACAGATGATCAAGAGCGCCTGATAAAGCAAATACTGAATGCTCGTTCTATCGATACGAAGCGGTGGACGCCAAAGACCATGGCGCACCTCATCTCTCGCTGGAAAGATAGAGGGTGGTTGCCGAGTAAAATTCCAGCTGCTCAGTCTGGCGACTTCGCGAACGGGCAAGCTGTCGAAATCTATCAGGAGTACCAGGATCGCTTGAAGGTGCTGAACGCCGTCGATTTCGGCGATCTTTTGCTGTTGTGTCTCGACCTGTTTTCCAACAATGCTGATGTCCTGGCTCGCTACCATCGACAGTTCAAATACATTTTGGTGGATGAGTATCAGGACACAAACGTCGCGCAGTATCTTTGGCTGAGACTTTTGGCGCAAGGTCACAAGAATATCTGCTGTGTTGGTGATGATGATCAATCGATCTACGGTTGGCGCGGTGCAGAGGTTGGTAACATCCTGAGGTTTGAAAAGGATTTTCCTGGCGCAGCAGTAGTAAGACTGGAATGCAACTATCGC
Source organism: uncultured Alphaproteobacteria bacterium (assembly GCA_905480575.1). Lineage (GTDB taxonomy): Bacteria > Pseudomonadota > Alphaproteobacteria > UBA7985 > CAJQQZ01 > CAJQQZ01. The sequence continues at coordinate 6,465 of CAJQQZ010000131.1, read as the reverse complement.
TCCTCAGGTCACATCTTGGCTGCTGCCTCGAAAGTCATAGCTTACAACGAAGGTCGTTTGGGCAAAGAACTCTTCACTAACGCTGGTGAAGGTGAAAAGGTTGTTTTGAAGTCAGCTTGGGACGGCGAGGAAGAAGCCCGTCAGATAGGCGAAGAGATTGAACGCTTCCAGAGCAAAGGCACTTCCCTGGCCGATATGGCCATACTTGTCCGAGCTTCATTTCAAATGCGAGAGTTCGAAGAACGTTTTATCACGCTTGGCATTCCCTACCGTGTGATTGGTGGTCCACGGTTCTATGAGCGGATGGAGATCCGAGATGCCCTGGCATATTTGAGGGTGGTGCAGCAACCTGATGATGATCTAGCCTTTGAGCGGATCATTAACAAGCCTAAGCGCGGCATAGGGGATGCCACTGTACAAATGCTTTATACTGCGGCGCGGGCATCCGGTCGTTCTCTTTACCGAGCGACGGAAGCGCTGGTTCAGAGCGATGAATTAAGACCAAAGGTTCGTTCCACGCTGTCTGCACTTCTCAATGATTTTCAGCGTTGGCGCGACATGTCCGTCGCAACCCCCCATCCTGAGCTAACAGAAATCCTGCTGGATGAGTCGGGCTACACAACCATGTGGCGGGAGGAAAAGTCTCCTGATGCACAAGGTCGATTAGAGAACCTGAAGGAATTGATCTCTGCAATGGGTGAATTCGAGAATTTGCCCTCATTCCTAGAGCACGTATCACTGGTCATGGAAGCGATTGAAACCGGGGGAGAAGATCGAGTTACCATCATGACGCTTCACGGCGCGAAAGGGTTAGAGTTCGATGTGGTCTTCCTACCTGGTTGGGAAGAGGGCGTCTTTCCCAACCAGCGTGCTTTGGATGAGACTGGTGTCAAAGGGTTAGAGGAAGAGAGACGTCTTGCTTACGTTGGGATTACGAGAGCTAGAAAGCACCTCAATATTTCTTATGCTGGGCGCCGGCGTATTCATGGTCAATATACAGACTCTCTTGTTTCGCGTTTTGTTGAGGAGTTGCCCAAGGAGCATATTGATGACCAATCAAGCTCTTCGAAATCAAATGGCAGTGACTATGGCGGTTTTGGTTTTAACTTTACACCTCCACAAGACGATGGTCCGACCTTGGAGAAGCGCAAATGGGGCTGGCAGTCCAGTCCTGGATGGCAAAGGGCTCAAGCGAGGCGTGCTAAAACGATTGATGGCAAGGCAAATGTTATCCCACCTACGTCTAAGCCACAGGCATTTAATGCCGGAGATCGTGTTTTTCATCAGAAATTCGGCTATGGCACCGTCCTTGAGTTTGAAGGCGACAAGTTAGTGGTAGGTTTTGATCATTCCGGCGAGAAGCGCGTGATGGCGGGGTTCGTACAAGCAGCACAGGGAGCAAGCTGATGACGCAAGTTTATCAAATGGAATTGAAACTGCCGACCGCATCCGTCGATAAGTTCGTCAATACTCTAACGGCGATTTCTGAATTCGCAGTTGATATGACAGCGATGGACGACCCAAAAGATGATTGTGATGTGGTTGTCTATAGCGATGATGAGCCAGAGCGATGGCATGGCCTGTTAGACGTCGCTGCGAACGCTGCTGAGATCAAGCTTGCGCCGTATGAGATTGTTCCCGTCCCTGACCGTGATTGGGTAGTTGAGAGCCAAAAGGCGACGCCTGAAATTCGCGCTGGGCGGTTCTTTATCTACGGATCTCATTACACAGGACCGATGCCATCCGCTAGAACTCATAATCTGAACGTTGATGCGTCGACGGCATTTGGAACCGGACAGCATGAGACGACAAAGGGCTGCTTGCTACAGTTCGACCATTTGCTCAAGTCAGAGAAATTTGACAACGTTTTGGACCTCGGTTGTGGGACAGCTATTTTGGCGATGGCCGCAGCGAAAGTTGGTGTTCCTTACGTCTTTGCTTCCGATATAGATCCGGAAGCGGTTCGGGTATCTAAGTTAAACGCTAAACTCAATCAGTTACAAGGCCGAATGGATGCCGTCGTTAGTACCGGCTTTGACAACCATCAATTGGCGAAGCGTGGTCCCTACGACCTAATCTTCGCTAACATTCTTGCAAGACCCTTGGTGGGCCTTGCCAAACCCATCGGGCAGAATCTTTGTTCTGGTGGCTACGCAATTCTCGCAGGCCTTTTGATCAATCAAGAAACGATGGTCCGTGCGACTTACCAGAACCAAGGGATGAAGCTTGTTCGTCGCCTACATATGGGCGAATGGTCGATCCTGCTGGTTAAGAAAGGTTAAGGTTCAAGTTAGCAGTATCTAGTTGTTCTGTTTGGATGCCCAGTAAACAGGCAAGCCGAACAAGAGGATTCCAATGGGACCGCCAACTGCCTGGAGTGGCCCTAGGTAAAGCAAACCGATAGCCGTGATCGCGGCTAGCAAGCATATGTTAATCAAACAAATTGAGTTCGCCGGGTAACTGTTCTTTCGTGCGGAATATAAGGCGGCGAGGTTCACAGCGCCTAAACCTACGGAGAAAAACCCCATCAGTAAACTTATGCCATGCCATAAATCTGTGAGCTGTGCAGTTTGTCCAACCACCTCGACCTCACCGATATCCGATAATGCAGTTAACAGTGCTGCCGCGGAGAGGTCCGACAGATGAGCGTAGCTGTGCAACACCCCGATAAAAATGAACGTTAGACTCCCAATGGTATAGGTCAGACGGGCGGGTTTAATCATGGCTTGTCCTATTTTTCGCGTCGTTCTCTTCACTATACAACAAAAAAGCCCCGCATATAGCGGGGCTTCTTCGGGGAGGTTGTTTGATGAAATCAAACTATGCTACTGTGCTTAAACTAACCTAGTTAGTCCGGCACAAATGGCAGTCAATAGGCAGCAGACAAATAATTGAATGGTGCAGTTTTTGTACGGCCGTCGCGGTTGCCAATTGGGTTCAAACCGATGTCTTCACGCAGGTGGTCGTCCAAACGAGAAAGCATTGCTTCAGTCTGGCGGCGCTCCATGTAAGAGACAAATTTGGCAAAGAAGCCAAGGCGTGGAGCAGGTGCTGCAACTTCAGTCAAAGCAGCAGGAATACCAGCGGCTTTCGCCTGTGCAACGAGTTCTTGTTCTTGTTCGGTAAAACGTACCATGGGATCAGTCCTTGAAATATTTGTTTGAGCGTTGAATTCTCTGTTGCCCTACATATCGTTTGTTTTTCGCGAGAGTGAAAGATCGATTAATGCAATGCCGAAATGCAGCTTTTGCATAGCTCGTAACGCCGTGTTACACGGTTGAAATAGTTCCACTTTTTGGGCTGGAAAATGCCTTTTTCTCGCCTGATTCCGAATCGGAGTTCTTGAGATGATTGACCATGCTGAGATCCGCCATCGTGTGGCTGCTCTTCGGCTTCTACTTACAAAAGAGGAGCTCGACGGCTTTATTATTCCGCGCTCTGATATGCATCAGGGGGAAGAGGTGCCCGACAGCGAAGAGCGTCTCGCTTATATCTCAGGGTTTACTGGATCGGCGGGCGAAGCGATTGTCACCAAAGACACAGCCGCACTCTTTGTTGATGGCCGCTATACTTTGCAGGCGGATCAACAAACGCCAGTTGATACCTTTGACCATCAAAGCCTTGTCGATAATCCTTTGACGGTTTGGCTAAAGAGCAATGTTAAAAAGGGGCAAAAAATCGGATTTGACCCCTGGCTGCATACAAAATCGCAAGTTGATGCCTTTCGCAAAGTCTGTCGGTCTCGTCAGGCTGAACTGATGGCCGTAGATCAAAATCTGGTGGATCTCGTTTGGGATGACCGGCCTGCGTCTGTTTCAACCCCGATTTTCGTTCATCCTTTAGAATATGCAGGTGAGCCTAGTGAAGCAAAAATCTCAAGTGTCGCGCAAAAGGTTAAAGAGAACGATGCTGATCTAGCTGTCATTTCACTACCAGATTCTATTGCTTGGCTGTTGAACATCCGGGCCTCGGATCTTCGTTCTACTGCGGTGCCACTTTCCTTTGTGATCATTTCAAGGGGGGGGGATTTGACATGGTTCATTGATGGAGAACGTTTAAGCGACGAGGTTAGGGATCACTTGCCTGATACAGTTTCAGTGCTAGGGCCTGATCAGTTGCAATCAACTTTGGTTGAGTTGGGAGGCAGATGGCAGTTGGACGCTAGTTCTGCCCCTTCACAGCTTTTCAGACTGGCAAATGACAACTCATGCGACGTCGTTGTGGCACCCGATCCAGTGATTGCCATGAAGGCCACAAAGAACCGGGTAGAGTTGGAAGGAATGCGAGCCGCCCACATACGTGATGGGGCGGCGGTTTGTCGGTTTGTCGAGTGGTTGTCTGAGGAAGGCACAGATCGAGCCACAAGCAACAATCCCATAACTGAACTTGAAGCAATCGAGAAGTTTCTAGGGCTGCGTCGTGAAGTGGAGGGTTTTCACTCGACTTCCTTCGATACGATTTGTGGATCAGGAGATAATGGGGCTATTGTTCATTATCGCGCAAATGAAGCCAGCAATAGAGCTGTGCAGGATGGAGAGCTCGTTCTCGTTGATTCTGGTGGACAATATCTGGATGGAACGACTGATATCACGAGGGTCATCGCGATTGGCGATCCTAGTAAAGCAATGAAACGGCATTACACTTTGGTTCTTAAAGGGCATCTGGCGCTCCATGCTGCCGTGTTCCCGAAAGGAACGTCCGGACAGGAAATAGATTGTTTGGCGCGCCAATACCTTTGGCAGGAGGGTTTGGACTATGATCATGGTACAGGGCACGGTGTTGGCGCTTTCCTGAATGTCCATGAAGGCCCTGCGCGGATCGCCAAGGCTAGAGGTGCATTGGTTCCACTTGAGCCTGGCATGGTCTTGTCCAATGAACCTGGGTTCTACAAAGCAGGCGAGTATGGCATTAGAATTGAAAACCTGGAAATCGTTGTTCCGCGATCTGACCTAAATCAAGACGGGCGTGAACTTTATGGATTTGAGACCCTTACTTTCGCCCCTTATGAGCCTAAGTTGATTGATACAGAGCTTTTGACCACAGCGGAAACTGAAGCCATCAACCTTTATCATCGAGAGGTTTGGGAAAAGGTTTCTCCTTCCCTTGATGAAACAACGAAGACCTGGTTAGCGGAGCAAACCAAACCCCTCAATTGAACAAGGATGAGACTTATGGCTGGAGCATCGAAACTTTGGAAAGGACAGGCCTTCACAATTGCACACGCTGATGATGGCGCATTCCAGGCGCAGGGGCTGCGTGCCTTCTTTGAGTATCGCCAGCTGGGAATAAAGGAAGCAACAGGTGGAAAGTTTGGTGCGCACGTCATCCGTGCTGTCCCGGGTCGAGAATCAGAAGCCCAATGGCACATCCACGAGCTGGATTTCCAGATGGTCTATATCACCAAAGGATGGGTGGTTTTTGAATATGAAGGGCATGGAGAGCAAATCTTACGTGAAGGCTCCTGTGTTCTGCAACCTCCTGGAATCAAGCACCGTGAAGTTCGGCATTCTGATGATCTTGAGCTGATAGAAATAGTCTCGCCAGCCGAGTTTGAGACGCATCTGACTGACGCGTCGTAACTGTGGACTCAGAACTTTCGATTGTTGAGGTGCCTGCGAACGATTTAGATTTCATATCTAAACGTATTAGGGCCTACTTGGAAGACGGTAGAGATGCAGCACAATTCAACTATTCTCCTCATGCGATTGGATTGTCTTTAGAACGGGAAGGCGAAACTGTCGGCGGCCTTGTAGGCGAAGTTCATTGCGATTGGTTCTACATCAAGCTCTTAGCAGTCTCTCCCGAAGTTCAAGGCCAGGGCTGTGGGCGGTCTTTGGTTGGTTGCGCGGAACAGCTAGCTCGGGAAAAGCGCTGCATTGGAATTTGGGTGAATACCTATAGTTTCCAAGCACCTGGGTTTTATCTTAGTTTGGGTTTTCAGGAGTTTGGACGGTTACCAGACAATCCTATCGGTCATGACCGGGTTTTCTTTTTCAAGCGGTTTTAGCCTTCTTCCGGTCAGGGAATGATTTGTAGCTCTGGCCAGAACGATTTCTGTCGGCGCCCCTTTTTCTCGTGCGTTTCTTTATTCGGCTGACGATTGTTAGGCACTAGAATCATAGAAAACACAGAGTTCAAGCCATAAGGCGCAAAGACCTCAAGGTCATCTTCATTGCCGATAAGACGCACAGCTACGCAATGCGTTTCTGAAGCAAAGAGCGATATGCTTTCTTTACAAGAAGAAACCGACGGATAGTCATGCCCGAAATGGTCTTTGTACCAAAGGGGAACGCGGGCTTGATTTCGGATTTCAACGGGTGGATCTTGACCTGCGCCCCGTAAACTCCTCCGTTTTCTGGTAGAATTCGTCTAACAGATTCAGGAGACGAATATGAAGCGATCACGTTTCACAGAAGAACAGATCATTGGGATGATCAAGGAACAGGAATCAGGCGTTTCGACAGC
>CAJQQZ010000130.1 GCA_905480575.1 uncultured Alphaproteobacteria bacterium | reverse complement strand
GCCGCAGGACAGAGCGGCATATAATGCCCACCGTTTCCGTGTTGAGGGTCTTCATGGCGAAGCAAAAGCCTGCCACGGCCTCAATCGAGCGGTGCGTAGAGGCATTGCCAACATGGCTATCCAAGCCTGGTTGACGGCTGCAGCCATCAACCTCAAACGGCTCGCAAAGGCCTATTTTGCACTGAACGTCGCCATCTATCGTCAAATTGAGCGGCGACGTGCTTTCAGGGGAGCTGAAATCTTCACAATGGGGATGGTGTTCCAGATTATGATATCTCGGCCAATCATGCCCTACTCAGGCACCTAATCGTCCTGTATATGGCTTTTTTCAACAGCCCCACTGGCACCGTAACTCGTAACTCAACTCTTGGCCGGTGCCAAGTAAGCTGAACGCCACTTAGCCTTCCGCGACTACGTCGGTGGCAAAGATCCTTTCATCCAAGTGATCAAACGAGGAGCTGTGGGATGGTATAGAACAGGCTGTTGACACTCGATCCAAATGAATGCAAGAGCGCAACTATGAGGCTTGACCAGGGATCTAGCTCAAAGGCAATGCGACTTCAAAAAAATCCGCGCCAGTAGTGTTCAGAGCCAAATCCCATAGCGTCGAACACCAAAGAAGAAAACAGGGGAAAATTACCATGAAGAGCCATGCAAGAATTGTTGTTGTGGGCGGCGGTTGTGTTGGGTGTAATATCCTCTACAGCCTGGCTCACCGCGGTTGGACGGATTCAGTGCTGTTGGAGCGCACAGAGTTAACCGCTGGCTCGACTTGGCACGCCGCTGGTCTCATTCCGCTCTATTCTTTTTCTTATAGCTTTGGGCGGATGATTGCGAAAACGGTTGAGATCTATGAGCGGCTTGAGGCGGAAACCGGCCAGGGTATCGGTTGGCATAAATGTGGCCAGTTGCGTGTGGCAGAGAGTGCCGACCGTATGGATGAATACCTCAACTATATGACCATTGCTGAAACCCAGGGTATCCGGGCGGAACTGTTAACGCCCGAGCAAACAATTGATCTTTGGCCACTCATGAAGCGCAGCCCGAACCTGCTGGGCGCTGTCTACAACCCTGATGACGGCCACATCGCCCCCGCCGACGTGACACAGGCCTTGGCCAAAGGCGCGCGCCAACTCGGGGCAGAAATCTATCAAAAGACCGAAGTCCTGGGCTACGAGCAACTGCCGTCCGGTGAGTGGCTGGTAAAGACCAACAAAGGCAACATTACTTGCGAACATGTTGTGACCGCGACGGGCAATTTTGTTCAAGACACCGCAAAAACACTCGGCATCAATATTCCGGCCTTTCCAGTACTGCATCAATATTGGTGCACTGACACTGTGCCTGCCTTAACAGAGCGCAAGGCACAAGGCCTGCCCGAACTGCCGGTCCTCCGCAACGAAGCGATCAATGGCTATGTCCGTGAAGAACGCGACGGCCTCCAGTTTGGCCCCTATGAGCGCCCCCGCCGCGTTGAGCACTTTGCCCGTAACGGCGTGCCGCCAACCTTCGGCGCGGACTTGCTGCCGGAAAGCATGGAGACAGTCGAAGAAAACTGGGAAGCGGCTCTAGAACTGGTTCCGGCCCTGGGTGAAGTCGGGCTTAGATCCAATGTCCGTGGTCCGATCTGTACGACACCAGACAATATGCCCCTCGTTGGCCCGGTTGCTGGCATGAAGAACTTTTGGTTTGCGGAGGGTTTCTCAGGCGGTTTGCTCATGGGGGGCGGCGTTGGCTATGAGCTTGCCAACTGGATTGTCGATGGCGAGCCGCATATGGATCTATCGGAGATCGACTCAAGACGTTACGGCGCTCATGCCAACAAGAACTGGACCGGCATTAAAAACAAAGAGTCGTTTGGCCATAACTTTGGCCTGCATTATCCGGGCCACGAATGGCCGGATGGCCGACCAGCCAAGACATCCCCCTCTTATGACAGAATGACTGCAGACCGGGCCGTCTGGGGTGCCGTCTATGGTTGGGAAGTGCCTGTATGGTTTGCGCCGGAAGGCGTCGAGCCTAAGGACATCTGGTCATACCGAGAATTCAACTCTCTGCCCCACGTGGCAACCGAATGCCATGCGGTGCGAAACACGGCTGGCCTGCTCGACATGACCCCCATGGCGAAATTTGAAGTATCTGGCGCTGGGGCTGAGGCCTGGCTCAATCGCATTCTGGCGAACACAATGCCGCTCAAGATCGGCGGCATTGTCTTAGCGCACTTTCTAACAACAAAAGGCACAGTCCGCGCCGAGTACAGCGTCACAAAGCTCGATGAGCAGCTCTATTATCTGGTTTCAACGCCGCGAGGCGAATGCCACGATTTTGATGTCCTCAGCCGATGCCTGCCGGACGATGGCTCTGTTCGGTTGCGGAACGCTACCCTGGAGCGCGGCTGCTTCACACTGGTTGGGCCAAAAGCGCGGGACATTCTGGAAAACCTGGTGGACGGTGATATCTCTAACGACGCCTTCCGCTGGATGTCGGCACAGACCCACACTGTCGGTTTCGCCTCCGACGTTCGCATGATGCGCGTCAACTATGAGGGCGAATTGGGCTGGGAGCTGTACCATCCAATCTTCTACAACGTCCACCTCTATGAGGAACTCATGAAAGCAGGCGCAGACCACGGCATGAAACTGTTCGGTAACCGCGCGGTTGAATCCCTGCGATTGGAGAAATCCTACCGCGCCATGTATCGCGACATGAACGTCGAGCACACCGCCTTAGAATCAGGCCTCGACCGCTTTGTGCAATTCAAAAAGGACGATTTCGTCGGCAAACAAGCTCTGCTGGAACAACGCGAGTGCGGTCTAACCAAGAAGATGGTGACCTTGATGGTCGAGACCGTCGATGCCGACGCCTATATGAACGAAGCAATCTACAGAGACGGCAAACTCGTCGGCCGGATAACCTCAGGCGCCAGCTCCCACACCCTCGGCAAATGCCTCTCAATGGCCTACATCGACATAGACCACGCCACCGTCGGCACCGAGCTGGAAGTAGCCGTCCTAGAACGCCGGCTCCCCGCCACAATCATCGAAGACTCCCCTTATGATCCAACCAATGAGCGCATGAGGTTCTAGGGTTGGGGATTGGGGTCAAATGAGGCTAGGCAAGAAGCAAGTGTGCCTGTTTTGAAGAAACGTATTCGCCGTAACCAACTTCTTGAGATTTCGTGACGATTTGGATGACAGTTTACTAATAGAGTGAAATCATTTCGAGTGACGATCGTCGATCAAAGACACACCTGCCGTATTTGAATTTAGTAAACTGTCATTACCGTAATTCCTTTTTACCGCGTTGTGCGAAATTGCCATCAGAGTTCAGGGCGTGATTACGGCAAAGATGCTAACCTCGCTGAATTTGAGACAGGACAAAATACCAACCTTTAAAGCATTTCGGTTTTAATTTGATTGATATCCAGCGGCTTTGAAATAGTTGAAACATTCATCTGGTTCGAACATGTAGCAGATATCTCCAATTGCCTTGAAGACTTCGGTAAAAGTTCTTGCTCCAATTCTTCTCAGG
>CAJQQZ010000129.1 GCA_905480575.1 uncultured Alphaproteobacteria bacterium | reverse complement strand
CCGATCACGGCTCAAAACCACCAAACAACACCCATCATAGGTCTCAATGACGGACAATGTCTTCTGGCCCCTGCAGAGGCCAGAAGACATACCCAAAAATCAAACAAACTGGCCTACTTTTGCTCCGCCCCAATGGCAGACTTTTACTCCGCCGTTGACATCGGATTCTCCAGATTCTCCGACAAGCTCATAACTCGTTCCTCGAGAGCTAACAGTCTGCCCAACCCGGAAAGCACTAACGACGACACTCACACCAACAGTGCAAGAAATCGAAATGCTATCGCTCCCTGAAAGGGTAGCCGACTCTGTTGCCTTAGAAACGAAACTAAAACGGACGCTGCCGTTAACAAAACTGCATGATGATTCTTCGCTTCCGCCTTCAGTTGCGGCAGATGCAAAAGACACTGTCAGAAAACCATAGAAGAGGCTTGTCGCTAGCCCTATCAGAGTTTTTCTTTGAGTATTCATTCATACAATCCATTAATGACAAACTTGTCCATGCAGGAGGAATGCAATTGGCATGCCAGGAAGGTCAGAGGGAATCGAGTTGGAATGGAGTCTTTTTCGCAAAATTTAAATCTCCATTAAGGAATCGAGCAAGATTGGAGTCCGCTAATTTTTCGAATCGAAAAGACTCCGAAGCCCGATTGCATAATGAAAATTGTTCATCAAGAAAATAGGAAATCTTCTATGTAGCCCCATATATCTGGGGTGATTTTGGTTGGATTTGTTCCTAATATGGAATAATTCAACAACCGTTTTTGCTTCAAATGACAGGCAGGTTGCAAAAACTAGCTCTCAATTAGCGAATTCAGATTCGCGCCAAAGACGGTAGTTTGCCCTGCTAGCCAGCCCTGAAGCGACATCATAGAGGGGCCAAAAGCATCGCCGCATCGGCGCAAAAGTTACTTTCGTTTTTCCAAAAGTGGCCCGGGATTCTGGCTTTGCCACAGATAGCTCTCAACGTAATCTATACGTCAAACAAACTTCAAAACGGAGTCTCTTTGCCCTCCGTTTCTAAAGAAAAAGGGGCTTTGCGAACTTTGTCGCTAGGCCCCTAGTTAGTCGGTTTTGATAAAGACTAAACGGTATGCGTCTAGTTTTCAATTACTTCAGGCTGGTCCATGGAAGCAAAATCGATGGCCAACAATTCATCATTGTCATCCCCTTCACCATGGAGAACTTCAAGCTCTCTATCGCGTTCATTCGCAACACGACGCATCTGATTGACAATGGCACCGGTTCCTGCCGGGATAAGGCGTCCAACAATCACGTTCTCCTTAAGACCGCTCAGGTAATCTACTTTCCCTTGGACCGACGCTTCCGTCAGCACTCGAGTAGTCTCCTGAAACGAAGCTGCGGAGATAAAGGAACGGGTTTGCAGGCTAGCCTTTGTAATGCCCTGTAAGACAGGTTTACCAGCTGCCAAACGACCACCATCTTTCATTGCTTTTTCGTTTTCTTCTTCAAACTCTTCACGGTCAACCTGTTCACCGATCAGGAACGTCGTATCACCACCGTCCGTAACTTCGATCTTCTGAAGCATCTGGCGAACCATCACTTCGATATGCTTATCGTTGATCTTCACGCCCTGAAGACGGTAAACATCCTGAATTTCGTTTGTCAGGTAGTCAGACAAAGCTTCAACGCCCAAGATTTCAAGAATATCGTGCGGAACAGGGTTACCATCCAACAACAATTCACCTTTGCGGATGAAATCACCTTCTTGAACTGCAAGGTGCTTACCTTTTGGTACCATGTATTCAACCGGTTCTCTATCGGCCTCTTCAGGCACGATCAGAACACGACGTTTTGTTTTATAATCTCGACCGAATTCCACACGACCATCCGCTTCAGCGATAATGGCGTAGTCTTTAGGACGGCGTGCTTCAAAGAGTTCCGCCACACGAGGCAGACCACCAGTAATATCGCGTGTACCTGAAGACTCACGAGGAATTCTCGCCAAAACGTCACCAGCATGAACTTTGGCACCATTCTCTACAGAAAGGATAGCGTCCACGGACATGAAGTAGCGAGCTTCGAGACCATTACTCAGCTCAAGAACTTCTCCCTTATCGTCACGCAATGTCACGCGAGGACGAAGTTCAGCGCCTTTTGGCTGCTGTTTCCAATCAACAACAACACGCGAGGAAAGGCCGGTTGCTTCATCGGTGACTTCGCGCATAGAAACACCGTCAACCAGGTCAACGTAGTTCGCAACACCGTTTTTCTCAGTGATAATAGGCAGCGTGTATGGATCCCATTCCGCTAACTTCTGACCTGATTTGACCTTCTTGTTGTCATCCACGAGCAGTTTAGTACCATAAGGCACTTTGTGATTTGAACGCTCACGGCCATTTTCATCGAGAAGCAAGATCTCAGTATGGCGGTTCATGACGATTGGATTGCCTTCAGAGTTAATAACCACATTACGGTTCTTAATCTTGATGGTTGCATCCAAGACGGCTTCCACAGAAGACTGTTCAGCACCACGTTGCGCCGCACCACCAATGTGGAACGTACGCATCGTTAGCTGTGTACCTGGTTCGCCGATTGACTGAGCAGCAATAACGCCAACAGCCTCTCCAACGTTAACCATTGTACCACGAGCCAAATCACGCCCGTAACAGCTAGCACAAACACCATTGCGTGTTTCACAGACCAAAACAGAACGATAGCTGATCTTGTCAACGCCAGAGGCCTCAATCAAATCTGACAGCTTCTCGTCAAGCAATTGGCCAGCTGGCACAATAACTTCGCCTGTCTTCGGATGTTTAACTTCTTCTAAAGTCACACGCCCAAGAATACGTTCTGCAAGAGAAACAACCGTATTACCGCCTTCGATAATCGCTGTTGCCTCAAGGCCTTTTTCCGTACCGCAATCGTGTTCGACGATAACAGCATCCTGTGCCACATCAACCAAACGACGTGTCAGGTAACCAGAGTTAGCCGTCTTCAACGCTGTGTCGGCAAGGCCCTTACGTGCACCGTGTGTCGAGTTAAAGTACTCAAGAACAGTCAGACCTTCTTTAAAGTTAGAGATAATCGGTGTTTCGATGATTTCACCAGAAGGCTTAGCCATCAAACCACGCATACCCGCAAGCTGCTTAATCTGGGTTGCAGAACCACGAGCACCAGAGTGCGCCATCATGTATACAGAGTTGATGTTCGCACCAGAGCCCTGTTGCATGACTTTCATCATCTCGTCAGCAACACGGTCAGAACACTGTGACCAAAGGTCAACGACTTTGTTGTATTTCTCACCGCGAGTAATCAGACCATCTTGGTACTGCTGTTCGAACTCTTTGACCTGCTCTTGAGCTTCATCAACGAGTGGGAACTTCGCGTCAGGAATGACCATGTCGTCCTTACCGAACGAGATACCAGCTTTAGCAGCATATTTGAAACCGAGGCCCATCAAACGGTCGGCAAAGATGACCGTCTCTTTTTGTCCACAGTGACGATAGACGGTATCGATAACGTCTGTCGTTTCACGCTTAGTGAGAACGCGGTTGATACTCGAGAATGGTAGCTTGGGATGTCTTGGTAAGATTTCACTCAGCATCACGCGGCCAGGTGTCGTCTCAACTGTTTCCACAGTTGGTTGGCCATCCGCATCGACCGAATGCCATCTCGTTTTTATCGGCGTATGCAGAGAAATAATGCCCTGCTCGAGAGCGATTTCAAGTTCGCCAACGTTCAAGATAGACATTCCTGTACCGGGCTCATCTCCACCACCTTCCATTGAAAGATAGTAGATACCCAATACAATATCCTGAGACGGCACAATAATCGGCTTACCGTTTGCAGGTGATAGGATGTTGTTAGAGGACATCATCAAACAACGTGCTTCCAGCTGTGCTTCAAGGCTCAGCGGAACGTGAACAGCCATCTGGTCACCGTCAAAGTCAGCGTTAAAAGCTGTACAGACCAATGGATGCAGCTGGATCGCTTTACCTTCAACCAAAACAGGCTCGAACGCCTGAATGCCAAGGCGATGAAGCGTTGGCGCGCGGTTTAGCATCACAGGGTGTTCACGGATAACTTCTTCGAGGATGTCCCAAACTTCTGGACGTTCCTTTTCAACCATGCGCTTCGCAGCTTTAATGGTAGTCGCCATGCCGTAGAGTTCAAGTTTCGCATATATGAATGGCTTAAACAGCTCCAATGCCATCTTCTTTGGCAAGCCACACTGATGCAGCAAGAGCGTCGGACCAACCACGATTACAGAACGACCAGAGTAATCAACACGCTTACCAAGTAGGTTCTGACGGAAACGACCCTGCTTACCTTTAAGCATGTCAGACAGAGACTTGAGAGGACGTTTATTCGCACCGGTAATAACGCGACCACGGCGACCGTTATCAAACAAAGCGTCGACAGATTCCTGCAACATACGCTTTTCGTTACGAATGATAATGTCTGGCGCACGCAGCTCCATCAAACGCTTCAAACGGTTGTTTCGGTTGATCACACGACGATAAAGATCATTCAAATCAGACGTGGCAAAACGACCGCCGTCCAATGGCACCAATGGGCGAAGCTCTGGTGGAATAACCGGAAGAACTTCTAGAACCATCCACTCTGGATTAGAACCGGACTCAACAAAAGCTTCAACAATCTTCAAACGCTTCACAAGCTTCTTGCGCTTCGTTTCAGAGTTGGTTGCTTTTAGATCAGCTCTAAGAGTTTCGCGTTCAAGCTCAAGATCAAGACCACGAAGCATTTCCTTTAGTGCTTCAGCGCCGATCATTGCGGTGAACGAATCATCGCCGAATTCTTCTTGAGCATCATAATACTGCTCTTCCGACATCAGTTGACCTTGTTTGAGAGGTGTCAAACCAGGTTCAGTAACGACAAACGACTCAAAATAGAGCACTCGCTCTAATTCTTTCAACGTCATGTCGAGCAGCAAGCCAATACGACTTGGCAGTGACTTCATGAACCAAATATGCGCAACAGGGGCCGCCAGATCAATATGCCCCATACGCTCACGACGGACCTTAGAAAGGGTAACTTCAACGCCGCATTTTTCGCAGACAATACCCTTATATTTCATGCGCTTATATTTGCCACACAAGCATTCATAATCCTTTATCGGACCAAAAATACGTGCGCAGAACAAGCCATCGCGTTCCGGCTTAAATGTTCGGTAGTTGATAGTCTCTGGCTTCTTAATTTCACCAAATGACCAAGAGCGAATCCGCTCTGGGCTGGCAATGGTGATACGCAACTGATCAAAAGTTGCGATAGAATTTTGCTGGCCAAAGATTTTTGTCAACTCGTTCATTTTGTTCTCCTAACACCCCGCTTGGGTGCCTAATAGTTCGTTCTCGGTCAGATCTTCTAGTTTGTCGTTAGCCGTCTGAATTCAGCATATCGACGTTGAGACAGAGAGCTCTTAGCTCTTTGACCAGAACGTTAAATGATTCCGGGATACCGGCTTCGAATGTGTCTTCACCGCGTACAATAGATTCGTAAACCTTTGTACGGCCCGCCACGTCATCGGATTTAACGGTAAGCATTTCCTGCAAGGTATAAGCAGCACCATAAGCCTGCAGTGCCCAAACTTCCATCTCACCAAAGCGCTGTCCACCGAACTGTGCCTTACCACCCAACGGCTGTTGCGTGACAAGTGAGTATGGTCCGATTGAACGAGCATGGATTTTGTCATCCACCAAGTGGTGAAGCTTCAGCATGTAGATGTAACCAACGGTTACTTTCCTGTGCAGCTGCTCACCTGTGCGGCCATCGCGTAAAGTTACCTGGCCAGAAGCGTCTAGACCGGCACGAGACAACATCTCAACGACATCAGGCTCACGCGCGCCGTCAAACACTGGTGTTGCCATCGGCACACCAGAGGTCAAGTTTCCGGCAAGTTCTAGTACTTCCGCTTCAGGCGCATCCGCAATCTGTTCTTGATAGATATCTTCGCCATAAGCATTCAAAAGCGCCATTTTGATGTCAGCGATTTCATGGCTGCGTCTGTAATCGTCAATGGCTTGCTTAATTTGGTTACCTAAACCACGAGCCGCCCAGCCAAGGTGTGTTTCTAGAATCTGTCCCACGTTCATACGCGATGGAACACCAAGTGGGTTCAAAACGATATCAGCTGTTGTGCCGTCCTCAAGGTGAGGCATGTCTTCAACAGGAACAATCTTAGAGATAACACCCTTGTTTCCGTGACGACCAGCCATCTTATCACCAGGCTGGAGCTTACGCTTAACGGCAACGAAAACTTTAACCATCTTCATAACACCAGGAAGCAACTCGGCGCCACGCTGTATCTTGTCAACCTTGTCTTCAAAGCGACTAAGGATAGCAGCGATCTGGTCATCATGCTGTGACTTAAGTTCTTCGATGTCAGCCATCTGCTTGTCGTCAGCAACCGCGATCGCACGCCATTGGCCAGGAGTAAACTCACCCAAAACCATTTCGTCGATCTTAGTTCCTTTAGCAAGACTATCAGGGCCAGCAATAACTTCATGCCCCATGAGGAAGTCTTTTAGACGTGTGTAGAATGAGCGCTCAAGAATAGCGCGCTCATCATCTCTGTCTTTCGCCAATGCTTCAATTTCATAACGTTCAATGGCAAGAGCGCGCTCATCTTTGTCAATACCGCGACGGGAGAAGACACGAACATCAACGATTGTTCCTGTCGTACCTGGTGGCAAACGCAACGATGAATCGCGAACGTCAGAAGCTTTCTCACCGAAGATTGCACGAAGCAACTTCTCTTCAGGTGTCATAGGACTTTCGCCCTTTGGTGTCACCTTACCAACGAGAATATCGCCAGGGTTAACCTCTGCACCAACATACACAATGCCGGCTTCATCGAGATTCCTGAGAGCGTCTTCACCAACGTTTGGAATATCGCGTGTTATCTCTTCAGAACCGAGCTTCGTGTCACGAGCCATAACTTCAAACTCATCGATGTGAATTGAAGTAAAGACGTCGTCACGGACAATGCGCTCAGAAATTAGGATCGAATCCTCGAAGTTGTAACCCTGCCAAGGCATAAAGGCCACGAGCACGTTACGACCAAGCGCAAGTTCACCGAGGTATGTCGAAGGACCATCGGCCATGATATCGTTGGATTCAACAATGTCACCAACTTTGACCAGTGGGCGTTGATTGATGCATGTGCTTTGGTTCGAACGCTTAAACTTAGATAGATTGTAGATATCAACGCCTTGCTCTGAGCCATCTTCGCCCAATGCTCGAACAACGATGCGTGTCGCATCAACTTGGTCAATGACACCAGAGCGACGAGCAACAACAGCAGCACCAGAGTCTTTCGCAACAACACGTTCCATGCCGGTACCAACATAAGGCGCATCAGCCTGTACCAGTGGCACCGCCTGACGCATCATGTTTGATCCCATAAGAGCGCGGTTCGCATCATCGTTTTCCAAGAAAGGAATAAGAGACGCAGCAACGGAAACAATCTGCTTTGGAGAAACGTCAATAAAATCAACGTCTTCTGACCTTGCCACAAGCGCAGCACCAGACTGGCGACAGGAAATCAGATCCTCAGTCAGGTTACCATCAGCGTCCTGTGATGAGTTCGCCTGCGCAATCATGAAGTCGCCTTCTTCCATCGCAGACTGGTAAACTACTTCGTCAGTTACTTTACCATCTACGACCTTACGGTAAGGGCTTTCAATGAAACCATACTGATTAACACGACTGAAAGTCGCGAGAGAGTTAATCAAACCAATATTTGGTCCCTCAGGCGTTTCAATCGGGCAAATACGACCGTAGTGTGTCGGATGCACGTCACGAACTTCAAAGCCCGCACGTTCACGTGTCAAACCACCCGGTCCAAGCGCTGATAGGCGGCGCTTGTGCGTGATTTCAGACAGTGGGTTCGTCTGATCCATAAACTGTGAAAGCTGTGAGGAACCGAAGAACTCACGAACTGCCGCTGCTGCTGGTTTCGCGTTAATGACATCCTGTGGCATAACAGTGTCGATTTCGACAGAGCTCATACGCTCACGAATGGCACGTTCCATACGAAGCAAGCCAACGCGGTATTGGTTTTCCATCAATTCACCAACAGAGCGAACACGACGGTTGCCCAAGTGATCAATATCGTCAACGTCGCCACGTCCATCTTTCATCTCGTGAATGAGACGAACAATGCCGAGTACGTCTTCGCGACGGAGAACACGCAAGTTATCTTCTGTCTTCTGACCAAGACGCGCATTCATCTTAACGCGACCAACCGCAGAAAGATCGTAACGCTCCTTGTCAAAGAACAACGATTTGAAGAGCGCGCTTGCTGTTTCCAGTGTTGGCGGCTCTCCAGGGCGCATAACACGATAGATATCGATCAATGCGTCTTCGCGTGTGGAATTTTTATCGATCGCCAATGTGTTACGGAGGTAAGGACCAACGTTCAAATGGTCGATGTTCAAAGTGTTCAGAACTGTTACACCAAGGTCGTTTAGTTCCTCAAGCATTGCTTCAGTGATTTCATCACCGGCTTCGGCCAACACGAGACCATTGCTTTCATCGATGATATCCTCGCCCAAATAGCGACCAATCATATCTTCTTGCGTGATCAACTCGTGGGTCATGCCTTCTTCGACAAGCTTGCGGGCCTTACGAGGAGTCATTTTTGAACCAGCTTCCGCAACAACTTCACCCGTTACCGCGCTCACCAAATCAACGCCGAGCTTTACACCGCGCATCGCTTCTGGATCGAACGGGATCTTCCAACCAGCGTCAACTTTTTCACAAGCCACGTTGTCATAGACAGTCGAAAGAATTTCTTCCGAAGTCAAACCCTGAACATCCCAAGGAGCAATGGACTTGCCATCAGCTTCGATTGCTTCGCGTGTCGCCTGTGAGCGCTCACCTTCCAAAGCCATCATGAAAGTCGTGGCAGGCAACTTACGGCGACGGTCAATACGAACGTAGAGGTTATCTTTCGCGTCGAACTCTAGATCCAACCAAGAACCACGGTAAGGAATGACGCGGGCTGCAAAAAGGAATTTACCTGAAGAGTGCGTCTTACCTTTGTCGTGATCGAAGAACACACCAGGGCTACGGTGCATCTGACTGACGATAACACGCTCAGTGCCGTTAATGACAAAAGTACCCTTGTTTGTCATCAAAGGCATATCGCCCATGTAGACATCCTGTTCCTTGATATCACGAATAGAGCGAGAGCCCGTATCCTCATCAATATCCCAAACAACAAGGCGCAACGTCACTTTAAGTGGCGCTGCGAAAGTCATTCCGCGCTGTTGACACTCATCGACGTCGTACTTAGGTGCTTCCAACTCGTATGCAACGAACTGCAACTCAGAACGATCTGAGAAATCCTTAATTGGGAAGACAGACTCAAAAGCTTCCTGTAGTCCAGATTTGTCCGTAATGCCCGCTTCCGGTGGAAAAAGGAACCGATCATAAGAAGCGCGCTGCACTTCAATAAGATTCGGCATTTCGATAACTTCTGGAATACGCCCAAAGGATTTGCGAATTCGTTTACGTTCGGTGAAAGACTTTGCCATATTTGCCCCGTAATCGCCTTGAACTTTGAGAAAAGCGCCCGATTCTGCTTTTTACAGCAAAGAACGCATGACCCTTCTCGCAAACCCAAGGTCACATAAACAACAACGCCATACGCTAACAGCGCATTCGGCCTACCCCTCAACTACTTGAAAAATAAGGCTAAATCCGCTTAACGCATGACTATAATTTTTAGGTCTGGAGTTGAAAACTCACGATTTGACTAATTTACCTCGACCAACTGATAGCTATGTAGTCAAATAAAGACGCTGGGGCAAATGCAAAATGCACCTGCCCCAGCAATTTTTTGTTCTGTCTTAAGCTTACTTAAGTTCGACAGAAGCACCAGCATCTTCGAGTTTCTTTTTCAACTCTTCAGCTTCGTCCTTAGATGCACCTTCTTTAACAGGCTTTGGTGCGCCTTCGACGAGGTCCTTAGCTTCTTTCAAGCCGAGGCCTGTGATAGCGCGAACTTCTTTAATCACGTTGATTTTCTTGTCGCCAGCGCCAGTCAAGATGACATCAAACTCTGTCTTTTCTTCAGCAGCAGCGCCACCTTCTGCAGCAGCCATCACAACAGGGCCAGCAGCAGCAGCAGCAGAAACGCCCCACTTGTCTTCGAGCATTGTTGATAGTTCAGCCGCTTCTAGAACGGTAAGAGATGATAGTGTTTCGACAATCTTATCAAGATCAGCCATTTTATTTACTCCAATGATAGAGGCATAGCCTCAATTTTGTATAGGTTTCCCTAATGGGAAGAAAATTTCGACTATGCAGCCGCTTGTTTATCGCTATGAGCCTTGATAACGCGCGCAATCTGACCAGCTGGGGCCTGAGTAACACGAGCAATCTTAGCAGCAGGTGCTTGCATGAGACCAGCCAACTTACCACGCAGTTCGTCAAGCGATGGCAACTTAGCAAGTGCATCAACACCAGCTTTGTCCAAAGGTTTAGCACCAAGGCTACCACCAAGAATTTCAATCTTGGTGTTCTCTTTAGCAAACTCAGAAGCAATTTTTGCAGCAGCAACTGGGTCAGCAGAGAAAGCCACAGCCGTAGGACCAGTGAACAAATCACTCAAACCTTCGAACTGGGTGTCTTTGATAGCGAGTTTAACAAGGCGGTTTTTAGCCACTTTATAGCTAGCTCCAGCCTCACGCATATTGCGACGCAGCTTCTGTGCTTCAGAAACTGTCATCCCGCTCTGCTTAGTCACAACAATCAGCTCAGCTGATTCAAATGACTCTTTAAGGCTAGCAACCAACGCTTCTTTTTGAGCGCGATCCATTGCTATTCTCCATTTTGATATCTCCACGACAAAAAGCCGCCGAAACATCGGTTAGTATTTAGAACCAGACAATCCTGGCTCCATAATCCCGTCCTGGAAGTGTAGACAAAGGTCGCAGCACATCGAAGTGTGACTGATCGCAATTCCTATCTTCCCGTCTATTGCAGGCCGAAGATTTAACGGCTTCCCTTAGTTTCTCTCGTCGAGAGAAAACCTACAGTCTTGGACAGGCTGGTGGCGAACCACCTTCCCTCATTGTGATGAGGAACCTTTGCACTTCGAAAAGTACGAACGGGAGACGGTCACAAGACCGTCTCCCGAAACTTGCTGCGCTTCTTAGTCGTTTCCAGACAGAGAAGCAACATCCAATTTTACACCTGGGCCCATTGTTGTCGAAACAGCAACGCGCTTGATGTAAGTGCCTTTAGCACCAGCTGGTTTAGCTTTTGTGATCGCGTCAAAGAATGACATGATATTCTGCTTGATGGCCTCTTCACTAAAAGAAGCTTTACCAACACCCGCGTGAACAATACCGGTCTTTTCAGCGCGGAACTGAACTTGACCACCTTTAGCTGCTTTGACCGCTTCGGCGACGTTAGCTGTGACCGTGCCGAGTTTAGGGTTTGGCATCAAACCACGTGGGCCAAGAACCTTACCCAGACGACCAACAACTGGCATCATGTCTGGGGTTGCAATAACACGCTCAAAAGGCATTTCGCCTTGTTGAATTGATTGCATGAGATCTTCTGCACCAACGATGTCAGCGCCAGCTTCTTTCGCTTCTTCAGCTTTCGCATCACGAGCAAAAACAGCAACGCGAACATTCTTACCTGTGCCATTCGGCAACACGCAAGCGCCACGGACGTTTTGGTCGGCGTGACGCGGGTCAACACCCAGGTTCAAAGCAATTTCGATAGTCTCATCGAATTTGGTCTTAGCTGCACCTTTGATCAAGCTCACTGCTTCATCAAGGGTGTATCCTTTTTCGCGATCAATACCTTCGTAGGCAGCGCGAATACGTTTTCCTTGTGCCATGCTTCTTAACCCTTCACTTCCAAGCCCATAGAACGGGCGGAGCCTTCAATGATGAGCATCGCAGCGTCGATGTCATTTGCGTTCAGATCTTTCATTTTCGCTTCCGCGATTTCTTTGACCTGATCACGAGTAACAGAACCAGCTATTGCTGTACCTGGTGTTGGTGAACCAGACTTAAGGCCTGCAGCTTTTTTGAGGTAGTAAGACGCAGGTGGCGTCTTCATCTCAAAAGTAAATGACTTATCAACATAAACAGTGATGACAACAGGAACTGGCGCACCAGCTTCCATGTTTTGACTGGCAGCGTTGAAAGACTTACAAAATTCCATGATGTTTACGCCACGCTGACCGAGAGCCGGACCAACAGGCGGAGAAGGATTGGCTTGTCCAGCTGCAACTTGCAGCTTGAGGAAGCCCTGAATTTTTTTAGCCATTAGATTACCCTAAAAAGAAAAGTCGCCTCGCGGCGAACAAATGGGTGCGTGGTACAGCTATGGCGAGCCTCCCACACGAGAACGAAGGGCTATTACGCCGTTACCCAATACAATTCAAGGGCAAAACCTTTAGTCTTTTTGATTCATTGGCTTTTTTGAGCGATCAGTCTGATAGAGCGGCATTGACTCGTCGACATCTAACCATGGCAGCTTATTACTGACCCAAAGGTGATCGGTGGGCTGAATACCGCCCGGGTTATCGAATGCACCGATCAGAACGTCTATTGTGTCAGTGTTGTTGAATTTGAAAAACAACGATGAACCGCAATTTTCACAGAATCCTCTTTTGGCAATGTCTGACGACTCAAACCATTTTGGCTCGCCTCTTTCCATCACCACATCAGCTTTCTTAAAGGCTGGTGCCATAAACATTGGTGAACCTGTGATTTTCTTACATTGGCTACAATGGCAAATGGCGGCGTTCAAAGGGGCGCCTCGCACTTCGAACCTGATTGCGCCACAAGCACAGCCACATTTATGTTTCATAACGGATCCTCCAATTTTTCTCATGCTCATCAGACCTGGCATCAAGACTGATTAAACTTTTACATTGGCTATTTTTCCCGTTAGGTAAACAGTCAATTTGAAACGAATTCGATACAGAGACCTTAACACCATGGCTGCGATTAAACTCCCCGAAAAACTAAATAGTGCCGAGCTTCCGGCGGAGATTGTTAACCTCGCGCTTAATGCTGATAAGAAAGATATCCTCAGCGACCGGTACCCTCACAAAAAGCGAATGAAAAAGGGCGAATACGAGGAAGAACTCTACCTTCTACACATTGAGCTTGTGAAGTTTCAACGTTGGATCAATGAAAACGATCAAAGGGTTCTGGTGCTGTTCGAAGGCAGAGACGCCGCAGGAAAAGGTGGATGTATCAAGCGTATCCGCGAGCATATCAACCCTCGTCACGCAAAGGTCATTGCCCTTTCTAAACCGACAGATATGGAAAGAGGACAGTGGTATTTTCAACGTTATGTATACCACTTGCCCACGAAGGGCGACATCGCGATATTTGACCGTTCTTGGTACAACAGAGGCGGTGTTGAAAAGGTTATGGGCTTCTGCAGCCCCGAACAAAACAAAACTTTCCTCAAGGAAGCCCCGAGATTGGAGAACATGCTCGTTGATGATGGTATTCATCTCGTTAAGTTTTGGCTATCCGTCAGTCGTGCGGAGCAACTCCGTCGTTTCATCGCGCGTTCAAGCGATCCTCTTAAACAATGGAAACTCAGCCCGATTGATCTAGCGTCTCTTTCCAAATGGGAAGATTACAGCGTTGCCAGAGATGAGATTTTCGATGCGACCTCCTCCTCCTATGCCCCCTGGACAGTGGTCTTGTCTGACGACAAGAAAAGAGCGAGAATTAACGTTATTAAATACCTGCTCAATCAATTCGATTATGACCAGAAGGACCGAGCTCTTGTTTCAAGCTTGGACAACGAAATCCTTGGTCACTCGAAGGACTTCTCTGATTAGACTTGCTTCAGATTGGTGACTAATTGTTGTACCGAAAGTCGCTCCGATCTCATTGCCACGACAGAAAGTGCCAAGCTCTTCTTTGAGCCAATAGTTATCCAGAAATTGCTCAGCATTAAGAATTGGCTCTAACATCGGTCGTTTATTCATTTGACAATTTCCTTTGGGTCAACTTGATTATCTGCAACTCAACGGACAGATCTTGTCAGCAGACGATCAACCGCCTCAAGAAGAAGATGCCATGAAACTCACCTACAAGACCTGTAATGTATTTACTGACACGGCTTTTGCTGGCAACCCTTTGGGGGTCGTCTTTGGTGGTGAGCAATTAGCAACCGAAACCATGCTGAAGATTGCAGCGGAGTTTAACTATCCAGAAACAACCTTCGTCCTCCCCCCAACAGATCCTAACCATACGGCGCAGGTGCGAATATCCTCCCCTAAAATCGAGATGCCTTTTGCTGGCCATCCCAACGTAGGCACAGCCTGCGTGGTCGCACAAATGGGTGAGCTTTTTGGTAAAAAAGTGAACGACACTTTAACGTTTGAAGAGATTGCCGGATTGGTTGAAGTAACGGTTCAGAGGGATGGCAACAAAGTCAAAAGCGCAGAGTTGATCGCACCTGGAGACTTGGAAACTGGCGCGGACGTTGCTGTAGATAAAATTGCCGCCTGCCTGTCAATAAATCCCGAAGACATTGTTGTTTCTACTCATCAACCGACTTTCACTTCTGTCGGGCTGTCGTTTACCATGGTCGAAGTCACCGGCCCTCAAGTCTTAGCGAAGTGCAAGCCGGTTGTGGACCATATCAGCCGTCTGCCGTTTGAACATCAGAAGTTACACGTTTACTGCAATGTAGAAGAAGCCGGCGCTGATATTCGGTGTCGGATGTTCGCTCCTACAATCAACATCCCAGAAGATCCGGCAACAGGATCGGCAAACTGTGCATTGGCGGCGCTACTTACTCACTTGTCCCCAACATCCTCAACCGAAGATTCCTATCGTATCATTCAAGGTGAAGAAATGGGCCGTAAGTCACTACTTTTCGCCAGGGCGCAAAAGGTGGGCGGAAAAGTGATTGAAGTGCGAATTGGTGGAAATTCTGTTGAGGTTATGTCAGGCAGCCTCAACGTCTGAAGACTAGTTTTTCCAACTCTTCACGACTTTCCCAACCAGCACGTTCCAATTCAGGGGTGATTTCTTCTTGCTTTGGTTTTCCGACACAAAGGTAGCCAACAAGTTGCCATTCCTCTGAGATTGCCAAATCCTGCTTCAGTTTTTCGGGATCCATGATTGACACCCAGCCAACGCCGATACCTTTTGCACGAGCAGCCAACCACAATAACTGAATAGACGTCACGACAGAATAACGCAGCATCTCTGGCATTGTTCGACGCCCCAGCCCAGCACCTTTTTCAGTTCCTTCGTCGCAGAAAACCGCGAGGTGTACCGGTGCTTCTTTCAGCCCCGCTAACTTTAACTGACTGTACAGTTTAGCCTTGTCTCCACTGTAGTCGTTGAGCGCATGGCTGTTGGCGTTCTCGAAATTCGCGATAACTTTTTGCCGCTTCTCTTGCGTCTCCACAAGAACAAACCTCCAGGGTTGGCTTAAGCCAACTGAGGGCGCTAAATTAGCCTCTTCCAAGAGTTCCAGAACTTCCTCTGGAGAAATTGGGTCAGGAAGGAAGTGACGCACGTCCCGGCGCCATTTAAATAGATCTGATAATTTATCTTGAAAGTCGGAATCAAAGTCTGGCTTGACTGTCATCTGTAAACCCATTCCTTGAAAAAGAAAACGCGGTCCAGACTATACAATCCGACCGCGTTCTCAACAAACAAGAACTTTTGATTAGAGTTTTTCGACTTGGGAATATTCTAGCTCTACCGGAGTGGAGCGGCCAAAAATCGAAACAGCAACTTTGAGACGGGCCTTCTCTTCATCAATCTCCTCAACGAAACCATTGAAGGAGGTGAAGGGACCGTCGTTCACACGAACCTGTTCGCCGACGTCAAATGTGATCGCAGGACGCGGACGGTCCACACCTTCCTGAACCTGCTGTAGAATGCGGTAGGCTTCCTTTTCCGTGATCGGCACCGGGCGGCCACGTCCACCAAGGAAACCAGTAACCTTCGGAGTGTTTTTAACCAAAGACCAAGCGGCGTCCGTCAAGTGCATCTTCATCAAGATGTAGCCAGGGAAGAATTTGCGCTCGGCATTGACCTTTTGGCCACGACGCATTTCAACGACTTCTTCTGATGGAACCAGCAGCTCTTCAAAGTGCCCGTCCAGCCCTTTCTTATCTGCTTGTTCTTTGATTGACTCTACGATCTTTTTCTCAAAACCGGAGTAAACGTGCAAAACGTACCAACGTGCTTTAGTCGCCATGATTAGTTTCCAAACCCAAGTATCGTTTTAATTACGAGAGAGATGACCTGGTCGGCAGCGAAGAAGAACAGCGCACAAAGTGCCACCATAATAAATACCATAACGGTTGTTACAACTGTCTCGCGACGGGTTGGCCAAGTGACCTTGCGAACTTCTTGTCGAACTTCACGAAAAAAACGAACCGGGTTCATATCAATTTCAATTCCTCTAAAAGGCTTTAACGCCTGATTCACCCCTGATTCTTTACGGTCTTCGATTGTCGTTTCTTGAAGCGGTAAATTGTGAAGGGGAAAGCTTGACGCTCATATAGCCGTTGAAACCTGTAAGATCAATTACAAGAAATAGGAATCTAACGAATTATTTTCAAGTAATTGAACAACTGAGCTGATTTTGCCCGTCCAAGATCCTGGCAATCATGTTTCAACAGCCAATTCTCAATGAATGAGTGCACTTACTTATTCAACGAGCCTTTTGCCAGGTAAGAGCAACACCCTCCCAATTATATTAGTTTGTGCGTTAGCGCACAGAACTGTCGGTTGACCAAGCATACCGTGAGCAGTGCCCTTTGGTTTGCATAGACATATGAGGCCACGGCTCCTCACGTTACTCACTTGAAAGAACTGAGAGGCATCTGCAGTCAACTCGAAACAAGGAGAAATAGCAATGAACAGAACCTTTACAAGACAGTTATACACAGACTTTCGGATGAGATTTCGGAAAAGGCCCAAGACAGATCTACAAAGAAAATCAAAGTCGTGGCGTGCCGCTCTTTCATCAATTCTTTCTACAGTGTTACTGCTCTTCTCATCCAACATCGCTAGTGCCAATCCGGCGATAACAAGAGCTGAAGCATTGACCTTCGCTTATATTATCGATTTCAGTTCTGGCATTACCTGCTCAAGCCTTACTTACAACGACTGCAGAATCAACGTTGATATCAACGGCCAACCAGCTGGCCCTATGCAGGCGACGAGCTTGCTGATCGACCGAGTTAACTCTGGTTTGCAATCCAGATCATTGTCTAACTGGCAAACCGGTTGGGTACCGACGATGCAGTGGAAGAAAGGCACAATGTCGAACTCTGACCTCTATACCCCGGCAGGAACCATGGTCGTGTTTAAGAACGGAAACACTTACGTTGTTGCAATCGCGGGCACTAACTCGATTTCTGAATACGGTTGGTATGTCGAAGATTTTGATGTAAGCCAGCTTGTAAACTGGCCCAACGGCTCTCCAACAGGAAAGATTAGCGCCGGTACAGCCGAAGGCCTGAACTTGCTTCTTACAATGGGTGGCGGACAATCTGCTGGCACGAGCACCACATTGGTGGACTACCTCCGAGCCGAAGCGACAGCCGCAGCTGGACGTAACGAAAACATCGACGTTGTTGTGGTGGGACATTCCCTCGGAGGCACGTTGTCGCCAGTTGTCGCAACGACGTTGATCGACACGCAAACCAGCGGCATGAGTCTAAACTGGACGATCCGGAACCAAGATCTGGTTAACTTAAATCTTAAAGCCTGGGACACAGCCAACAACGCAACTGTCTCAACGATATTCTTCGCTGGCGCGACACCGGGTGATGATAACTTTGCGAGTTACGCTAACTCTCTTATGCAAGGCACTGACAGACTGATCTCCGTTTGGGGTAAATACGATGTTGTTCCTCACGGCTGGAATGAGTTGGCAGACATCCAAAACATCTATGTGCCCACTGGAACCAACTGTAACGTGCCTAGCTCAAAGGAGCAGTGTCCGAATACAAGCACAACACCAGCCAGTACAGATCCGAGCAAAGTTATCTGCCCATGCTTAGATACATATACCCTCATTTCTGGCGCTCAGATCATTGCCAAAAACTTCTTCCCAAGGGCCACTCCAGTAGGTGCAGGCAGTCAAAGAGAAGAGATTGATGTTGGCATTGGCTACTCGGCTCAGTGGGCAACCTGCCCGAGTTCGAATGCTATTGTTCAAGCCGGAACAGTAAAAGATCTCATGATGATCGAGGCAATATATCAGCACGATTGCTCGTATCCTCAAGTCTATCCAGGAACATCGGGATTGGCTGACGACCTACACGACATCAGAGAATTCTACGCCCAAGCAAACTAGGGCTAACGTTAAGGGGGAAACTAGTCTGATTTCCCCCTTAACTTTCATTCCGAAAGAGTTTGAATTCCGATAACCAGATGCAGTCAATCAGTTTTCAATTCTCACGACTCGAAACCCGAGATTACTGGCCGCCATTTCTGGAATCTCTCCCCGTCGTGAGAAATTCCGATACCGTCCGCAGTAAGAGTCATGACACAGAAATGAGCCACCTTTGACGACTTTACGTCTCGCGTTTAGTGCGCCGCTAGGGTTCTTTTGAGGGCGCGGCGATTGTAGTTTACTGAAGCCATCTGCCGTCCATTCCCAAACATTCCCACTTGTGTGGACCAGCCCATAACCATTGGGTTTTCCGTCGGAAGGCGATTTTGGTCCGACAGTTGCTTGCGGCTCGTTCGGAAACTTCCCCTGCCAAATATTCAGATCTTCGTTGTAGATCTCGTTTTCAGCCAAAGGCAAACTTTGTCCTTCTAAGCCACCTCTTGCGGCCTTTTCCCACTCGGCTTCTGATGGCAGACGGCAAGCTGCCCACTTACAAAACTCTAATGCATCAAACCAGGAAACATGGACCACTGGTAAATCAGGTATTGCAAGAGAGTTTGCCCCCAGCGGTGCACGCCAAGACGCACCCCGCACTGTTCTCCACCAGGGAACCTCGGGGTTTGTCAGCTCATGACGTTCAGGGCTCTCCAATTGGGCCTGAAAGACTTGAGAGATCCCCTCAACCTCAGCAATTGTTCTATAGCCAGTTGCTTCTACAAATGCTGAAAACTCAGCGTTGGAAACCGGAGTGGGTGCGATATGAAACTCGGAAAGCTCAACCGATCGGGCTGGGCTTTCGCCGTCTTCAGGATGTGGCGCCTCATCAACGCCCATCGTGAAAGTTCCCGCAGGAACCGTTACAAATTCGCTGGGCCAGCTATTCCTTGTCATAAGAATAGACTGGGTTCCAATCCTCGCCCCAGGCGTCTTTCCACAGGTGCCGCGACATTGAATTTTGGATGGGTTTACCCCCCTTCCACATATCTGCATCTGGACGGGCTTGCTGTTCAAAAAAGCGATCAATTCGCGCCGCGAGTTCACCTGCGACGGCATCGTACTGAGGGTCGACTACGAGATTCTTGGTTTCTCCTGGATCCGCAATGACGTCAAAAAGCTCATCATGAATTGGCCAGTTCGAGCTGCCGTCAAATCGACGAAAGTACGCCCATTGCGGTGTTCTCAAAACGCGGGTTTCTTCCTGCTCTGAAAAGACTTCATCTTCTCCCCAATTGGCAAGTTCCTCGCCACGCAGAAGTCCAGCGAAGGAACGGCTGGGAAGATCTTGATCGAAGTCTGAGCCAACATAGTCCAACAGGGTTGAGTAAAGATCCATGTTAGAAACTAAAACAGGGCTTTCCTGGCCTTCTTTAATTTTGGACGGGTGTCGGACGAGCATTGGAATTGAATGTGCCGCCTGGTGCAGATTTGATGGCCATGTCGCCGCGCCATGACCCCAGAAACCATGATGGCCTAGTGAAAGTCCATGATCCGACGTGAAAACAAAAATTGTATCACAGGCCCGATCTCCTGCCTCAACCAAACGGCCAACAGCTTCATCAATTAGACTGATCTGACTGTAGTAGTTTCTGAGTGATGGCAGGTTGTTGGGCGCACGCAGCACCATCGAAAAGTCCAGTCCGCCACCGCTGCCCTCTTTCATTAGATCGTAACCTTTTACGGCTTCGGCGGAGAGCCCAACTCTGGGAATTGTTTCCATTCGGCAATTCTCATAAAGCTCAGCAAAGCGGTGTTCATGCTCTTCTGTTGTTGAAGGCCAATGCCCATAGGGTGACGGGTAAGGAATGAAGGCAAAAAATGGTTGATCGTTGTCTGCTTCCACAAACTCAGCCGCTTTATCGGTGAAGAAGTCGACTGCATGGCCGTCATGAATGTAGGACTGACCATCGTCTGTGATGTGGTTTTTGTAAAATGAGCGAACATGTCCATGTTCCATCGTCACCCATTTGTCCCAACCTGGCCCTGTCGAGGAGGTTTCTCCCAAGTGATATTTACCAAATATCCCAGTTCGGTATCCTGCTTCTTTCAACTTCTCTGGCAACGTAGCCAGACCACGCAGGGCGTGCCAACCAACCGGCCAATCTTCCATATTTCTGTCATCTATCCAGGAATGAACACCATGCTGTGATGGCAACATTCCGGTTAGTGTCGATGCACGACAGGCTGAACAGAAAGCATTGGGACAATAGGCTTTATCAAATCGGAAACCTTCTGACGCAAACTTGTCCAAGTTCGGTGTCACGGTTTCGTAGTTTCCATAACAGCCAAGCGTATAAGCTTGCTGATTATCGGTCATAACGAGAATGATATTAGGTTTGCTCAACGCGCTAACTCCGGCAAGAAAGTGACAATAGATGGGAAGGCAATAATCAAGGCGATAAGTACCAGCAACGCAACACAAAACGGCCAAACACCTCTGAATATTTCAATCAGCGGCGTGTCTTTTGCCAGTCCTTTGATAACAAATACATTGATGCCCATCGGCGGCGTGATCAAGGCCAATTCGACGACAACGACGACCAGAACTCCAAACCAAACGGGGTCAAATCCCATGCCAGAGACAATGGGGAAGAAGATCGGTATCGACAAAATGATCATTGCCATGGTGTCTAGAAAGGCACCGAGCAATAGATAGATAAACACAATCAAGATGATCGTCATGATCGGACTCAAATTCAGGCCGACAACCCAATCACCCAACATGCTTGGTGTAGAACTGAGTGATAAGAAGCCCGAAAACAGGATGGCACCAATCAAGATCAAGAAAATCATAGCGGTGGTCTGGATGGTGTCCATGAGGCTGTCGATGATGAGCGCCATATTCAGTCGCTTCATCACTAAGCCTATTACGATGGCACCAGCGGCACCAAATCCGGCCGCTTCGGTGGGAGTAAAGAACCCGCCATAGATCCCGCCGATTACCAAAGCAAAAAGGAGTAACGTCGCCCATACGCCAGCGAGGGTAGACCGCGTCAGAGAAGCCTTTGCAATTGAGCCTTCTGGGACAACTGATTTGTCGACTTTGACGATGACCACCACCGTTGCCATGAACAGTAAAGTCAGAAGAATACCCGGAATGATACCGGCGATAAACAAGTCGCCGATCGAGGTTTCGGTAAGAATTCCATAGATCAACATGATAACGCTTGGTGGTATCAAAATACCAATCGTACCACCAGCCGCGATCGACCCTGTAGCAAGCCGGTCGCTGTACCCGAACCGCTTCATTTCAGGCAAAGCAATCTGGCCCATCGTTGCAGCAGTGGCTAACGAGGAACCGCAGACCGCACCAAAAGCAGCACAAGCTGCAATACTAGCATGCGCAAGTCCGCCGTGGTAGCGCCCTAGCCACGAATGAAAGGCTGCAAACAGATCAGAACTGATCCCAGAACGCGATGCCAAGCAACCCATCAATACAAACAACGGTATTACACTCAAGTCAAAACTCTGAGCTGCTTCAAAAATAGATAAGCCTGCCAGCGACAAAGCACTGTCATAGCCAATCATCAGAGAGGTCCCCAGGATTGCGACACTAGACATTGCTAGTCCTAAGTGAGTGCCGAGAAACAACAGAACAAAAAGCAGCACAAATACTAATGCAACGATAAGGCCGATGTCCATCCCGCTATTCCTTCTCGCCGTTACGGCCAACGATTGCCTCATACAGGTGTATCAACAACACAAGCAAAAAGAGCACGAGGCCGAGGGTCATCAAAAAAGCTGACGGCCAAAACGGCAGCTCCCAGATCTGAGTGAATTCCTGTTCTTCCCATGTATCCATCGATTTGATCACCATCCTCCAGGTCATCAACCCAACAACAAAAACAGCAATCAAACAGTTGAGTATGGTGGAAAGACGAAAGATGGGTTTTGGAAAGAGGTTCTGAAAGGTTTCAACATTGACGTGCCGTCGTCTTAGCTCAGTCAAGGCAAGCCCTGAAAAAACCAGCACTCCCATCATTAACTCAATCGCTTCGACAGCACCGACCAGTGCTCGGCCAAACAGCGTTCGGCCAATCACGTCAACGAATGTGATGGCCAGGATGGCGACCAAAACAAAACAGGCGAACCAGGCAAAAAGCTTCGCTAACTGCCGGATCCGCCTGAAAAGGAATGTTTCCATTCTTCTTTAACTACCTGTTCTATAGACCAGATAGGATTGCGTGATAGTCTGCCAACAAAGCAGCACCGTCTAAGCCTGCATCATTAGCCTGAGCAACCCATGCATCAGTGATCGGCTGAACAAGTTTCTTCATTTCAGCTACATCAGCATCACTCATCGTATTGATGACGTTCCCGTTTGCTTTGGCTGCATCGAGACCGCTTTGTTCCGCAGCATCCCACTTTTGCGAAATGAACCTCGATCCCCACTCGCCACTGACTTTTTCTACAGCGGCTTTCTGGCTATCAGAAAGTTTCTTCCATGTTTTAGGGCTCATGGTCATGTAAAAGATACCAGAATAAGTGCCACCTGGAATTTGCATGTGATGTCCAGACACTTTAGCCAAACGGAAACCAGCAACCGATTCCCAAGGGAACTGCGAAATATCGATTGTGCCTTTCGCCATGGCATCATGGGTTGCACCAGGAGGCATGAACACTGGAACTGCACCGATAGCTTCCGCGATTTTCACACCATTACCACCGGCACGAATTTTCAAACCATTGAAATCGGCAAGTGATGCAAGTGGCTTAGAACTGTGATAGAGGTGTGGTGCGTGTGCGAACAGAGCCAGCAATTTCGTGTCAGCCGTGTCTTCCGCCATGAAACCGTGCTTTTCATACCAGCGCCAAGCGGCGACGCCCGCGGCTTCTGCACTGTTTGCTGCGAATGGCGTTTCAACAGCCATCAACTTCCAAAATCTTTTTGGATGGAAGGCCGCGACGCTCCACGCGATATCGACAATACCGTTTTTAGCGAGGTCATATTGCCCGTTCGGTTTTGCCAAGGGTGCGCTCATTATTTCGACTTCAATCTCGCCGCCAGAAGCCTGTTCTAATTCGTCGGCCCAAGCACGCAGCGATGAGGTCATGTGGTGCACTGGTGGCAACCAGTTGCCGACCTTGAGTTTGATAGTATCAGCGACAGCAGTCGCGGGCATCAAAGCTGCGGTAGAGAGCATTGCTGCGACCAGGCCTGCTTTTAATAAGTTTCTCTTGTTCATCTTATTCTCCCTGTCCACCCGGTCGAGAGCGAGTGGCATTCTCTGAAATTGACAATCAGTTCAAAAGGCCAGTTCTTCAGCAAAACCAACCCTTGCAAACATCTAACGAAAAAAAATCGCGCTCGTCAATAATATGAACTGCAATTCATATTCAAAGCGTTATAATCGGCTCAATTACACTGATTTCAGGACGAAACTCACGGTGAACTCTGTTTACACAAACCTATCTGACACAATCCCTGGCGTTTTTCAGGCCAGTCAACCGCGATCCATTCGAATCAGAGATGCCTATGTCGAGGCAGGTATTGACCTTTTGAATTCTATTCGGTTTCACGACCTCAAAATCTCAGTGCTGGCGGCCAACTGCGGATATTCCGTCGGTTCTTTCTACACGCGGTTTCAAGATAAAGATGCTTACTTCAAAGCACTGCGGCTTGCATCTGTCACAGCATGCAATCATGACGTCGATAACAGAGTTACGCCTGAAAAACTCTCAAAGTTATCCGTGAACGAAGCATTGGACGAGCTCGTGGACCTAATGGCCGATATTTTCACCGGCCGTTTCAGAGGTGTTTTGAGGGAAGCCTTGCTTAGGATTCTTGAACCAGGTGATCCCTGGGCACCCATGCGTGATTCAGCCCGACGTATCATTGGATACTATCACGAGGCTTTAGCCGGTTCTTTCAATCAGTTCAGTGAAGAAGACACTAAAACCAGGATCAGCTTCTGTTTCCAAATCATTGTCGGTGTTTTGCAAAACGACCTGGTTAACGACTACCACGTATTCTCGACCAAGGATCAATCCCTACGCGCCGCCTTGAAAGAGAACCTGCGCTGTTACATGAACGTTTGAGACAGGTGGCATGCCGAAAAGAAGCGGCTCTTCCTAGAGTTACCGTCACCTGCCAGGCAGATGTGCTATAGCGATTCTCCCAAAAGCGGATACCCGTTTTGACATAAAGATACACGAGACATCAAAGATTTAGAGCATGCCCAACGAATCTATTCAAACTCGACATGCTCTGATTCGAAGGGGGCAACCATGCCCCCTCTTCTACTTCCTTCAAACCTGATCAAGCGCAGCTGCTAGGTCAACCAAGCCAGACCCTGTAGCACCATCCGGCTCCTGACTTGCAGGAACTCCGCCATTGGTCTCATTGCTCGCCGGATTAGCGTTACCATCAACAACGTCTCGCGATGTTTGTGCAAAAGCTGCCTTTATGTCGTCCGTGGTCAGCCCAGGGTTCTTTTGTAACAGCAATGCGATGGCTCCTGCCAACTGAGGGGCAGCAGCTGACGTACCGCTGATCGTCGCCCACCCGTCGTCTTTCGCCGTGCCGTCTGGATTTTGCCGGTCGATCTCGCACTTTGGCTGGAGAGGTAACATGATGTAGCGAGCACCATTATCGGCAAGCCCAACCAACCCACTGACATCAGGCACCGACCTATTGGGATAGATTTGAGAGGCGAAGGCGCTTGCATAGTCGGAAGCACGCATTGCTCCATCCTCAGCAACATAGGCTCCACCCGCAGAGACGACTTCTGGCATCATGCCTGGAAAGGCCACATGGCCGTTGCCGGCTGAAAACACCACAATCGTTCCACTATCCTCGATCGCTTTGATTTCCATCTCCAACGCTTTCAAAGAGTTTGGTAGAGAAGTGTAATGTTTACCGCCATTGTTCCTGTCGCATAAGTCATAGCCCAAACTGACGGATATAACTTGTGGGTTATGTTCCATCGCGGTCTGTAAGCCCTCGAGAATGGTCGCACCATTTGCCGGGAAGCTCTCGTTGTCCAATTTAACACCGGTAAACTCGACATCAGGTGCCATTGCTAACAGGTTGGCTGACTCAGCTGTTCCATGGCCATTGCCGTCTAGATCGTCGTCTGTCGCTCCTGGTGCCAACACCGTTTGAGTTTGATAGCCTCTCTCCTGAAAGTAGGCGTGCCCCTGGGCGAAACCACTATCAATCATGGCTACCCGGACACCTTTTCCGGTTATGCCTTGCCGGTGTGCCAAGTCAGCGTTTAACAACATCGTCACATCACCAGGCACCCGCAAGTGGTGGTAGTTGACACTAGGCGGCAAGGCTGATGTTGTTCCGGGAAACCTAGAATCCAAATAGATATGGGGCCATTGGATATAGGCATCATCAATCAACGATGATAGTTCAGCCTCGGGGCTCCAGGACGCATCCTCACCAGGGAAGTAAAACGCATTTGCTTGACATCTCTGCCCCTCAGCGAAGGGAAGTTTGTGCCGTTTTAACTCTGTACCGAAGATTTCTTCGTAAGTTTTCCTAGAGCAACGGGCGTTGATTGAAAACTGCCCTGTTCCTGTGATTTCAAACCCCATTTTTGCCAGGTGGGCCTTAGTTTTCTCTATGTGGGATTTGTCGGGTTGCATCTTTTTCAGATTGTCGCCTGTAATTGCACCTGAAAAACTGACGGGTCCTTGCGGCAAGTCGGCCCCCGGCAGGGTTATTGCCACTCGAACGGTTTGGGACGCCTTGCGGCGCGTAAATGTCTTCTGTTTGTTTCCTGCCATGGGTTCCTCCTCCAAGACTGAATTTCACCTTTCGGTATCGATGCGCGAAATACACACGCTATAAATGTATTTCATTACAACGAAAAGTCAAACTGGCCTCGGAAATGCTGAGCTGTCGGCATGATCGAAAGTTGGTCTACATAGTGCTTGATCGCTGCCGGCATCTTATACTTTGGCTCCACATTAGGGCCCTTTGCCCCAAAAGCATCTGGAGAACGATCCGCCGGATCGGGGGCTTCGCCGATAGTGCTTTGAAATACTGTTTCGAAAACGTCTTGCTTGGCAACAAAGGAGAGTGTTGCCAAGCCCTTAGCCGTTCGTTCAATACCATGATCACGCAGATAGTCGGTAATTTCGGAAATAGCCTCGGCATTCTTACCTGCGGGGCTCAGACTGAGGGAAAACTTAATCACCATAAACTCCTCTACCTTGCTGTAGAATGGAATATAGCACCCCTCCACTAGAAAGAACACCACCTCGGAAAAACAACTTAAATAAGAGCCGTTAAGTGAATAGTGTTTCTTCGCAATGCATGCAATTTGCATTTGACGATTGCTTCAAGGCAATTATATGCTCGTAATCAAGGAGTTGAATGATGAAACCACGCAGTCCGATCGCTGAATTGCCCACCCACGAAGTCCTCAATATGCCACCGCATATGGGTGATCAGAATCTTTGGTCAGACGATCAGGCCTTACGAGAATGGGCTATAAGCCAGGGCGGAACAGATCATATCGCTCATATGGCCCATGTTGGGCAATTGGCTGGGCTGGATGAAACATTCGACAAAGCAAACCAAGCCAACCGCCACGGACCTGAATTAAGAGCCTTTGATCGCTATGGTATGAGGACCAATGCTGTCGAGTTCCACCCCGCTTATCACGATCTTATGGATCTCGCGATCTCTAACAAAGCGCACAACTTCGCCTGGCATAATGAGGGGAATGCTGGCCATCTTGGGCAGTCGGTACTGACCTACATGTTCTGCCAGCCCGAAGGCGGCGTTATGTGTCCTATGGCAATGGCTTACTCAGCCGCTCCTTCACTTAGGACAACGCCATCGATCGAGAAAGAATGGATGCCGCGCATTCTATCGACCGAATATGATCGACGCGACATCCCTGCCGACGAGAAAAGCGGTGCCTTGATCGGCATGTTCATGACGGAGAAACAGGGTGGATCTGACGTTCGCGCCAATTCAACCACGGCTATGCCATTGGGAATTGCGACAGGCATAGGCGCAGACTATTTGCTGACCGGGCATAAGTTCTTCTGTTCTGCGCCAATGTGTGATGCATTCCTCGTCCTAGCCAACACTGACGACATGGGTATTTCATGCTTTCTAGTGCCGAGATGGCGCCCTGACGGACAAAGAAACAACCTGTTCATCCAACGGATGAAAGACAAACTTGGTAACAAATCCAACGCCTCGACCGAAATGGAGTTTCAAGACACTTACGGCGTCATGGTCGGCGAGGAAGGGCGTGGCATTCGCACGATCATAGAAATGGTAACAGGCAACCGACTATACTGTGCAATGTCATCAGCCGGTATCATGCGCCAAGCCTTGGTCCAGGCGTTGCACCACACAGCAAACCGCTCGGCATTTCAAAAACGCTTGATTCAGCAACCACTGATGAAAAACGTTTTGGCGGACATGGCGATCGAGGTTGAGGCGGCTTTGGCTCTGGGCCTGAGGATTGCTAGAGCAATGGACGAAAGCGACGATCCCGCCTCTGCTTCATTGGCACGGATAGGAACTGCTGTTGCAAAATATTGGAACTGTAAACGTTGCCCAACACTGGTCGTTGAAGCACTGGAATGTCACGGCGGCCCGGGATACGTCGAGGAAAGTATCATGCCCCGCCTCTATCGCGAAGCGCCTCTTAACTCAATTTGGGAAGGATCAGGCAACGTTATGGGTTTGGACGTTCTCCGTGCAATGACCCGAGAACCGGATGCCATTTCCATCTTCCTGAGTGAAGTTGAAAAAGCTAAGGGCAACAATGCTAACCTTGATAGAACGATTGAAGATTTAAAGGCTGAACTCAATGAACCGATTGGCCTTGAAAGTCGCATGCGTTATGTGACCGAACTAATGGCTCTAACTCTTCAGGGATCTTTGCTTCTTCGACATGCACCAACTGCCGTATCAGATGCTTTCTGTGCATCACGTTTGGCGCCTCGCTATCGCGGAGCTTTCGGAACTTTGCCATCGGGCATTGATCTGGACGCGATTATCGAACGCGCTTTGCCTCGCTGAAGAATTCAGGCCTTGTTCTTGATTCAATCTAAACGCCGTCAGGCACGTAGATCCGCCGACTACCTTCAATGAAATGGTCCAAATGGAATTGCCATATGGCATCGGGCCAACGCACTTCCATTTCCCGTTTCCGAGGTCGGTAGATGGCCGTGTAGAGCGTGCCAAAGCCGACTTTGTAGGCCGTCGAATAAAGAGGTGGTTTTAGAAACACACCAATGAATTTTTCTTCCGGATCAACGTGCAGGGTTATCCTCTGCAAAAGAAACCGTTCCCGTTCCACCGTCGCTGTAAACCGCGCGTGGCTAACCCACTCAACATTTTCCTGATGATTGGTCGCTACCGCCGCTCTTGTGATGACCGCTGGTCTGTCGGGGGCCATCATCGCTGTAACGTAGCGCCGTTTAGCATCCAGAACAGTCACGTTATAACTCATGTGCGTTGGCACACGCGCTAAAACCTTCGCCGCCTCTTCGCTCGTTTTGCAGGTTTGCAGGTTTGCAGGACATATCGAAGTATCAAAGGAACACCAAAACCTTTACCGACTTCCCTTCGTCCGCCGAACGTGAGCGATATGGAAAGACCATGCTCATTGGTGCCGTCGACCAGTCCCCACAAACCATCGCTCACACCCATGACCTTGCAGCCAAGCCAAGAGGTATGAAGAACAAGGCTGTCGAATGAAGAAGGGCTGTAGTCATAGTTCCTGACCAACACTGGTTCTTTCCCAGGCCAAACAGCCTGAGAACAACCAGAGAGATAAGGAGGTGGACAATAAAAACTCAAGAAACGGGCGGCCTTATCCCCACCACCGGCGAGTTCACACAATTGATCATAGAGAGGCACGATCTCCGGCATGTGCTCGTCAAGCGCGTTCCTACTTTGAAGGTAAGTCGGGCGCATTTCCTCGCCCTCGCGCAGCCACCATTTTTGGTATTCCGGCCAATATTCAGCAAAGAGCCCGGCCCACTTGGGGCCAGGCTCCGCTTCAGATATTGCGCGCCAGGTCGTTTCCATTTGAACCTATAAAACTTTGAACGCCGGTTCCGACAATGCGCGCGCTGTTGGCAGCGGCTTTGCAGAGAAACTTGATTTAATGCCGTGTATCCATTTTTTAGCGCGCTCGTTGAGTTGGAATCCCTTCGTCATGGAGCGGCCTCTGGTTACAAGAATCCCAAGATCCGCGCCCTCATATCTAAATTCACCGGGCTTTAGGATACGAAGGAAGAAGGCTTCATTTTCGCTTTCCACTGCACGACGGTGATAATCGAAGCGATCAAAAACAACACGGCCGTCTTCCAACATTTTGTAAATTCCGGTTTCGGGTGCATGCGTTAAGATATCGACTGAGTCATCCGTATGTTTAATTACCATCTGAGACCAACTGTCGATCATGTCTGGGTCTGCCCAGCGTTGGTTCAGTTCATCGACATCAAGCTTGAATTTCTTGCGACTAAATTCAAGGAGGTGGAACAAAAACAGAGGCGCGTCCGCATGAGCAAATGCCGCATGGTTTGTCATAGAGGAAGCACCAGTGATGCGGGGATTCAATTCTCCTAAGTAAAGCTCGCCAGTTTTCTTCTCAATCAGAAAGTCTAACTCAAAGTACCCGCGGTAGCCTTCCTTGCGAAGTTGCTCTCCAAATTTGAAAGTCAGCTCTCTAGCGCGTTGCCGAATGCCGGGTGGGAAGGCGGTCGCTAAAATCTCGTTACCACACCAACCACCACGGTAGGGTGTCAAATCTTTGAAGCCAACAAGTTCTGTCATCAGGGGGCCCACAATTGTGCCTTGGGACGTCGCACAAGCTTCAATCACGGAGCCCATACAATCGATGCGCTTCATGACTTTGATTTCGCCTTCGCCGACAATCTCATGCTCATGGCGACGGAAATCAGCCTCAGACTTCACAAAGAAGGTCGTATGACCTGAGTCACCAAAGGCTGATTGCAGAACAAGATCGTCACCGATGCCAGCTTTTTTGCTAACTTCCCTAAGGTGCTTGTAATCCTTGATTTCGCTCAGCGTATTTGGAACTGACGGAACCCCTGCCTTGTTGCCAATCCGAACAGTCTCGATCTTGTCATCGCATTTAGTCCGAAGTTTAGCTTTAGGAAACCACACTTCCCCGCCGAGTTCTTTGGCAAGCCGCTCAGTCTCCTCATCGAACATGAGAAAGACAAACCTTGGCTTACCCCCACGGCGTTTGACGAGATCAACCACTTCTTTGTGTTGAAGCAAGTAGTTATTGATTTCCTCAATAGATTGAAACTCAGCATGTGGCTGTTCTGAGGGTGAAAATACGTTAGGATGCCTGCCATCGTAACAGTCGACATAGCAGATATATTTGAAGTTTTTACACCACTCGTCCAATCCCAGAAGGTTGAAGTTTGTTGCGGACACGAAATAGATAGGTTCTTCATTGCGATGAAAATATCGACGGATTTCCGAGATATTGCTCAAGGGTCCTTTTGACATACTTTCTTCCTTCCTATTGTTCTATTTGTTGACGCTTTCAAGCGCTTCTTTTGTGAAAATCCTTAATCCCAGATCAGGGCGGTAACCGTGAATTTCGTTCACATCCAGCGCCCTCATGAAAGATAAGATCTCTTCTGATATTACCTGGCCTGGCACCAGAATTGGAAAACCGGGCGGATAGGGAATGATAAAGGATGCCGAAACCAAATCTTCCCTATTCTCTATCTGACTAGAGGTTGATTTATTGATGTCGAAGTAATCACAATTGTCCTGATCATAACTCAGGAAAAAGGCTGTCCGGATATCACCATCTCCGACACCGCTATCTGACGAGAAGACAGGATTAAACCGGCTAAAATCAGTGTGTGCGGCGGTGCAAAATTAGTCCACGGTAGCGGCGGCATTGTGTTGTCGCGGGCGGCGTAAAAGTCGTCCACTTTACCCCTTTCGGTTTATCGGGAGGGTTTGAGGATATACACCGTGGAAATCTATTTGAAAGTTC
>CAJQQZ010000128.1 GCA_905480575.1 uncultured Alphaproteobacteria bacterium | reverse complement strand
CAGTTTGAGGCTGCTTGACCTTTCAAGCAGAAGAAGCAATAGTAGATCGTGGAATTTGACCAAAACTTTCATTCCAACAGGGAGAAAAAAATGAAGTTTATGAAATCTATCAAAGCAGTTGCCACAACCGGCGCAATGGTTGCAGGCTTTGCACTCGGCACAACAGGAACGGCTACAGCGAGTGGCACACTTGTCGCTCCTGATGCTGACTGGACTGGTGGCGTTGTTACTTGTCGCGTTATTCAGTACATCCTCGAAAACGAGATGGGCTATGAAATTGACAACATTATCATGCCTTCAGGCCCAGCGGTCATGGAAGGTATTCGCGCAGGCGATTTGGATTTTGCTTGTGAGAGCTGGCCTTCATACTCAACAACCAAAGACAAGTACATCACCGAATGGGGTGGTGACGGCTCGGTTGCTAAGCTTGGCGACTCTGGCATCGTCGGTACTTCTTCTTACTTTGTTCCACGTTACCTCGTTGAAGGCGACGGCGCATTAGCACCTGACCTTAAGACTTGGGAAGACATGAACAAGTACTCTGACCTCTTCAAATCAGTAGAGACTGGCGACAAAGGTCGTCTTCTAGGTTGCCCAGTGGCTGCTTGGCAGTGTGAAGACCAAAAGCGCATGGACGCTCTCGGTTTGAACTATCACCCAGTTGAGCTTGGTTCTGAGACAGCGCATTGGGCTGAAATGCAGGCTGCGTTCTCTCGTAAAGAGCCATTCATCGCTTACGCTTGGTCACCTCATTGGATCCATGCTGCCTTAGACCTTGTTGAGATTGAGCTTCCTGCTCACTCAGATGAGCTATGGCCTGCAACAGGCTGGGCAAAAGACGTAACTTACAACTATGGTAAGCCGTCTTTGATGACAGATCATCCAAAAGCTGCTCAGTTGATCATCAACTCAAATCTTGGCAACGTTCAACAGGCTGGCATGATCTTGGCAGTCGATATCGATGGCCGTGACATCGATGAAGTTGTTGAAGAGTGGATGGAAGCAAACAGAGACGTCTGGGAAGCTTGGATCCCTGAGTAAGGTTTCCTTGTCTATCTAGACTACACGATCAAGGCCTCTGGATTTCCGGGGGCCTTTTTCTTTGATAACCTTGGTTCACTATGACTGCCAACCAATCTATCTACTCTGTGTACGACAACAGCAAAAAGCCAAAACAGAAACCATGACCACCCAAGAGGAGCTGATTAGACATTTCTCCGTTAGTCTACGGTTTCACTGCTTAGTTCAACCCATCTTTTTAGTCGGTTAATGAAGTAGCCATTTCCACACTAAGACTCCAAAAACAAGCAGAACCGAAATTAGACGAACCCGAACATGAAACTTTTGAAAATTCCGCCAAACATTTGGCCCAGTTCCTATTAAAGGCTGTGTTAATCCAAACGTCACGATCCAGTGTTTCATCAAATAGTAATTTTCTTCATACCTGAATCTCTCTTCTTTCAGAGAAAAGGTGATCCCATTAGTGCAAAGAACGCCCAAGAAAAACAAAATTAGAAGTGCAACAATAGAGCAAAGACCCAAAGCGATTGAGAAATTGATTTCAAGCATCCAAGAAACTTCACGTCTCGCTAACCTTCCTTTGCAACAAGAATTTTAGGCGAGCGTCTCTGCCGCCTCACCGCTGTCCAGCACTTCGATCATGCCTGCCACAACAATCAAGCCGCCGCCGATCCATTCTTTAGGTCCAAAAGGTTCGTCCAACAGCCAACCAGCGGTAATAACAGCAACAAGGACCTCCGACATCATCAAGATACCAATTCGCCCTGGTGAAATGCGTTGTGCGGCCCAGATAATCACAAAAAATGATGGCACTGCCAAAACCAAAGACATAAAGGCCAATGCAGGGCCAAGTTTAGCCCACTCTAGATTGGCCATTAGCTCAAATGAGACAGGGAAGAAAAGGATGGCCAGCGGCAAAACAACGATTGCACCGCAAAGGTTTGACGTCAAAATAGTGTCAATTGGCGATAACTGCCCTTCTTTGCGTAACAAAACAGCTGCTCCAGCCCAACCGATGCCTGAAGCAAGCGCAACCCAATCACCAAAATTCTGCGGTATGGGCAACCAACTATCTTCACTGATCAATATCACCAAGAGCCCAATCAACCCCAAACCAATGGCTAGCAATCGTTTTCCCTGTATGGCTTCACGCAGCACGAGATAGGCAAGAATAGAGCTCCAGACCGGTGTTAAATAGAAAAGGAACGTAGCTTTAAGAACTGTGGTGTAGATCAGCGCAAGATTATAACAAACAAAGGGAACTGACGTTAGAACCCCGGCAAAAAAGACGAGTTTTAACTGTGGCTGCCAGATCCGCCAACGCATCACGAGCAGTGGACAGAGAACAACCGTTGCAATGGCACTCAGGAAAAAAATTGTCCAAGGGCCACTTAACCCAAGACCGTGAATGTAACGCAAGGGGATCCAAAAGCCCCCCCAAATGCCGGAGCTTAAAAAGGCACCGACACTGGCCCAAAGCAT
Source organism: uncultured Alphaproteobacteria bacterium (assembly GCA_905480575.1). Lineage (GTDB taxonomy): Bacteria > Pseudomonadota > Alphaproteobacteria > UBA7985 > CAJQQZ01 > CAJQQZ01. Next base: position 14,948 of record CAJQQZ010000128.1, on the reverse strand, counting down.
CGTACGCTTATCTACCTGTAACAAACGAAAGACCCTTCGGTCGCGTTAGGCGTTAGGCTTAGAGGCTATCGTTGAGACGACCTCTCCCGCTGCTCTTCTAGCCAACAGATCGTCCAGCCAATCAGGGTCCATTTCTGGAACCGAGGACAAGAGTAGCTCTGTATATTCATGCTGTGGAGGTGTCAGAACGACGTCCTTCTCACCTTGTTCAACGATTTTGCCCTGTAACATGACAACCATCTCATCCGAAATGGCTTTAACAGTAGCAATGTCGTGCGTGATAAACATGTAGGAAACGTGCAGCTCGTTTTGCAATCGCTGTAAGAGCTTCAGGATTTCTTCGGCCACTAGCTGATCAAGAGCCGATGTCACTTCATCACAAATGATCAGTTCGGGTTCCGCCGCCAAAGCTCGAGCGATACAAATGCGTTGTTTCTGACCACCTGACAATTCGCCGGGGAAACGATCAATAAAGTGATCGGGATCCAGTTCGATCAGGGTTAATAGCTCACGAATGCGGGTTTCTTTTTCTTGTCCCTGCATACCCAAATAAAAAGACAGTGGCCGACCAATGACATCCCTCACCCGTTGTCGCGGATTGAGAGCCGTATCCGGCATCTGATAAATCATTTGCAAACGACGGAGCTGGTCCTTGTTTCGATTTTTCAGTGCCGATGGCAGTATCTCGCCCTCAAACTCAATCGAACCTTGGCTGGGCGGCAGGAGTCCGGTGATAACACGAGCAAGCGTCGACTTACCCGAACCAGACTCACCAACCACAGCAACAGTGTGGCCCCGATGGATTTCCATCGAAACATCATCGAGAACCGTGATACCCTTGCCGTAAGAGGCAGTAATGTTAGAAACTTTCAGGATAGGTGCATCGTCATTGGCTTCCGCAAACTCTTCCTTTTTGTAGGTTCTAACGGCCAGCAGTTCGCGCGTATAATCTTCCTTCGGTTTAGCGATCATGGAACGTGTTTCGCCAAGTTCAATCATATTGCCGTGACGCAGTACCATAATTTTGTCGGCTACTTGAGCAACAACAGCCAAGTCGTGCGTGATATAAATCGCGGCTGTATTAAAAGTCGTTACAATATCTTTAACCGCCGCGAGAACCTCAATTTGAGTGGTAACGTCGAGCGCAGTCGTTGGCTCGTCGAAGATAATCAGATCGGGTTTACAGGCCATCGCCATAGCAACCATCGCACGTTGCAACTGTCCACCAGAGACCTGATGAGGATAGCGGTACCCGATGGTGTCTGGATTTGGCAGTTCCAGGCGCTTGTAAAGATCTTTTGCATCCCGGTCGGCCTCCGCCTTGGTCAGCACGCCATGTTGGACAGCGGCTTCACCAAACTGGTCAATCAATTTATGCGCAGGATTAAAGGACGCTGCCGCACTCTGGGCAACGTAGGATATACGGCCTCCTCTGAGGTTTCTTTTGTAATCCTCAGATTGTTGCATCAAATCCGTGCCGTCGAACTCAATCGAGCCGGCAGTAATCCTGCAGCCTGGTCGCGCAAACCCCATTGAGGCCAGTCCAATTGTGGACTTTCCTGCGCCTGACTCACCGATCAAGCCAACCACTTCACCGCGGTGCAGGTCAAGATCGATACCTTTTACGATTTCGTGCCACTCGCCATCCGCTTGGCCTTCCATACGAAGGCCGCGCATTCTGAGGACGAGCTCACCCTTTTCTCTTGTTTTGTTTTTAGTGCTCATCGCGCAATCCACTCGTCTTATGAAGGAACCAGTCAACCACGAAGTTAACGGCAACAGTCAGGAGCGCGATGGCCCCAGCAGGTAATAGCGGTGTGATATCACCGTAACTAATGAGGGCTGCGTTTTCTTTCACCATGGAACCCCAGTCAGCGATCGGTGGTTTTATACCAAGCCCCAAGAAACTAAGCGCTGAAATAAAGAGGAAAACGAAACAGAAGCGTAAGCCAAATTCAGCAACCATCGGCGGCATCGCGTTCGGCAAAATTTCACGCCGGATGATCCACCAAAGACCCTCACCGCGCAGTTTTGCTGCTTCAACATATTCCATCACTGTGATGTTCATGCCTACTGCTCTGGCGAGGCGATAAACCCTGGTCGAGTCCAATACTGCGATAATAATGATAAGAACTGGTACTGATGTACCAAAAATAGTGAGCAACAACAGCGCGAAGATCAACGACGGAATCGCCATAATCACATCGACAAAACGACCAAGGAGCTGATCAACCCAACCACCAAGTGTTGCTGACATGAAGCCGAGCAAGCCACCCAAAAGGAAAGCAAGACAGGTTGTAACGAATGCGATGCCAATTGTATTTCTGGCACCATAAAGAATACGGGTAAACATATCTCTACCCAGACTATCCGTGCCCAGCCAATAGGTAGAATCCCACCCTTGGTAACTGCTTCCGACGAGCTCTGTTTCACCAAAAGGAGCCAGAACCGGTACAAAAAACGCTACGAAAACATAAACCGCAATAACAAACATGCCAAACCGAGCGCTCCAGGGAGCTGACTGCATGAACTTCAAGAATCTAGTCATAAACTTCTCCCTTATCTCGGATGTAACAAACGGGGGTTGGAAATAATCGAGAGTACGTCTGCCGTAAGATTTAGCAGGATGTAGACCGCCGCGAAAACAAGACAGCTGCCCTGAACAACCGGAATATCTCGCTTACTGACTGAATCAACCAACAACCCGCCGAGACCAGGGTAGACAAAAACCACCTCAATCAAGACAACACCAACGATCAAATAGGCCATATTAACGGCAATGACGTTTATGATCGGAGCCAGCGCGTTGGGGAGTGCGTGCTTAAAGACAATCCGAGATTTAGTTAACCCTTTAAGGTTTGCCATCTCAATGTATGGGCTGGCTAAGAGGTTAATAATAGACGCTCTTGTCATACGCATCATGTGCGCAACAATGACAAGGGTCATGGTTACGGCTGGGAGCGTCGTTCGGTAAACTCGCTCCCAAAACCCAACATCATCGCTCACGTTGGCGATAGGAGGGAAAAAGCCCCCCATGATCATTTCTGATCCATTCCACAGCCCAACGGAGAAGAACATAATCAAAACATAAGCCAGGAAAAACTCTGGAGATGAGATCGTTGTCAGTGTCACAACATTAACTGTACGATCGTAGAAAGAGTTACGATAGAGAGCGGCCAACACACCCAGGACCAGCGCTAAAGGAACAGCGATCAAGGCAGCGTAAGCCGCTAAAAACATCGTGTTACCGAAGCGAGCACCGATCAGTTCTGTTACTGCACGCTCACTTGAAAATGAGGTTCCTAGGTCCCCTGTAAAGACCCCGCCTAGCCATTGAAAATAACGAACATAAGCCGGTTGATCGAGACCGAGTTGTTCACGAAAGGCCCGGACAGTATCTGGTAAAGCCGCTTGCCCCAGTATTGCCTCAGCGTAGTCGCCAGGCATGAGTGAAACTGAAAAGAAAATAATGAGAGACACAATAAACAGCGTTAGGACTCCCAACGCCAATCTCTGTGCAATCATAGTAAGGATTGCATTCATGCCAAAGCTCTACCCCTGTTAGCAAACAATCAAAGGACCTTGAACAGCCTCAACTAATCAATTGTTTTAGTTCGTAATTATTGCCTTGAAGCTAGCGAAGAAATCCAGCTGACACCAGTTCTTTCTGTTGCTGAACAAAGCGAAGTTCCCCCTACATTGTTGATAACTAACCGACGCTGCCGGTCTTGGATCTGGGCAAAACCAATGTTGGGACTTTTTCTTTGAAGTCACAGTCGAAATGGACAACCGACCCTTTGACCCCAGCGATGTTGGTCTGCAACTTCGTGCCTATCACAACCTCGTTTCGAAAATTAAAAGTGAAAAGCCAGCCTCTCGCCGTAAGCTGGTCAGAAGAAGTAGACACACCAATGAGACTGTGTGTGGTGGTCGAAACAAGAGTAACCCGATTTCTGTCAAAACCGTTTCGAACAACCATCAAACGGACCGGAAACTTTTTTGCTGGCCGCCATTCAAAATCCACTTCAAAACTTTGTGTGTCACCGGGTGCACCTAAGACCCAAGTTGCGTACTTTGAGTGAATTTCTTCGGGTTTCTTGTGGCCATCATATTTGGACGTTGCCAGAATAGCTTCTTCCTGTATCGGGTGGCAGGAAATATCGTGAGGATACTTAATATTGGCTGCCTGAGCAGAAACTGCTGAAGCCATCAACGCAAACCCAACCATTGCCAGATTAAGCCGTTTCTTCATAACAAACATCTCCTCCTCAACGGTAGTTCTTTGATTCCATTCAATTTTCAACCTTACAGGAAGACTACTACTCCACCGTCTCGTTAGCAAGGCAAAGAAAAAGGCCGCCTCCTCACAATGAGAAGACGACCCTTTAGTAATCTACTAAATTCTATCGGTGATTTAAGAGAACCACCAGCGTTCAGCAGCCTTGTTACCGTCGAGATCCCAGTTACCTGCAACATCATCATGGTGTGCAATCTTGGAAGAAAGACCCATGACGTAGTTAGCAAACATTGGAACAACAACACCGCCCTGATTAGAGACGATAGCCTGCATTTCGCCATACATTTCATGACGCTTAGCTTGATCCAATTCAGATCTCGCTTCGAGCAGCAAGGCATCAAAGCGCTCGTTTGACCAGAATGTATCATTCCAATCAACACCACCTTGATAAGCTGTTGAGAACATCCAATCTTCTGTTGGACGACCACCCCAGTAGCAAGCACACCAAGGCTTGTTCATCCAAACGTTTGACCAGTAGCCATCATTTGGCTCACGAACGACCTCGATATTGATACCAGCAGCTGCAGCACGTTCTTTGTAAAGAACAGCCGCATCAACAGCACCACCGTATGCAGCATCAGCAGCGCTGAGCTCAACAGTTAGACCTTCCATGCCAGCTTGCTTCAAGTGCCACTTAGCTTTCTCAGGATCGTATTGACGTTGAGGTAACTCGCTGTTGTGGAACTGGTTCGCAGATGAGATCGGATGATCGTTACCAACTGACCCATGACCGAAGAGGACTTTGTCGACAATCTCTTGACGGTCGAAAGCCAATTTCAGAGCCATACGAACGTCGTTGTTATCGAATGGCGCTGTATCGGTGCGCATTGGGAACGTGTAATGCAGTGTACCTGTTGTCTCCATGATGTTAACCGCAGGGTTACGAGCCAAGAGGTCAACAGTTTTGAGATCCACACGATCCATGATATCAATATCGCCAGTGATCAGAGCACTCTGACGGGCGTTTGCATCAAGAATAGAAAGCATCTCAACAGAATCAAAGTGAGCCATGCCCTCTTTGAAATAGTTAGGATTGCGTTTGAAAGTTGTACGAACACCAGGCTCGTAGCTTTCGATCATGAAGCCACCTGTACCGACGTCAAACCCGTCAGCGCCGATCTTGCCGTCTTTTGAAGGCATAATCGCGAAGTGATAGTCAGATGCGATGAATGGGAAGTCAGCGTTGCCGCCTTCTAGTTCAAACACAACTGTGTCGCCATCAGCTTTGATGTCTTTAATTGGCTTTGCAACACCCTTAGCACCTGAGGTCGTGTCGTCGCCACGGTGATGATTGAATGATGCAATAACGTCTTCCGCAGTAACAGTCTTGCCATTGTGGAATTCAAGACCTTTGCGAAGCTTAAATCTCCAAGTTGCTGCATCCGGTGAACTTTCCCAGCTCTCAGCGAGCTCAGGGGAAATCTCACCCTTATTGTTTACTTCAGCCAAGTGGTTAACGAAGGCACCGGCGACGTTCGCCATATAACCGTTTTCCCAAGTCGCAGGGTTGGTTGAGTCAGTGGTTGAACCGTGACCAATGCCCATGCGCAAGTTACCGCCCTTGTTAGGGGTCGCAGCTTTCGCGCTTTCGGCCAGCAAATGCGTTGCAAATGGCACAGTCGCACCGGCAGCAATCGCCTTAACCATAAAATCACGGCGTGAAAGCTTGCCGCTTACAACTTTTTTACTGAGTTTTTTAAGATCTATCATCAAGTATTTCCCTGTTTATTACTCTTTATTCTAATGCTTTTTGCCTATTTGAATTCAGCAGGGTAGCGAAAGAAACCCAATAACCTAAGCAGGCTACCTCAAAAACCCTGATCTGGCCATGGAAAAAAATTAACATCACAATTTGCCGAGAAGAAGGCCAATCCATCACCAATCTGTTACATTTTCTTTAGCCCTGCTCTGCTTTTCCATTAGACTTCGACCAATCAAATGCTTCCTCTTTTATTGGCCAATGGAGAATCGCCGCAACGACACCCAATACGACACCGCTCCACCAGATAATGTCATAAGACCCATAAAGATCTCTGAAACGGCCCCCAAGCCATACCCCCAGAAACGATCCAACTTGATGGCTAAAGAAAACAACGCCAAACAAGGTCCCCATGTATCGAGGGCCAAAAATTTGAGCAACTAAGCCTGAGGTTAAGGGTACTGTCGACAACCAGAGCAGCCCAATCACAACTGAAAAAATCATAATCGACGTGACCGAAGGCGGCGTAACGAGGAAAATAGTAAAGGTGGCTGCACGGGACAGATAAAGGAAAGAAAGCAAATATTTTTTGCTATAGATACCGCCGAGGTATCCGGAAAGAAGAGAGCCTATGATGTTTGCTCCTCCGACAACTGACAGTGCAATTGCCCCCAATTGCACAGAGAAGCCCAAGTCTTTGACGTAGGCTGGAAAATGAACCCCTATAAATGCGACGTGGAAGCCACAAACAAAAAAACCTGATGTCAGTAGAAGGAATCCTGAATGACGACTGGCTTCTTTCATTGTCCGGCCAAATGTCGAGCTTTGAACGTCATCACCGCTTTCCTCAACACTGCCCCGCAGAAACCATGCCGCTGGGATAATGATCAGCACCAAAAAAGCGAAAATTGTCAGAGTGCTAGACCAATCAAAGTAGTTCAACATCTCCGCTGCTATGGGTACGACGAAGAGCTGGCCACCTGATCCCGCCGCGGTTACCACACCAAGCCAGAAACTTCTTTTGCCCGCCGGAACAGCTCTCCCGACCATTGAGAGTATGACACCAAACCCAGTGCCTGCCGTAGCAATTCCAACGAAAAAACCAGCACTCATGTGCGTGACAAGTTCCGAGTAGCCTTGAGCACTCAAATAGAGTCCGGCACAATATAATAGAGCTGAAGCGACGAGAACTTTACCAGCGCCATATCTCTCCGCGAGGGCACCAGCGAAAGGTTGAGCAACACCCCACATCAAATTTTGAATAGCCAAGGACAAGGCCAAAACTTCCCTGCCCCAGCCCATAGATTCAGACATGTCAGGCAAGAAAACGCCATAAGAGCTGCGCATGCCAAACGACACCAGGACAATCACACAGCCTGAAACCACGATTGCAACGGCCTGGGGGGATAGCGCGCCTGATTTGTTACTCATGAAATTCTCCTAGCGAACCTGCAAGTCAAGTAGTACCACTTGCAACATTAGCAACATTAGCAACAAATGAGCCTTTTCCAATCACCATAAGCACCACCACTTAATAATTGAAACAAGTTTCGGCTCTGCTAATCTGCTTTGATATGTAACATTTGGGGAATTTTTTGTGTTCGTTGACCGTATTGAAAGGCGATGGATTGAAGCCTTTAAGAAAACTTTCATGCTTTCATCCGTTAAAGCCGAAGAAACAGTGGTCATTCTGTCTGAAACACAATCTCGTCTTTTAAATGTCCATTTGACGGAACTAGCTCTCCAGGAACTAGGGCTTAAGCCAATCCATCTGCAGATCCCTACGCCGGCACAAACAGCCCCTGTTCCGGTTCGTTCTACTGGTGCCTGCCAAGCCCTGGAAGGCAATCCAGCCATAATGGCGGCTTGTGCAGCCTCTTCGCTGGTCATCGATTGCACAGTAGAAGGAATGCTCCATGCACCTGAATTGCCGAAAATTCTAAAATCAGGCCCGCGTGTCATAATGGTTTCTAACGAGCATCCAGATGCACTCGAAAGAACTGTCCCTACACCTGAGCTGAAAGAAAAAGCAAAAGAAGCAATCGCTAAGCTCAAAGTCGCCAAAACCATGACAGTTCAGTCTGAGGCAGGCACAGATCTAGTCGTTGACATAACTGACATGCCTTGCGCCGGTGTATGGGGGTTCACCGATCGTCCTGGGACTGTCACACACTGGCCAGCTGGTGTTGTCGTGGGCTTTCCAAAACAAAATTGCGTCAACGGACGTCTTGTTATGGATGCGGGAGATGCCAACTTAACTTTTAAGCGCTATCTTGATTCTCCAGTCGAGATGATGATCGAAAACGATTTCGTCACCAAGATCTCAGGCAAAGGCACTGACGCGGAGCTGATGAAACGCTACTATGCAGCCTGGAATGACAAAAACGCTTACGCAGTCTCTCATGTCGGCTGGGGCCTCAACGAACAAGCACGCTTTGAAGCTCTAACGTTCTACGATCAAAACCAAACAAACGGCACTGAAATCAGAGCTTCTGCAGGGAACTTTCTTTTCTCAACGGGTGCCAACGAGTTCGTGGGCCGTTTTACTCAGGGCCATTTCGACTTGCCCATGAAGGGTTGCACAATCAAACTGGACGGGGTTGCCGTGGTTGAAAAAGGCAGTTTGGTTTGATGGTAAAGGAAGCACTTGTTTTCCTCCACGGTGTTGGTGGCAACGGCTCTGTTTGGGAGTTCCAAAAGGCGTTCTTCTCTGAAGTTTACGACGTCGTGGGATGGGATGCTCCTGGATATGGTGGCAGAGAACTGATTTCTCCCTTCACGATTAACAGCTTGGCTGATCAATTGGCTGTTGATCTTAGCGAATTGGGGTATGAACGCTGCCACCTCCTCGGCCATTCTTTCGGAGGCATGATTGCGCAATCCTTTGCTAAGAAACATCCCAATCGTTTGATATCATTGATTTTATCGGGCACCAGCCCAGCATTTGGAAACCCAGACGGTGATTTTCAAAAGAAGTTTTTAGCGGCCCGATTGAAACCGCTCGACGAAGGCAAAACACTCGCCGACTTGGCCCCAGGAATAGTGCCGACACTCGTCGCTGACAACCCTGATCCTAAAGGCATTGAAGTGGCAATCGCTTCCATGGCAAGCTGCCCATCTGACACTTACCGGGCCTCTATGCATGCTATCGTCAATTTCGACATGCGCTATGATTTAGCCAACATTGATGTTCCAACGTTGGTTTTGGCAGGCGAAAAAGACACCAACGCGCCGGCTCCGATGATGGAGAAGATGGCAACCAAAATTCCAGCTGCGAAATACACGATGTTACCCGGCGCAGGTCATCTCTCTAACCTCGAACAACCCACAGCATTCAACAAAGCTCTCAACGATTTTCTGGAGGCACTTTAAGCCATGACTGACAATCCCATGTTCGATCCTAAGGCTTTCCGACTAAGCAATTTGGAAAGCGAGCTTTGTGCAAAAGTACGTGATTTCGGCCAATCGACACTCGCTCCCAGGGCTGAGAAATGGGACCGGGACGCCGTATTTCCCACGGAAAATTACCGCGACATGGCCACAAATGGCCTCCTTGGCATCTGTATTCCAAAAGAATCTGGTGGATTAGGAGCCGACTACCGCGCCTATTGCTTGGCAGCTGCCGAAATGGGCCGTTATTGTGGGGCCACGGCGCTAACTTGGAATATGCACGTCAGTTCAACTCTTTGGACAGGATCTCTTCTGGATACTTTAGAGATGTCACCACAAGCAAAAGAGGCCCAGGACAAACGCAGCACTGTTCACCGCAAGCGGATCCTTGAGGACGGTGCTGTCTATTCTCAATCCTTCTCAGAAGGCGGTGCCGCCGCAGCCGGTGCCGTGGCCTGGGGCACGTTAGTAAAGCGAACCGATAAGGGTTGGCTTTTGAATGGGAAGAAGATCTTCGCGTCGCTTGCAGGAAACGCCAATTACTATGGTGTTCTTTGTACCGATGTGACGGATGGCGAGCCAAGCCGGCGCAACACTCTTTATTTAGCAGTCCCTGCCGACGCTGCAGGCGTGTCTGTTGTCGGCGATTGGGACCCTCTCGGCATGCGTGGTACTGTCTCCAGAACCCTGCTATTCGACAACGTCATCGTCGACCCCGTTAATGAGCTGATGCCCCAAGGCTCGTACTTTGAAATGGCCGTTGGTTGGCCCCATATGTTCCTAACATTGGCCCCGACTTATATGGGTATTTGCCAAGGGGCTTATGATTTCACGGTGAAATACTTGAGAGGTGAGTACCCCGGCACACCTCCCGTTAAACGTCGTATGTATCCAACCAAGCAAATAGCTGTCGCTGAGATGCTAATCAAACTAGAGCAGACCAAAGCGCTTTGGTTCCAAGTGATTTCCGAAGCTTGTTACAAACCCAGCAAAGAGCAGTTGTTGCGCGCTTATGCTGCTCAGTACACAGTCATGGAAAACGCCAACGACATTTGCCGTCTTGCTATTCGCACTTGTGGTGGCCAATCGATGTTAAAATCCCTTCCCTTAGAGCGCATGTACAGAGACAGCCGCTGTGGTGCACTCATGCTTCCCTGGACATCCGAACTATGCATGGATCGCATCGGTCATGGTGCCCTCTATGAGGCCGGAGAGAAAGACGACTAATGCAGTCCATTGACAGTTGGATATCTTGCCACGCTGCCTTCACGCCAGATAAAACTGCGATTAAATTTGAAGGACAGGATCTTTCTTACAAATCCTTCGCGGGAAACATCGCGACAGCGGCCGGTTACTTGGTTGACCAAGGTATTTCCCATGGCGACAGAGTAACCTATTTGGGTCTCAATCGACCCGAAATGCTATCCTTGCTTTTTGCCTGTGCGCGACTGGGGGCCATCTTGGTTCCTTTGAACTGGCGGCTCACACCAAAAGAGCTCAGCGGCATCGTTGGGGACGCTGGTGCAAGCCTCCTATTTTTTGACAAGCACTATAGTAGCAACGAGTTTCTAGAAGTCGCCCTGAGCTCTGATGGCTGCAAGGCTCTTCCTATCGAAAAGCTAGCCAGATGCACCAATGAATGCTTGGTTGGAGGTGGTAAACAGCAAGACCCAATCTTGATTGTTTACACCTCCGGCACAACGGGGAAGCCCAAAGGTGCGGTTCTCACTCAAGAAGCCCTCCTCTACAATGCTCTCAACTCTCGCCACATGCATGGCATGACAAGCGATGACTTAATCCTCGTCGCCCTACCGCTCTTTCACGTTGGCGGGCTGAACATCCAGCTAACGCCAGGGCTTTATCTAGGGGCCACCATCGAACTTCATGAACGATTTGATCCAAAGGCCGCAATCCGATCTCTCCTTAACCCGAACATGGCGTTGGGGGTGTTAGTGCCAGCCACCATGGAAGCCGTTATGGCAACCGATGAATGGCAGACTGCCGATTTCTTTCATCTGCGCGCCTTAGGCACGGGGTCTATGATCGTCCCTGTGGGCCTAATCAAATCTTTCGAAGACAAAAACTGCTCTGTCATTCAGGTTTACGGCAGTACGGAAACATGCCCGATCGCGGCTTATCAAGCTATCGGTGAAGGCAAAACCCACCCTGCTTCAACCGGCAAAACAGCCCTACACAATCAAATCCGCCTAACTAATGATAAAAACGAGATCATCACGTCTCCTGATGTTATGGGTGAAATTGAAGTCGCGGGTCCGTCTACTTTGTCCTACTATTGGGGTAACACGGAGGAAACCACGAAATCTATCGTTGATGGTTGGTTCAAAACTGGTGACCTTGGGTCTTGGGACGCTGAAGGTTATCTCTACTTCAAGGACCGTAAGAAGAACTTGATTATTTCGGGCGGAGAAAACATTTCACCCGCTGAAATAGAAGGCGTCATCGCGCTTTCTGGCAAAGTCAAAGAAACAGTGGTCGTTGGCATGCCAGATGATCGCTGGGGTGAAGTGCCGATCGCTCTCATCGTCCTACATCCAAACGAGAGTACTGACGATCAAGAGTTTTTGGACTTGTTCCGTGAAAATCTCGCTCGATTTAAACATCCGAAAAAGATTATCTTCACAGATCAGCTGCCGCGAAACGCTATGGGGAAAGTTCAACCACACTTGGTTCGTGAACAACTATTGGAACCTTAAACTTGATGCCTCTGCTTTATTAGATATTCCATAGGCCATGCTTCTTGATTGTTCAAAACGTCGCCTGCCAATTTCGCCACCTAAAATAGGCTTAACCTTTTAGTGAGCGAATCCAAATAGACGTTTATCTTACTCGAATCAAACTCTATTGTCCGGCGGAGGATTGAGGAAACGTAAAACAGTGAAACTAACTCTAATTGCATTTAGTTTTTTCTATGGTGTCGTTCACGATTTGCCAGATGTAGAGGTGCTGGATAACTACACACCTCCTACTGTCACTCGTGTTTATGACCAAGATCAAAAAGAGGTCGTTCGGTTTTACCGGCAACGCCGTGTTCCTATTGGGTATAACGATCTTCCACAATTCGTGATTGACGCTTTCACTTCCACCGAAGACAAGCGCTTTTTTGAGCACGGCGGCGTAGACACTACTGCTTTCTCACGGGCTATGGTCCAAAACCTGATCAATCTCACCAGAAATAAACGCCTTCTTGGTGCTTCGACGATCACTCAACAGCTTGCGAAGATGCTGTTCACTGGTTCAGAGCGTAGCGTGACCCGGAAACTACGTGAAGCTATCCTGGCTGTAAGGATTGACCGCCAGCTCGATAAAGAGCGTATTTTGGAGCTCTATTTAAACCAGCTTTACTTCGGTCGTGGCGCCTATGGAATTGGGCAAGCCGCAAAAACCTACTTCGATAAAACCGTGCAAGAACTTGAGCTGCACGAAGCCATCTATTTGGCTTCCCTTCCCAAAGCGCCAGTTACTTACAGTTCTGACAAACACGCAAACAGAGCAAAAGCCCGCCGCGAGTGGATCATGGGGCAAATGGTTGAGAACGGGCAGATCAATGCCGTGCAATCACTACAGCTGAAGTTCAAGAAACCCGAACCAATCCCAGCCATTCACAAGAGTGTGGACGACACCATCATTGATTCGTTCTATTTGGATCAGGTGCGTCGCGATATGATCGACCATTTTGGCTCAGACCGAACCTATGACAGTGGCTTTAAAGTCGAGATTGCGATCAATCCGAAACTACAAAAACTGGCTGAAAAACACCTGCGTATTGGACTAGAGTCCTTCGACGCCCGTGAAGGCTGGCAGGGCCCTATTGATCACATCGACATTGGTAAAAACAGTACCTGGCGCAGCGACTTCCTGCTACGCGAATATGAGAATGCCCTGCCAGGAACTAAAGCAGCTTTGGTTGTTTCCGTCAGCGGCAAAGGCGCCGAACTTAGTTTCCAATCGATGGAACGCGGCATAATCCCGAACCGACTTTTGGGCTGGACAAGACGTTTGGCCCCTACTGCCCCTAAGGGTACCAAAAGAGGATTACGCCCCGGCAACGTCGTTTTTGTCCGCCCTATCTCTGATCCCAAAATTGACACCAGTGGGTACGCCTATCGCATCGCACAAAAGCCGGTGATCGAGGGCGCTATCGTCGTGATGGATCCAAAAACCGGCCACGTATTGGCTATTTCTGGCGGCTATGATTTCCAGGCAAGCCAATTTAACCGAGCTTCTATTGCCTATCGTCAGCCAGGGTCGACCTTTAAGCCTATTGTTTACTTTGCAGCTCTTAACCAAGGCGACACCGCTCAAACTATTGTCGTCGACAGTCCGCTAAGATTGGGCAAATGGGCCCCTAGGAACTATGACGGTGGCTTCAGAGGGCGCATGACCTATCTCAACGCCCTGCGGGCTTCCAGAAACGTTCCTTCTGTTAAAACGGCCATGAAAGTCGGTGTTGAACGGCTTCAAGATTATGCAAGCGTTCTCGGGATCGGAAACAAGCTTCCGAACAACCTGACAATTGCTTTAGGTGCTGGTGAAGTCACTTTGCTGGATATGGTCAGTGCCTATGCGGTTTTCGCCAACGGTGGTAAAATCGTTGCTCCAACCACAATCAAGCGCGTGTTCGATCATGAGCAAAACTTGGTTCTTGATTCCGGCTCTCTTGACTGTGAAACATGCCTCGAAAGCTCGGTAATCCACAAAAGAAAAAATGCGCTCGCTAAGCGCAATGTTCCTGAGTTTACGCCAGAATCGATTGCGGACATACGTATCATGCTGAAATCAGTCATGGACGCAGGTACAGGGCGAAGAGTGAAGCCAGACTTCCCTATTCCCTTCTATGGAAAAACCGGGACGACGAGTGACAACCGAGACGCTTGGTTCGTTGGCTTCAGCGATGATTTGGTTGTGGGGGCCTTTGTCGGCTATGACCAGCCCATATCACTTGGGCGTGGCGGTACAGGTGGCCAAGTAGCAGGGCCGATCTTCAAAGGCTTCTTCACTGAAGCCCTTCCAATCGTTCGGCCTGATATGGAAGATATTGCAGAGATTGCGATTGCCCGACTGCAACAACAAAGGCGCGAAGCACTCCTGTCTGCAGAAACAAATGAAACGGTTGAGCAAAGTGACACCCATCCTCGCACTGTTAAAACGAGGATGCAATCACGGGCAATCGACAGAGGTCGCTAGTTTCGATACGAGCAGCCACCGGGGCAACAAGAACCCAGCTCATGTGAATTCGGAATTTGAAAAAGCCACTTCCCAGAAAGTCATCCGGCCTATCTGGAGCTAGCGTTGAGAGAGCCAAATGTTCCGGAAATCTGGATATGTTCTTGCAAAAAACCCGGGAAATCAGAAGTTTCTTTTTGTGAAAGTTAGAGCATGTTGCCTTTAATTGTTTCCATATTGTGTGCGGCGGTGCAAAATTAGTCCACGGTAGCGGCGGCATTGTGTTGTCGCGGGCGGCGTAAAAGTCGTCCACTTTATCCCTTTCGTTTTGTCGGGAGGGTTTGAGGATATACACCGTGGACATCTATTTGAAAGTTC
>CAJQQZ010000127.1 GCA_905480575.1 uncultured Alphaproteobacteria bacterium | reverse complement strand
GCGGAAGAACGCCATTTGAGACAATGATAGAGGGCAAAGAAATCTGGAAGGCCAAGTTCATAAACTGAATTTGATCCGACAGACACCGCATCAAAATCCGGAAACTGTCAGATCAGGTCTGAACTTCTACACTTTAACAGTCGAAATCGAGAGTTTTCTCCACGCCCTCTTTTCTTATCGGGGGCGCTCATGCTGGTGGCTTTCTTTTTGATCGCCCAAATAAGCCATGATATCCCACATAACTGGCAGGGGAACGGAAGACCACTAGCACTGTTCTTTGTGTTTTTTTCGGTTTCCTGCCTTCTCTATTTCGTTTCGATATTTGCCCTCACCAGGCACTCAAAAATACCGAAACCGAGAATCAAACCACTTCTTGGCCTTTTTCTATTAGGGCTCGCATTCCGTTTGGCTTTCGTAGGTTCAGAACCCATTCTGGAAGATGATACCTTTCGCTACCTTTGGGATGGCGCTTTATTGGCGAACGGATCCAATCCCTTCGTCTATCCTCCGTTAACATTTTTAGACGAAGCCAACTTCACGGATTTGCCTGAGAGTGTCGCCTCATTGGCAAAATCCGGAGCCAACACACTTCAACAGATCAACTATCCAGATTTGACAACCGTTTATCCGCCAGTTGCGCAATTGTGGTTTGCTTTCAGTTATTGGGTATCGCCGTGGAGTTTTGAAGCCTGGCGCGGGCTGCTCATTCTCACCGAATGCCTCGGATTTGTTTTTCTTATCCTAGCAATCCGGAGAATGGGCAAATTAACACTATGGGGCTTAATCTATTGGTGGAATCCAATGGTCATATTACAGTTTTCAAACGGACTACACGTCGATGCAGTTCTAACGTCATTCCTGTTTTTGGCCCTGTACTTGTTACTAAGCGGACGCGCTATCCCAGCCTGCCTTCCACTCTTGGCAGCAGTCGGCATCAAGCTATGGCCTATCATCTTGCTTCCCTTCTTTCTCAAAGAGTTTTGGAACCGCAAGGCACTGTTCTTCTCACTAACCATTGCCTTTACTGTCGGGACAGCATTGCTGGTTAGCCCTCTACTATTGTTCCAAGCTGAAACGGTTGGCAACGGCTTAGAGACCTACTCTCACCTGTGGCAAATGAATGATGGAATTTACACTATCGTTCATAAATTTAGCTGGTCCATGACAAAGTTCTGGAATGAAGACCCTATTCAGTCATGGCGGTCAGCACATACGCTGGCGCGAATAGTCATAGTTTCGATCTTAGGACTGTTCATCCTGTATCGCTTCTTAACCACTACAACAGATCGGGCGTCACAGCTTTCATCGATGTTGTTGGTCTCAACAGTGCTTTTCCTTCTAAGCCCAACCGTTTTCCCTTGGTATTATCCTTGGATGCTGGTTTTTGTCGTGTTCTGCCCGAGGCCCTCATTTCTGATATTAACGGCGACACTTTCGCTCTATTATCTTCGTTACTATTTCGTTTTTTGGGGACGAGAGGCTGTTTACGACACCTACTTGGTTTGGCTACAGTTCATTCCGGTGTTAATCCTTTTTGTAATCGAACAACGCCACCCAAACTTAAAAGACTTGTCCACTGTACAGAAACCATAAAATCGCCGTTATCATTCCCGCCCTGAATGAAGAAAGTTCCTTACCCCACGTGCTGTCAGACATGCCGACATTCGTGGATCAGGTGATCGTGGTAGACAATGGATCCAACGATGACACATTCTCGGTTGCGCAGGAATTGGCGACCCTTGCGCTGAAGGAACCAAAACGAGGATATGGTCAGGCTTGTTTGACCGGATTAGCCGCCACGGGTAAGGAGGATATCACTGTATTCTTGGACGCAGACTATAGCGACCATCCAGAAGAAATGCCGCTGCTCCTTGATCCAATAATTGATCAAAACATCGCCCTCGTGGTTGGCTCTAGAGTTCTCGGAAACGCAGAACCTGGCGCCCTCACCTTTGTTCAAGTTTGGGGTAATGGCCTAGCTTGCCTTTTGATTAGGTTGTTTTGGGGCTATCGGTACACAGACCTCGGTCCATTCAGGGCGATCCGGCGACAGTATCTGGATGTCCTTGAAATGAAAGATCCGAACTTCGGTTGGACTGTTGAAATGCAAGCCAAGGCTGCCGCCTACAAACTACAGACTCTCGATGTCCCAGTCTCCTATCGCCAACGTATTGGAGTCTCAAAAATTTCAGGGACTCTAAAAGGGGTCATAAAAGCTGGCACAAAGATCATTTGGACCATTTTCTATCTTCGTCTTGCCATGATTGGGCGCTATAAAGACTAAGCGAAACAAACGATTAACTATCGTTCTTCGAGTCACAATAGGAACAACCGGCTGAACTCTGCAATGTCCTTTTCCTCCCGGATAACCGCCACTTTTGTTGTCAGCCTTGGGTTGCTTCTACCGATGACTGCAAGCGCCGAAACACCACCTATACCGACTCCAAAACCTGGTTCTGAAAAAAAGGTGATTCAGCAAGAACCGACGGACAAGACCGAACGTCGCCAAGTATCTGTACCCAAACCGAAACCGGGCCGTCGAGTTGTTACGAAAAAGTTCGTAGCGGTTCCTAAATTTTTGAAACTCGGTGAAAAAATCGTATTACTGCCGCGCGTAAAACCAAGTTCCTTCAAAACCGCTGTATTGAAACAAACTCAGAAGGCCTCGACCGGCACAAGGGCGAGTGAGATTTATCGAAACTCGGACGCTAAACCCAAACCAAAAATCAGCCAGTCGAAGCCTAAAAAGAAACAAACACGGCAAGTGGCGTCTCTGAGCACCAAACCCAAAATTCTGACTAAGCCACCTGCCCTGATCGACCCGGCCCACTGTCAAAGAGAACTTGCCCGCTATCGTGTGAACTACTCAATCGTTAACCCGATTAGGAATGAGCAAGGCTGTAACCTCGACCAAGGCGTTCGCATCACCAGAATTGGGGCGGTCAAAATCAAATCGCCCGTGATTGTGAACTGCAACACAGCCATCAAGTTTGCCAATTGGGTTGAGAACTCCGTACAACGAAGAGCAAACGCCATCCTAAAAAGCCCGGTTTCAACGCTGCATCAATATTCCGGCTATTCCTGCCGTTTCAGGTCCAAAGGCAAAGTCAGCGAACATGGCTATGGCAACGCAATCGACATTGGCAGAGTGACGTTGAAGGATGGCAGGGTTGTTTCCATTGACAAAGATTGGGACGGGGAATGGCAAGACCATTCATCATTCCTGAAAGCGATCACACATGACGCCTGTGATATTTTCAAGCTGGTGTTGACGCCGTATAGCAACAAAGATCACCATGACCATTTGCACTTCGACCTAGGCAAATGGAAAAAATGTGAGGCAACCCGAGAAGCAGCGGCAAACTAAAACCGTTTCAGCCCGGAGCCTGATCGGTGACCAGAGCTTTCTTCTTCTGTCGGAAAGTGATTACAGCCACCCCCAACAAAGTCAATGCGCCGCCAATCCATAGCTCTGTCCCAGGCTCATCGCCCCAAATAAACACACCCATAGCGATTGCAAAAATAGGTGTCAGAAGGAAGTACGGGTTTACGGTGCTAACCGGATAGCGTTGGATGAGAAACAACGCCAAGCCATGCCCAATGATTGTTCCCCCGATGGCGGCATAGAGAACCGAGCCCCATTCCATGAGCTCAGCAGCGGAAAAGGTAGCCATCTGGCCTACCTCGAAAATGAGTGAAAGCGTTGAATGTCCGAGAACAGCAATCCCAGCGATCCAGGCCTGCAAAGCAAATGGGTTCGCATTCGGTAACCGCCGCATTAGCACATGACTAACAGACAGCATGAGAGCCGCGACTGCCAAAATGATAGCTGACCAGGGGTGCTCTATCACTTTTGGATCAAAACTGATGATCGCAACCCCTAAGAATGCAATCGCTATCCCACTAGACTGCCAAATGCCTATCCTCTCGCCTAGAAACAGTACGCCCAACAAGACAACAAAAGGTATGTGCAATTGCGCTAGAATCGCAAGAGAGGACACGTCACCAGCCAAATAGAACCCTGCGAAAACCAATCCAAAATGCAGTATCCCCATGACAAAGCCAACGGTCATAAAAGGAACGATCTCTTCGCGTTTCACCTTCACGACAAAAGGAAACAGAAAGAGGAAAACAAATCCAAATCTTAGTGCGGTTCCCAAGAATGGCCCAAAATAATCGGCGCCATATTTGCCTGCCAGAAAATTGAACGCCCAAGTTAGGCACACCAGGAGGACAAGAAAAAGATGTTTGAGTGGCAAGATTTGGGATCCTGAAATAGGGGCTTAGCCGAAGCGCGACCCTCGCCTTGTATGGCGATGAAGGCACGTAAGCAAACTAATCTGGTTGGTGCCACTAAATCTTCTGGAATAAAGCCACTGTCTGTAGCATAAGACTCGAAAAACGAAATAGCTCTGGGAACAAGTTGAGGGACAGCAAAAAGTGACCAAGCGGGTGGTTATCAACCACCACAGCTCTTACACCTACGACAAGCCAGTGCGCCTCGGTCCTCAATCCATCAGATTAAGACCAACACCGCATTGTCGAAGCAAGGTGGCATCATTTAAGCTATCTATTGAGCCAGCCTCTTCCAAGGTATCGTGGCAACAGGATCCCTTTGGCAATTACTTGGCGCTGGTCACTGTCCCGGAAGCCACAAAGACATTCTCGGTCACAACGCGATTAGCGGTTGAGATAGAAGATGCTCTTGATCCATTTGACGATCTACTCCCTGAAGCGGAGACCTTTCCTTTTCGATACGAAGGAGAGCTGCAACGCCAACTAACCTCTTTCGGCAAAGCTGGTCCGATGGACGGCGCCTTTAGAGACTGGATGCTCTCCCTTCCAAGGGAAAGTATGGCAACCAATGAAGCGATCGCCTTCATTCTATCCAAGATCCGAGAAGACGTTCAGTTAGACAAAGAGACTGGTGGGCAAGTACAATCCCCATCCTCGACCCTCAAGCGGAAAAAGGGAACGGTGAGAGACCAAGCTTGGTTGCTGACAGAAGTCTTACGCCATCTTGGTCTCGGGGCACGCCTTACGGTCGGTTACAGGCTTCCCAAGCAACTAGGCAAAGGTCGAAACGGCAAACCGACGTTACACGCTTGGACCGAGGCTTTTTTCCCAGGTGCTGGATGGATAGGGCTAGACCCGACAAATGGCAGTGTGATTGACAATAACTATTTGGCACTAACCAACTCACCCACGCCCGATCTTGCTGCTCCTTTGTCCGGCAGCAGTGAACGAGCGAGCGTTAAGTTTAACCATAAATTGGACGCTGAACTCGTCGCCTGGACGCCAGAGAAATCTTCGACAGATGCTAAAGACAACTGGTCTGAGATTGCAAAGGCCGCACAAGACATTGACCATGTCATTGTTGCAGCAGGTCACAAACTTTACACTGCGACAAGTCTCTGTTTCAGCCATGCACCGAACGCAGCAGCATCTGCCGACGAAGACAATGAAACAGACATTGTTTTGCCGTCTTTGAAACTGGTTCAAACTCTAAAAGAGCAAGTCGCTCCTCATGGTTTCCTCCATTTTGAGCCAAGTGAACAATCCCAGAACCATGGCGCAGAAAGCGGCACTTGGTCGTTGGTTTGGCATGAACGAGGCAAAAAGGAAGCTCTTTGGGATGCGCCTGATCCTTGGCTGGATCAAGATCACACCCGCCATCCAACCATTCAAGATGCAGAAGTCCTTTTCTTGCGTTTGACCAAAGAACTTGGCTTGGAAGAAGATGCGGTTGTTGCTGGGTTTGACGACGTACTTCAGGAATTGTCCACCGAGGCCTTGCTAGACCCAAGTGGTGAAGACAGTCGCGACGACAAACAGTCCCTAATCGATCGTTTACAGGAGAAAGCAAAGATACCGTCTGCATTCTCACTCCTTTTGAGATGGCGTGACAAACGCAAGAATGCGGAGAGCTGGCAAGATCTTTCAGAACACCTCGCCCATACCAAACTCTATTTACGGCCAGACGATCAACTCGCTGCACTCCGGGTTACACAGGCCCTTCCTGATGATTTTCCGGAAGATGGGTTAAACATCACTGTTGAACCAGGAATCGGCTACCTCTTGGTTTCGTTGCCGTCGGGTCTCAACTCACGGGCTTACAAAGCACTTCTACGCGCGTTGGCAACTGTTACATCAGCAACGGACCAACCTGTTCGGCTTTCTGGTGCCCTTCCTTTATCTAGTGATGGCTTCAGGAAACTAACCCTTTCCGCCTCCACCATGGAAGTATTCTTCGAAACCGGTGCGCAACCAAGTTGGAAAGAAATGCGTAAGTTCTCTGAGGACCTCTCCGCCATCGCGGAAACCCGGGGATTTGTCGATGGCTTGCCGCGCATTCCAAAGCTACGTCGGTCATTTCTCAATGGCCGCAGAGTGACACTAAGCGGTGCCAATGCTGAAGACAGTCCTTTCTACGATAGACCTGATCTGTTGCGCGGTTTGTTACTTTATTGGCAGAACTATCCGAGTCTATCGCGTTTGTTCGGTGCTGTTCCCTTGACCAATCCAGGGCTGGCCCACGGGGCGTTGCCCGAAACCCTCGGCGAACCCCGCCTTTATGAACTCGAACTTGCATTAGGTAACCTTGAACCATTGGAAGGGACTGAGCAGGTCAAAGAGGGACAACTTCTTCGACGGATGGACAAACAACTCCGTCGGATCTTGGGGCCCGATTCAGAAGAAAACTCCGCGCTCATCGCAGATGTTTCCAGGTTATGGCCAGCTGCATCACCGGAGCGTCAACAAGCAGAAGTGACACTCACAGGCCTGAATGGCGTCTCCAACACCAGCACAGCGATCCTCTTCGACCTCTTATTGAGAGCTATGGTAGCACGCTGTATCAACGCACCATTGACTGGAAGATTTAAGCGCTGGGGCGGTCTCTATCATGACCGTTATTGCCTGCCGTCTGTTATCTGGGCTGATTTCACCTGTTTGATCAATGACCTCAAAGATCATGGTATCATTCTTGATGCCGGATGGTTTAGTGAGCTATGGATCGAAAGATACCCCTTGTTGGGGCGCATAGATTATGATGGCGCTGCGTTGGAACTGAACCACGCCTTTGAACCGCTTTATCCCGAAGGCGTTGATCGGTTATCGATAACAGCGATCGGACTGGATGAGCAACGATACGCGATACTTTGTAATGGCGAACGCTTGCCGCTGAGCAAATTCAACGGACCTGGTGGCAACTTCACGTGTGCGGGTGTCCGATTCCAACATCACAGCACCGAAACCTTTGCTCCCACAAATGTCTTTGATTTCAGCCTCATCGATCTTTGGGATCTAAAGACCGTCGTGTCCTTCTCTTACGATGTTGCGAAGGATTTGTTCGACAGCGAGGACGCGCCGATGACTCTGGTTGCAGAGACACCGGCTGTTCGTCCAAATCACGCCCTACCAATGACGCTAGATCTTAGAGATCAATAAACGTCGTCGAGTGCTTTGAGTAAACTATCCAACAAGAAATCAACTTCCTTCTCGGTAATCACGAGTGGTGGTGAAATCGCCAGGGAATCACCAGTCGGCAATGGTCGAATAATCAAGCCGTGGTTCATAGCAGCAGCAGCAACTGGTGCAGCCGGTTTGTCAGCCGCTTCATAGAACTTCTTAGGCTCTTTGGATTCAACGAGTTGAACAGCCGCGATGAGGCCATGTCCCCTGATCTCTCCGACATGGGGATGGGTTAATATGCGCTCCTGGAGGCCTTGATGCATGTAGGCCCCGACTTTTGCTGCATTCTCGACCAAACTTTCACGTTCAAGAATGTCCAGATTGGCTAAAGCAGTCGCTGCGCCCACCGGATGTCCCGAATAGGTGTAACCATGGGCAAAGATACCCAATTCTTCCGAACCACTCAGGAGCGTTTGCCAAATATCTTCACTGATAAAAGCAGCGGACATGGGGAAGTAACCAGAAGTGATCCCCTTAGCAGATGCAATCATATCCGGCTCGAACCCGAAATAGTGATGCCCGAACCAAGTCCCTAGACGCCCAAACCCACAAATCACTTCGTCGGCGATCAGCAGGATGTCGTTCTCTTGAAGAACTTTTTGAACTTTTTCGAAATAGCCTTTGGGTGGCACAATAACACCACCAGCGCCCATGATGGGTTCCGCGATCATGGCACCAATAGAATCAGCACTTTCTCGTTCGATAAGCTCTTCTAGATCTCTGATCATCCGATCACAAAAGGCCTCTTCACTCTCACCTTCTTCACCATAGCGATAATAGTGCGGACAGGAAGTATGAACCACAAAAGGCAATGGCAAACCGAAGCCACGATGAAAAGCACCGATACCGGTCAAACTAGCAGTGGCAATAGAAACACCATGGTAGGCATAATCTCTGGAGATGACCTTCTGCTTTTGTGGCTTTCCACGCAAGTAGTTGTAATTCCAGACGATTTTAATCAAAGAATCATTGCAGTCTGAGCCAGAGGTTCCGTAAAAAACCTTACTCATCTTGCCACCAACTAAGTTCACCAATCTCTCTGATAAGCGAATCATGGGCGAATTGGACATGGATGAGAAAGAATGGAAATATCCGAGCTCTTTTGCCTGGTCCGCCATCGCGTCGGCTAGTTCTTTACGACCATAGCCTGCATTCACGCACCAAAGGCCACCAACGGCATCCAATCTTTCTTCGCCATCGGTGTCTTTCACGCTACAGTTCACCGCCGATTGTGCAATGGTTGGCCCCTTGTCCAAATGTGCGGCCAAAGCGGTGGTTGGGTGAAGAACGTATTGTTTATCGAGTTCTTTTAAATCAACGTTATCAATGCGAACGTTCATTGCTTCCTCTTGGGATGATTTATGTTTCCGCTAGCCTTACTAGCAATTTCATAGAAAACAAGTGAAAAGCAGGCTAACGATTGAACTGTAATTCAAAGAAAGCCCCTAACCATTCACAGCTTAGATCAAACGGCGATATCCTCAGCCTTGAATGAACTCTGTTCCATTGATCCGGAACTCGCAATCAAACGCGCGGACATTGGCGATCCCTCCCCCAGATTTCGACCAAAAGGATTTGAGACTTTGCTTCAGGCGATCGTTGGCCAGCAGATCTCAACCAAAGCAGCAGCGTCTGTGTGGAAACGGCTCGTCGAGCTGTTGGAACCCGAAGTAACGGCTCACCAGCTCAACACATTCACGCGCGAGGAGATACAAGCCTGCGGCCTAAGTTGGCGCAAAGTCGACTATGCACTAGGGCTTTCCGCCGCCATTGTATCTGGGCAACTCGATTTTGATCTCCTTGAACAGTCAGACGACGACGCGGCCACAAAAATGATCACGACGCTGAAAGGGTTCGGTCCTTGGAGTGCGGAAATCTATCTCATGTTCGCGGAAGGTCGGCGCGATATTTGCCCTTCCGCAGATCTTGCGATCCAAATAGGCTACCAACGCCTCAAGAACCTCAAAGAGAAACCAACGGCAAAAGAGTTGATCACTTTTTTAGAACCATGGCGTCCGCACCGAAGTGCCGGTTGCCTTTTTCTTTGGCACCTTTATGGTAGCACTTCATTGGACTAATAGAGTTTTATTCAAATGAGTTTGACGCGCGATTCAATCCGTTCCGGTTATGTCAGCGAAATGATCAAGAAGGCTGGCCTCTCTGACGAGTGTCAAACGGAAGACCAGCTGCGCTCCTCGGTCTCCTTCATGTTAGACAATCAACCCACCAAAGGCCCTGTTTGGATCTTTGGCTATGGCTCACTGCTGTGGAATCCTGCATTTAACTTTGTAGAACGTCGTTACTGTAGTCTACAGGGGTATCACCGCTCCTTCTGCCTCAAATCCTTTATCGGTCGTGGCACGCCTGAAACGCCAGGGTTGATGTTGGCTCTTAAAAGTGGTGGCAGCTGTGAGGGTATCGCTTTACAAGTCGATCCTGACAATCTGGAAGAAGAGCTTTTTATTCTCTGGTCCAGAGAGATGCCCATGAAATCCTATACGCCGGGGTGGGTTGAGCTCAGAACATCAGAGGGCGAATTGTTCCACGGTGTCGCTTTCCTCAGCAATCCGGAACATCCGCGCTACTTGGATTCCGTCAGTGAAGAGGAAAGCTTGCATTTACTTGCGACGGGTCACGGTCATCTAGGCACAGCAAGTGAATACCTTTACAATACGGTATCTCATCTCGCGGACCTGGATATTCACGATCCATCAATGAGTGAGTTGGCCGACAAGGTCAGGCAGCATCAGGCTAAATCAAGTACCTGAACATGCTCTTTTCCAACTGCCTCATAAGCCAAGTCAACCATATGTGGATGGTGGGTTAGATAGATCATTTGGCAATTCGGAGCGAGATTTGCCATTGCTTCGAATGCCGCGGTCGAACGCTTATCGTCAAAGTTAACGAGTAAATCATCCCCTATGAAAGGCAATCCTTCTGACTTTTTACAGTGGTCTTTTACCTTCGCAAACCTTAGTGCCAGATACAACTGATCTGCTGTGCCTTCGCTTAGACCATTCAACGGAATTTTGCGTCCGTCGGCCGTGACGCAATAGACAGGATCCGTTTCCTCCTCTTCAATTTCTAACCCAAGGTATCGATTCTGGGTCAAAACTGAAAAAGCCTGCTGTGCCTCTTGCAATATCGGCGTGCGATTTTTTTGGTAGAACTGTCTTAGAGACTCCTTAAGCAAAGCATGGGCAGCCGCCACTTCTACATAGCGATGGACTTCACGTCGCGCTTCGGCCAGGGCAAACTCCAGCGCTTGCCTGGTATCAACATCTCTCGTGGACTTGGCCTCTTCATTGCGCGCATCTTGAGCTCTCGTTAGGGCCTCCAAAGCTGCTTTCCATTCAGCGTCGAGTTCATCTTTTTGCAAGGTCAGCGCTTCGGTCTCAAGTTCGAGGCTTGTCGCATCTTCAACCGTTGCTTCCGCAATTGCACTATCCAGAGCGAGACCTTGTCCATTGTTCAAAATCTGTATTTCCAGGTCTCTAACATCCGACAAAAGCTGATTTCTTTTGCCAGCTTCATCCAACCAACCTTCCATTTCAGCAGGTTCCGGTTTTGTAAGACCGTCGAAGCTAACATCAATACCATGCTGTTCTTGCTCACTCGTCATCACCAATTGAGCAATTTCCTGATCCACTATCGACAACTCACGCAGAGCCGTTTGCTGTAGATCGTGTTTACGGACAGCTAAACGACGTAGTTGTATCAGTTCCTTTGCCTGCTCAAATTCTTTACCCGGAGCACAGGGGTCTAAACTACAAAGCCCTGCTAAATGCGCTGTCTGCACAATGAACTGCTCGACTTCGCTTTCCATTGAGTTCACCCGACGCTCAATGTCTTGCAGTTTCTCGATGGAAGCTCTTAACCGGTCTACCCCGTCGACAAACAAGGCTGCGTGTTGCAGTTTCTCAAACTGATCCAACCCCTGTTGGTTGGACCGCAACTCAGCCCAGTCTTTCGATACTTGCTCCCTGCTCGCGCGAACGCCCTCAACCTTTCGGCGATCCACTGTTAACGTCTCATCAACAGCATCCAAACGACTTTGTAATTCTGTGCGACGCTGAAGGGCAGTCTCAATCTCTGATTTGTAAGTGTTGGCCTTCTGACAGAGGTTATCTCTCCACCCTGGATCCGCGCTTTGTGGAATCGACAAGACGTTGGCGATGGGTTCGAGATCTGTGTCGAGATTCAAAAACTCATGCTCTAGTTTCGAGTGAGCCTCATTCCACTCAATTTTGCGGCTAAGAAGGTTTCTAAACCCTTCCAGCCATTCGAGCACATCAGCTGGAGATTTGTCCTGCAGACCAAGTTTCTGACATAACCCCTGCCATTCTGCCGAAACTTGGTCCAAGATTTTCCGTTCGCTTTGCCCCTCTTCCTTCGTCGCCGTCAGTTCCTGTGATAATTCTTCCCTCTGTTTAGCCAAAGCATCTAGTTTTCCTTGGTTAAGTGATTGAAGCAATAAATCATCTGTCTGACGATCAAGGTGGGCCAGCTGATTTTTGAGTGCGGGCACAAGCATTACACCGTCGTTCGCTATTTGGACGACAATCTCGTCGCGATCAGACCTGGTTTGCTCAAGATCTTCCCTCGTGACCGCAATCCTGCCGTTTAGCAGGTCTGCTTCGGCTTGTTCCAACGCCGTGAGCTTCTTCGCCCCTTCCGCGTAAATAGTTTGCAGTTCCGCTATCTTTGCGCTGCTTTTATCTAATCTAGTCTGGAAATACTCTACACGAGATCGCTCAGGTATCTCTAACGCCGGAACATCTGAAAGAGGCAAGGAACCAAGGCCAAGCGCCGTTAACCGTTGCTCTAACAATCCCTTCTTTTGTTCAAGATCGTTTTTCGTCTGATTAAGGCGACGTGTTTGATCATGCAGCAATCCAACGTTTGCAAACAAAACATCCAACTGCTTTAGCTCATCTAAAGACTTTGGATCACTAGATAGCTTTTCTTCCAACAGCGCTTGCTTAGTTTCCTCTTCAACGACCTTGTCTTCTAAGGCTGCTTGCTGGTCTTGTATCTGCCTATCTCGGATGGCGAGATCTCTCAACAGCTTTACATCCACGTCATTCGGGAGCTTAGCCAACACGTCGGCTGCGTCACCTTGTAAACCAACCTCAGCAATCCTCGCAGTTACGTTGTTTCTTGCTTCTCTAATTTCTGCCCGGCGTTTGGGAAGATCGTTTCTAAAGGCAAGAATTCGGTGGTAGTCATTTTCAAAAACCTCAAACTCCCGCTCAAGTTCTAGAAATGCTGAAGTCACATCGAGGCCTTTGACCTCAGCTTCTTTCTCTGACTTCCGCCGTTTCAAATTGTCGAGCTGGAAAGTTTGTTGTTGGATGGAAAGCAAAGAGCTTCTTATTCTCTGAATTCTATCTTCGGAAAAAGCAGGCAGATCAGAAAGCGCCCCCAATTGAGCTTGAGTTTGCTTGTAACGAACAACCAGGGCTAAGTTCGATCTGATGCGTGCCAGCTGAGCTAGACGAGAAAGAACTGTTTTCCTCTGGTCTTCTAGCTGCTCAACGGCAGCCTTACGTTCACTGAGGCCTTCTTCTAGCGCCTGCCATTTTGCAACTGTCAGTGTATTCGACTTTTGCTGATCGTTTAGGGCTTTTATCCGTGACAAAGCAGCGTTCAATTTTTGCTTCTGTCCACGGGGTGTAAAAATCTCTTTGCTTTCTTTCTCCAGCGAAGAAATGAGTTCGGAAACTCCTTCCAGGCCTGAAGAGGCAGCAAATAACCCCCCTTTAGTATCTCTCAACAAATTCTCCCCTCCAATACGGAGAGCTGTTTGATCCATGGCAAACACCAGTCGGTAAAAATCTTGCTCGATGGAACCAATCTTTTCGGGCAAGGTCCCGTCGCTCAGTTTGTCACCGCTCTCAACTTCTCTAAGCGTTCTTAATTCCCGAGATAGAGACAGCTGCTCACCATTGTCGAAAACAAGATCGCCGTTGACAACAAGGTCTTGTGGAGCAGCCAGAAAGGCCTCATCAATTTCTCTTGTTAGGCGAGGATAGCCAAACAGAAACCGGTAGTAAGCTTTTAGAAGCGTTGTTTTACCAGCCTCATTATTGCCCAGGATTAGATGAAGTTTCGCCTCCGGAGAAAACTCTAGTCTTTTGTTCGTGAAATGACCAAAGGTCCGCAGCTCAAGAGATTGTAATCTCATTTCACATTGCCCGGGTCATGCATCCGACGTTCAAGATATTCAATTCCGACCGCCTTCCACTCCTCCAAGGAACGATCATCAACATATGCCAATTCTTCGCTGGTTCTGAGGAGAGCTGGTAACTTGTCCTGCATAGATGAAAGCGCTTGAGCGATGAAATCTTCTTCATCATGCGTCATGTCATCAATAAGTTCTCGAATGGCAGAGCTATCAGGAAGAGAGGCTCTTTCAATTTGCTTGGCAAACCTGATTGCTTCCAACCAAAGTCCTGTCGGAGAAATTTCAGAAAGAACCAGTTGCACTTGTGCTTCTAAGTCTTCTTGATCGACTTCCAAGTTCCGGCTGAACTCTATTCTTAATGCGATGGGAGTACCCTGTGCGGCTTGAAATTCATGTTCGATTACTTGCTTCAACGCATCAAGTGTCTGGTTCAGACTCCAGTCTGTTTGGACAGAAATCTCAACCTGTACCCACCGTACCGTTGACAGTTCAACAAACTCGTGTTCTGCCAGCACACCATCTTCAACAGTGCAAAGGTATGCCCCTTTGGGGCCCTGTTCCCTAATCGATCTGCCTTGCAAAACACCGGAAAAGACAACGTGAGGTACCGTATGTAAAACAGCAGCATCATGCACGTGACCCAACGCCCAATAGTCATAACCTTTTGCAACCAGTTCACTCACTGTGCAAGGCGCATAGGGTGCATGACGGTTGCCACCCTCTAGTGCTGTATGCAGCATGCCGATGTTGTAGGCTCCTGACTTCGGGGCTGGGTAGTGTTTAGCCAGATTGTCTGTCACAGCAGGTTGAGCAAACGACTGCCCATGGATCGTCACGTTTAAGCCAGGAACAGAAACAGAAGACGCCTTTTCGCTATCAAAGAAATGGCCACGATCACCAACCAAGCCCCTGAAATCCTTGCTGATCCTACTTTCCGCGTCATGATTACCTTGGATAATGTAAACGGAAATTCCGGCGCTTTTCAAACGGGCCAGCTGCTCAACGAAAAAAATACCGACGGACATTGAGCTCCAATCGCCGTCATAGATATCACCTGAGAGTAAGAGGAAATCCACTTGCCTCTCTAGGCAAAGATCAATCAATCCAACGAACGCAGACCTTGTTGCCCGAGCGATCTCATCGGCTGTTTGGGCCTCTTTTAGGCGCAAGTTTTTCAGTGGACTATCGAGGTGCAAGTCGGCAGCATGGACAAACTTGAAACTTGTACGAAGCGGGTTTGTGTTCACTGGGTCGAAACTCAGCTCTCGTCGGCTTTGTGCTTCGGCCAGGCTTTAATGATAGCGTGCGCCAACGACGCTAGCGGAATTGCGAAGAACAACCCCCAGATGCCCCAAATGCCGCCAAAGAACAAGAGTGCCAAGATGATCGCAATTGGGTGCAGCTTCATGACTTCAGAGAACAGTAAAGGTGCCAAGAGATTTCCATCTAAGGCCTGGATAACCGCATAAGCAAAACAAGCCATCGCGGTCTCTGTACTGATCCCCCATTGCAACAAGGCAACGAGCGCGACTGGAAACCCAACAAAAGCAGCGCCAATATAGGGAATAAGGACAGAAAAACCGGTCATAAAAGCCAACAAAACGGCAAACTTGATATCGATCATGATGAACACAACCCAGCTTACTATGCCAACAATGATAATTTCATAGATTTTGCCACGCATATAATGACCGATCCGGTCATTGGCATCGCCCCAAATAGTTTCAACCAGATGACGTTTTTCCGGTAGAAACTGAGAGCACCAATCAAGTATTTTTCTTTTATCCTTCAGGAAGAAAAACACCATCAAAGGCACCAACACCAAGTAAAGCACAACGGTAATCAAACCAGAAATACCACCGCCAAGAGAGAACCGCAGAACCTGTTGCCCCCATTCGATGACTTGAGCACGGACGGAATCAATAATCTGGGTAACCTGAGTACCTGTGAAAACAGTTGGATAGGCTTCTTGCAGCTGAGTAGCCAAGCCTTGAATAACTGCAAAGGAATTCGGTAGCTCAACAAACATCTGCGTCACTTGCTGGGACAAGATTGGCAAAAGCATCAAAACCACAGCTAAAAACAGTATCAAGAAGCTGAAGAAAACGAGACAGACAGACCAGAAACGCGTGATACCAAACGACCTCAATCGCACAACAGGTGAATCAAGGATATAGGCGATTACTAAGGCTGTGATGAATGGCGCAACCATTTCTCCAACGAGAATAATGGCAAGCAAACCCACGATAAGCAGAAGGACAAGCAAAACCACTTGAGGATTTGAGGCGTACCGCCTGAACCACTGTTTAACCAGTTCCATCTTGGCTCCTTATCATGATGCGAATCAGAATTTCTAGATAAGATGATGGGGGTAATCGAACGGAATATCAACCTCAGTCTTATCCATATTGACGACAGTTGCTTTCTCTGACTAACAATGCAGCAACAAGCCCTACAATATAGCCCACAATCATTACATAGGCCGCTTGGCTGTAGGCTGAAAATTCATAAACTCTGGCGGAAGCCACAGTTTCTCCCGTCCAATTCGTATCTAGTATCAACCCCATCAACGGTGGGTAAAAGGCACCGCTGACAACAACACACATATTAACAAAACCCATCGCCGTGCTCTGAGTATCCACGGCGTTGGCCTCTCTTGCTGCCGCAAATGTCAAAACCATTGTCGAGCCCCCCATCCCGTTGAGGAAGAAGAGTATGGCAATGAGCCAAAGAGGAAGACCGGGAATTTGAGTAACAACGAGGATCGAAGAAATCGCAAGAATACAGCCAACCATTAAGGGTTTCTTTCTACTCTTAATTCTATCCGAAACCCAGCCGGCAATTGGTGCCGATGCTCCCCAACCAATAAACATGATAGAAGTAAAGAATGAGGCCTCCGCCTTCGATAGGCCGTAAGCCGTCATCAGGAATGGAACACCCCAAAGACCGCCAAAGGCCAGCATTGGACCGGTCTGTATCATCCCGACTATCGCTAAATACCAGGACTGACGGTTTCGCATAACACTACGCATGCCCGCTAGAATGCCAAGATCACTGCCTTGTTTGGGCCTTGAATAAGGTCCCTGATCTTTCACCAACATAAAAACAAGAGCCGATAGAATCAAACCTGCTATTGAAACCCCCATCAGCGAATTACGCCAGCCAAATTCGGCGATTGCAGCGCCAAGAGGAGCCTGACCGAAAACCGCACCAGCCATGCCCATCATTTGAATTATACCAGTCAACAAAGCAAATCGATGGGAGGGAAACCAACGTGCAGCAATTGTCATCGCCCCTACATAAGAGAACGCTGCCCCCGCGCCAATCATCAAGCGCCCAACGTAGGCAACATTCAACTGAGGTGCGATCGCAAACAAAGCACTGCCAGCAGCGCAGAGCAAAATTGCCGATCCAATCAGTCGCCTTGGTCCAAGCCGATCAAGGAAGACGCCAACTGGCAATTGTAGAGAAGCATAGGTGTAAAAGTAGAGCGCAGTCAAAAACCCCAAGACGGTCGCGCCGACGGCAAACTCTGCCATCAGCTCGTTCACCATTACAGAGGGAGAGACCCTTAGAATAAAGCCGTAGCCAAAAAAAAGCGTTCCAAGAATGTAGGCGACTAATCCTCTCCACGGGGGAAAGTCACCTTCCTTCATTAGGCTTCTACTTCAGGAACTGGGTTGTTGGCGTCAAGAACTCCGCTGACAAGGTTCGATTTATACAATTTTGCGGCTATTTGGGTAGCATCTGGCTTCATTGGTGCGATCTTATCAAACAGAGACATCAATGCTTTCTCTTCCACCATCAAGATCTCTTCCGCATCGTCAACACTAATTGATCGGAATGAAAAAGAGTTTCCTGCTTTCATGTGCGCCAATCTCGGAAGATCTGAAGTTATCACGGTCGCGATCTTCGAATAACCACCGGCGGTCTGATGATCAGCAAGCAGAATGATAGGCAAACCATTGGCTGGCACCTGAACCGAACCAATAGCGATACCGTCGGAGGCTATATCAGCGCCAGTAATATGCTTCAGAGCTTCCCCTTCCAAACGCATCCCCATGCGATCAACTTGGCGGCTGACACTGTACGTCTGACTGAGAAACAGTGCCTGTTGGTCGTCTGAAAAATAGTCATCTTGAGGCCCCAAAACAATGCGAATTGGGTCTGATTGGTTCCATTCAGGCAACGACGGAACTGCTAGGT
This sequence comes from uncultured Alphaproteobacteria bacterium, assembly GCA_905480575.1. GTDB lineage: Bacteria > Pseudomonadota > Alphaproteobacteria > UBA7985 > CAJQQZ01 > CAJQQZ01. The sequence continues at coordinate 21,296 of CAJQQZ010000127.1, read as the reverse complement.
CTTGGCTTTCTGTGTTTGCTATTGAAGCCACGGAGACGACATCGTCCTGCGCCAAGGCTCTCCCTTCGAAACCACCAAGTTTTGAACGCGCATAGGTGGATTGACTGCCTAGAAATTCAGGCACTTCGATACCGCCCTGAACGGCTAAGTACCCATAAACACGACTGTTTATAGGTCCGGGTTTAAAGCTATCGCCAACCTGCATCGTAAATGATTGGCGCCCCTCAACCTCATAACTCTCCTCACCAGAAGCCGGCGTGATCTTCGCCTTCATGTCCCCCACCAGAGCCAGCCTGACAGGACCATCATCTACGACAAATTCAGGTGCGAAGTATGAAAACTCGAACGCGCCTTGATAAGCTTCATTGCCAACGAGCTTGTTGGCTATCCTCAAGGCTTGAAGGTCCATAGCACCTGCAGCTGTAATACCCTGGGACTGGTAACCAAATCGTCCTTTATCCTGAACAGTGGTCATAATGCCGGGGTTGAGAATTCTAACCTTTGCACTCATGACTTCAACAACTCCTCGCTAGAGAAGGATCCGCCCGAAATTCTCGCGGCAAGATCGTCATATTCTTTTCGGTCGATAGATTTAAAGGCCACACCGTCACCAGCGGACAGCAACACTGGGCGTTCGGCATTTTGATCAAAAAGCGGTACAGGTGTTCGTCCAAGCACATGCCAACCGCCCGGGCTTTCCCAAGGGTATATTACGGACATCTTCCCAGCAATTGCCACCGAACCCAAAGGTACCGCGACGCGAGGCTCTGATCTGCGCGGCAACTCCAACGCATCCGGCAGGCCACCCAAATAACCGAGCCCAGGCATGAAGCCCAACATGTAAACTTGAAAGTCAGCCTTTGAGTGGAGGTCAGTTACTTCAGCAACCGATTTATTACACCTTTGCCCGACTTCCTCGAGATCAAGTCCGAACTCAAGGTCGTAGCAGGTCGGAAGCTCCCACACTCTTGTTGGCTTGCGCGCTTCGGCTTTACGAACCGGTATAGACTTCAAAATCTCGATGACTTCGCTTTGGCGAATTTTGAATGGATCATAGGAGATCAAAATAGCGCGGAAGGAAGGTATGGTCTCAACGATCGCTGACAGTTCTCCACTCACCCTCAACTTCTGAATTTCCTCGTCAAACGCCATGACCTGGGCATTGATTAGAGGATCAACCTCGCGGCCAAACTCAACAGAAAGGGCGGTGTCACCGCAAGGCAGAAAGATTATCGATGAAGGCTGTTCTTGTGACATTTTCGTGTTAGGTAATAATTTGATTTGGGCTAGCTCTATAGCAGCAATGAACGTTCATCAAGGGCAGTTATTCTAATGAGTAAAGAAGTCAACCTTAACGCCGACTTAGGCGAGTCATTTGGTGCCTATACAATTGGCAGCGATAGCGAAATCCTAAAGATTGTTACATCAGCTAACGTGGCCTGTGGATTCCATGCGGGCGATCCTACCGTGATGATGGATACAGTGGCTCTAGCCAAAGAGAACAATGTATCAATCGGTTTTCACCCAGGTTTTCCCGACCTCCAAGGCTTCGGTCGACGTCCTATGAACATCGCACCAAAAGACTTGGCCGCCTTAGTAACTTATCAAGTCGGAGCATTGCAAGCCATGGCTGCGGCACAGGATTTTGAAGTCACCCATATGAAGCCTCATGGTGCGATGAGCAACATGGCGTCTATTGACCCAGCAATGGCTGATTGCATAGTCAAAGCAACAAAAGCCTGTGTTCCAGATGTGATCTTCCTCGCTATTGCTGGATCTGAATTATCCAAGTCAGCGAGAGAGAATGGTTTCCGCGTCGCCGAAGAAGTTTTTGCAGATAGAAACTACACTGATGAAGGTAATCTTGTATCTCGGCGTGAAGCCAACGCGATGATCCACAGTGCCGATGAAGCAGTGCCACATGTGTTGCGCATGGTGGAAGAACAGGCTATTTTCTCCGTGAACGGTAAACGTATCCCAACGGAAGTCGATTCCATTTGTGTGCATGGAGACGGGCCAGCTGCCGTCGCAACCGCACAGGCCCTTCGTGAAGCCTTAGAAGCATCCGGTGTCGCGGTAAAAGCCATCCCCGATCTCAGCAAGTTCGCTTGAGTTTTTGGCTAGGTGATCACTTCCCTTCTTAGTTTTATCAGCCGACACGCTTCGCTGGCTTTAGCTCTTGGGGTTCTCGCAGGTTTGGTTTTTCCACCGTTAGCAACAGCGGCCCGCCCGTTGCTCCTCCCGTCCGTGGTTTGCTTATTGACGGCGTCGCTCATCCGTTTGGACTGGGTTGCACTGGGTGAGTATGTAAGAAGGCCTAGTTTACCTCTCGCGCTTAACGTCTGGCTTTTGTTTGCAACTCCCACGCTCTGCTGGTTCGCTTTACAGTGGATTGAGTTACCTGGAACATTGGAAATAGCTCTGATTTTAGCTGCTGGAGCCCCTTCTATCGTGACGGCAGTTGCCCTGACACAGTTGTTTCGGCTGGACTCTCCCTTAGCAGTCGCCAGTCTGGTTATCGGCGTCTTTTTCACGCCACTAGGTTTGGCTTACTCTTTTGCCCTGTTATTAGATTTGCCTTATCAACTCCCGCTCGGTGAATTTGCCGTTCGTTTCTTGATTTTTATCGTCTTGCCTTTTCTGATTGCGTTTTTTATTCGCAAAGCCTTGGGAAGTGCCAATCTCACCAAATACTGGGACCCAATGGGTGGCATAACGGTGCTATTCATCATCATTTTTGGCGTGACGGTCATGGATGGCGTCACAGATCGTTTCCTCACTGATCCTACCACTGTACTTGTTTACACCGCTGCTGCTTTCGCTGTTGCTATAGCAAGTCACATCCTCGGTTACTGGTTGTTTATCTGGCAAGGCAGCCAGTTTGCACTAACCGCAGCACTCCTTTCTGGTTACCGAAACATGGCGGTTATCTATGCTCTTGTTGGAGATCAGTTTGGTGAAGATTTTTTCTTATATCTTTCAGTGCATCAGTTTCCGATTTATCTTATGCCTTTGCTGACCGAATGGATTTTCAGAAGAATGTTGAGAAATGGCTGAGAAATTCACTTACGACGTTGCCGTCCTAGGCGCGGGAATTGTTGGCACCGCCACGGCGTTGCGCCTCACGCTTTCAGGCTACAAAGTCTGTCTTATCGATAAGGATGAGCCCTGCGTAGGCACTTCGTCGGGCAACGCTGGCGTCATTGCCTCTGGCTCAGTCATGCCACTTGGGACCCCTGGATTATGGAAATCTTTACCCAAAATGTTGCTGACGCCAACGCCAGCACTCAAGATTTCTCCCCTTCATCTGCCCAAAATGGCCCCTTGGCTTTTAGATTTCGCAAAAGCAAGCCGGCCCAAAGAAGTCAAAAGATTAAGCAAAGCAATAACCGCGCTTAGCCAAGGGTCGCTCGATGAGCACCTTCAACTTGCTGACATCGCTGGATGTCGAGACCGCTTTAGGATGACCGGCTACTTGAAGACGTTCGAATCTCAAAAGTCCTTTGATGCGACCGCCCAAGAGCGGGAATGGATGACAGAATATGGCTTAAGTTACGACACTTACAATGCCAATGACATTCGCGACCTAGAGCCAAACTTAGCCCCCATCTTTACAAATGCCTACTCCGCCCATGATACAGCGTCAGTAGATAACCCGATGAAAGTCGGCCAAGCTTATTTTCAGGCATTTTTAGAGCATGGCGGGCGATTTGAAAAAGCGCCCATCACCAACCTGCTTAATCAGAAATCTAGTCACCTAGAATTAAAGACGACTACCGGCACAATTCAGGCAAAGAAAACTGTCATCACTCTGGGTGCATTTTCTAGTACCGTTGCTAAAAAGTTTGGCGCCAATGTCAAATTAGACACAGAACGTGGCTATCACGCTGTTTTAGCGCACGAAAAAGGCATAGAGGTGTTGAGCCGACCCGTCTTTTTCTCAGACCGGTCATTTGTGCTTGCACCAACAGACGAAGGTGTTCGCATGACTATCGGAGCCGAGCTTGCAGGGTTGAAGGCTGAAGCCGACTATGATTGGATCAAAAATCACATCCCAACGGCCCGAAGGATGTTGCCGGGGCTTGCACCACACCCAGAACGACTGTGGCTGGGATATCGACCATCTACACCTGACTCTTTGCCGGTTATCGGTCCCTCCCCTAAAGATAGCCGTATCATTTTCGCTTATGGGCATGCTCACCTAGGCCTAACGCAGTCTGCGAATACGGCCCGCTTGGTTGATCATTTTGTCTCTGATCGAAACCCCAATATGGATATCACGCCTTACGCCGCAGATCGCTGATAGGCGTTTTGCAAATGGCTGCTGATTTTGCGCCTCACGCTACCTACCAAAAATAGGGGGTTTTCTGGACTTGTAACTTTACAACTCTCTGATTTCCCATCACCTTGGCTCTCAAGGGAGAGACACATGGAAGAAATAAGAGACGTTGTCGCAGAAATCCTCGATAGAGAATATTTCAACATTACGGTTGAACGATCTTTAGGTGAGGCCCCCTTAGGCCATGATGTCCTGCTGATCGAAGAATTGGTCCACAATGGACTTAACCGCTACTTTGGTGGCCGAAGCGCCGACGAGCTCAACGATGATGAACGAGAATACTTCAAAATTATGCTCTGGGTTGAATACAAATCCAGTATCAAGAATGGGCTCTGCTGAATTCAATGCTGGATGATCTAGTTTTCACAAGACCGCTCCTTCTAAAACAAGCAGCTCCGCTACTTTCCGATTTCCAAGATTACTTGCGACAAACAGGGGGGGGAATTAGACCAGACTGTCCATTTCTGGCTAAGCTTGTTATTTCGGAGAATACAATGCACGACCAAAACCTGCCTCCATCAACTATCAACATTGGAAAAAATAGTTTTACAGCCAAAGCAATTAACTATGATTGGTCTTCAAGACCTGACAATGTTCTTCAAACTGTCACTGGAGAATTTGACCGTCTAGTCGCTAAGGATTATGGAGAAGCGCTGGTTGGGGAAACGCACATCAGTGAGGTGTTTGGCAGTTTCACAACAAGAGACAATATCACACGTTCGATTCATTATGAAAAATTGATCAAGCTAGTGACTATTCACGGCGTTCAATTAACTGCTGCTCTGATGGTCCAAAAAACGCCCATCGTTTATGAACGAGGCTTGCTCCACTAGATTTACACGCGTGATGTAACAAAGAAACTCCCATTCTGAACAATGATGTTGATCTGGAACTTTATCCCACTGGAACAGACATGGTAGGACATGCGGGATCCAATACTGGGCAGCCAGTCCATTGTAGACCATTTCAGGCTTCATGTAGCCGTATATATAATCAGGATTCCATTTCGCGAGACTCACTAAGTGTGCGTATTTTATGAACACCGCTCCTGTATTGAAGCCGGATTTCGACCTTCTTTGATAACTCTTTGCGACCCAAAAGCCTCCATGGTAGACAATTTGTCCAGAAAGCACCTCGGTCCCAGAACTAAAGCTCGAGGTTAATTCTCCACCTTGAGGTCCTCTTCCATACAACCTCGATTGTTGATTAAAGATTATTTTCTTCAAATTGGAGGAACCTAAGGATTCCAAGCGAAGCGACTGCCCGCCAACTATTTTTTTGTTGCTATCGAGCAACAAGAGGCCAACAAAGATCCCAGAATGGAAATCAAAGAGATCAGGACTGAACTGAGGATCAACTTCTTCTGCTCTAGCTTGTTCAACCCTCTTTTTGTATTCATGGATGTCAGAAATAAATTCGATTTGTAAACCATGATCACCCAAGGCTCTCCTCAGTAGCACCATCGCTTCCGCTAAAATTCCTGGATCAAAATCCACTATACCCGCCCTTTAGTATTATCAGCGAGGCACTATAGTGATCGTTGCCCCGCTATAAAGAAAGATAAAGGCAGTAAACGTAATTTTAATCCGAAGAACGGATGCGAGAGCCAGATTCACGAATTTGTGATCTTGTTGCAAATACCAACGGTTGTGCCCTTTGCCAAAAAAACAGAATCAAAGCAGTTGACTTCCCCCCTACGCTGATGGCTAAACAGCGGAAATAATCAAGGAATACGACAATGGCACAAATTGAGGCTCAATGGCTAGACGTCCCAAAGAAGCTTAGCGAACAGAAGATTTACGACAAAATTCTCCGCATGGTTTCGCCCAAAGGCAGGATACTAGCAGTGGGCGACAGCGCTCGACCTCATGCCATATATTCGCGAGAACAGAGATGAAATAGAGGGCGTTGGCGTCAATATTGACGAACCGCATTGTGGTGTCTTCGAACATTTCGAGATCAAGTATTGCAGCGCTCACGAATTGCCATGGGAAGACGAGTATTTCGATTGTGTCATCTCTGTATCGATGCTGGAGCACGATCCAATGTTTTGGCTGTCCGTTGAGCAAATGCGCCGTGTATTGAAAAAAGGTGCGCCGATGATTATCGGTGTTCCAGGATTTGTGAATTTCAAATCTTGTGTCATCAAAAAATGGTCATACAGTGAAGGTCATGGCACTGCCTGCTATAAAACACACGGCGATCCCGACTGTTACCGTTTCAGCCCTCATTTTTTTGAGTACTACGCTTACAAGGGTTTTTCTGATTTGCAGATTTATGTTGCGAAGATGCCACCAAGACTGATTGGCATCGGTTACAAATAAGAAGTGGGTTTTCACGCCTTAAGATTCCGTAGCTTAGCATAACGTTGAAGAAATTTCGGCTGTACAAGGATAAAATTGTTTTCTAAATTAGTAGGAACCTACAGAATTCATTGGGCGCAAAATAATGAAACGAGATCCTATTGAGGTACTTGAGCAATTTTCTAAAGATGTTTTAGCGACCACTTTCCAAAAGTACTTTAGCGACAAAGCACCGGGCACCCTTAACCCCGATGAACGAGAATATCTCAACATTATGATGTGGGTAGAATTCAACCGTGTTCTGGATGGGGCAGCACATAAGGCTCTTCAATGACTAGAGATCTCACCTTTTCAAAACCATTGCTCCTAAGAGAGACTTCCGCCCAAATTCAAGATTTCGATGATTACCTAAAACAAAATGGTGGCGAAATTAGAAGAGATTGCCCTTTTTTGCGATATTTGATGATCTCAGAACCTCAGATGTTAACACCAACGTCACCACCTTCCATTGTTAATCTCGGTCGCGAATGCCTTACGGCCAAGTGTCTGCGCTATGATTTCGAGACACATCCTGACGAAGCAATGGCAACAGTCAGTGGTGATCATGACAAAGCGGTTGCTAGCCACTATCTAGAAGCGCTGTCTGGGGAAACCCATCTTAGTCAAATCCACACATCCATGACCAGTAGATTGTATCAGTTTACTGTTACTGTTCAGTATCAAAAGTTGATCCGCAAAGTGAATTTTGACGGGATGCCTTTTATCGCTTCGTTGCCAATACCTTGCTCGCGATATACTTACTCAGAACAGTTGTTACCAACTTAATTCCGAATGCCCAAACTCAATCAATCGGTTGATCATAGCTCGCGTACTTGGGTAGATCGTCCTCAAGATCATAGTAATCCGGTTTTTCATCCACGAAGATATGGCTGACTATTTTCAGCCCTGTCGGTTGATCAAGGCTCCCCACGGAAAAATTGACCATATCACCACCGTCGTCCCAGAAGATGGCCGTGCCGCATTCGCTGCAAAAGCCACGCTGTGCAAAATCTGACGACTTGTACCACTTCAAACCTCGGTCCTCTAAGAACTTGAATTCCGACCTTTTTACTTGCGTAGAAGCGTTGAAATGCCCGGTTTGCCGAACACATTGACTGCAATGGCAGGCATGTGGTGCCGCCATTTCTCCGGTGATTTCAAACTTGATGGCTCCACAAAGGCATTGCCCTGTATGTTTTGGCATCTTTCGTCTCCTTCAATCCGTTTGTTCGAGCAATGCCGGTACAAAGTACCCGTTAATCAATTTCAGCGGTGTGCTCCAATAGTCGGCGTGATTGTAATTTCCGGCGAACACAACAGTAACGATACCGGCTTCTGGATTAACGCTCAACCGTTGGCCACCGTTCCCCAGCGCAAATATGGTCGAGGGTGGATTTCCAATGGGCGCAACCCACCAATGATTAGCAAAGCGAAAATGTCCGGGGTGGGCTTGAGGTTCGAACAAGAACTGTAATCTGTCTTTGGAGATAACACGCCGCCCCTCATATACGCCCCAATCAGCAATCATCTGACCAATTCTTGCCAAATCTCTCATCGTCATGCGCAGGCCAGATGCAGCGATGGGCACATCATCCCAACTTCTGTTCCATTCGAAGTGCTTTATGCCTAAGGGACCAAAGAGCTGCGCCTTCGCATACTCATCGACCGACAGCCCCGTCCCTTTCTCGATCAGCCGAGCCAAAAGTGCAGTCGCTCCGCCGTTATAGGTCCACTTTTCACCTGGCGTGCCGACCATCTTTCGACTTAGCACGAATTTGTAGCGATCTTTTGCGTATTCCATCGCAACTTCACTGTTCTTCTTATCCGTGTAGGGGATGTCCTCATTCCATTTGACCCCCATTTTCATGGAAAGCACGTCGCGAATTTTAATGCGCTTCCTCTTGGAACTGGCGTATTTTTTATACTCAGGAAAAGTCTCCATCAAACTTTCGTCTAGTCCAGGTACCTTCCCCTCATCCAGCGCAATGCCATAGAGCAGGCCAACGATAGATTTAGAGATTGACCGCACGTCATGAAGACTATCCTCCGTGAAATCGATGATCCCAATCTTTCTTCCCCAGTTCTCATCCTTGCCAGAGAAATAGTTCTCAGCCAAAACCTTCCGGTTTTTAATGACGATGGCGGAATGCAGACCAGGGAACTCACCGGCTTCGAATGCAACAGCAATTTTTTCTGTCAGAGTTTCTGTGTGACCAAGAGTACTGTTAAACGCCCCGAGAACGACAGCTATCAATAGAAATTTCAGTACTCTCACAACCCTGTCTCCAAGGATCGGCGTAATTTCACAGCCGTTAAACTCTCATCTAACTCAACGTCACCGTACGTCAATATTTGATCAGCTTTGACGGCCCGGATCACTTTAACATTGCCAGTTAAGCCCAACGGCAGAGCTTTCCCAGCAACGGAAACAGCAGATGGGCGCAGTTGACCCGCGACAGTAAAACCGCCCTCCCCATCTAATATTTCCCCAGGTTGCAAATCCTTTTTGGCGACAGCAACGACATCTGCTCTGAATTCAGAGGCTGTTCCAGTAGCTTCACCGCGAAGGCCAACTGATGCCAACGACATCCCTAATTCCAGGCCTATTAAATGCCAACGTTTGTAGAGTGACATATAACGCCCACTCTCATCCGTCTGCACTTTGTATTCCTCGAAACAGTTCCTCTGGTAATCACTGTCTGCCTCGACACAGACCCAGACACCTTTACGAATGTTGTATTCAAGTTCACTGCCATCTTCCGTCATGGATGAAATGACCTCGACCATCCCAGATCCCTCTAGAACGCCACCTTCAGACCTAGGCCGCATCAAGGTAGGTATCTGATCAATCGAACCGATTGGATAGGCCAGTCCACTAGCCGGCACGTCCAGGCCACAAGCATTCGCAATCGCTGCTGACTCAATGGCCGGTTTTGTGCCGTCCAAGAACGAATTGAACATCTTTGGGTTTAGGCGCCCTCGCTCGGCCTGTTCTTTGGTGAGCCCCCAATAGTCCCAGATCGTATCGGGTGTAGAAAACCTATACTCCGGCAGCCACTTGTGCCCCCTGCCCGCAGCAGCGACTTTGAAACCACAAACCCTGGCCCAATCAACGAGCTCACAAACCATGGCGGGTTGATCGCCGTAAGCCATTGAGTAAATGACACCGGCTTGGGCTGCTGCCTTTGAAAGCGCCGCACCACAAACAGCATCCGCCTCGACAGTGGCGGAAATAACATGTTTCCCATGATCAAAGGCTGAGAGGATGTGATCAACAGCGATTACAGGATTACCGGTGCATTCAACGATGATGTCCAATTGGCTGAATGAGATCAGCAGGGCTGAATCGTCAAGAATACAGGTCGTCTCGCTTTGAAGGGCTGAATCCAAGGAAACAGCGGAAAACTGTTCTAGCTTCCAATCCGCCAACAGCAGGTTTGACCGTGCAACGTCAGGCGCTAAATCAGCGATTCCAACGACATGAACGCCAGGCAATCTATTCGCCTGAGACAAGAACATTGTACCAAACTTGCCTGCACCAATCACGCCAACACGGATTGGATCTGACTGTTCTCGACGGATTTGTAGTTGTTGATAGAGGGACATTAAGCAAGGGTCCAGTAATTAAAGTCTTACTACTTACCTATACCTCTTCTCTGATAAGGCCAGGAACTTTTTGGTCTAGATTACCCCCTAATACACAACGTGCGAAATTGGCCTAAACACTCGTTTCATTCTGGCTTCATAAGGCCGTACAGACTGGACCTATCTATTCGATTGGTGCATTTCTATTTTGAGCGCAGACTGCTTTGCTTTACGACGACATTCTAACGCTTCAACGGGATGTAAACGTTTTCGCGAATTGCACGATCCAAACGCACTGCGACACACGCAGTGTTCACGAACAAAGGCACAAAAATGGCACCGGACACTAGACCTGGCGAACCCGAAATCGAATACAACACGCCGCTCAACGATGAAGTCAAAACGACCACTTGTTACATGTGCGCTTGCCGTTGTGGCATTAAGGTTCACCTGAAAGACGGCAAGATACGCTACATTGAAGGTAATCCTGACCATCCACTAAACAAGGGCGTGCTTTGTGCCAAGGGGTCTGCTGGCATTATGCAGCACTATTCCCCTGCTCGTCTTTCAAAACCATTGAAGCGCGTTGGTGAACGTGGCTCTGGTGAGTTCAAAGAAATCGAATGGGAAGAAGCGCTAGAAACTGTTACTGGTTTGTTGTCTAACATCCGCAACACTGACCCACGTAAACTTGCTTTCTTTACCGGGCGTGACCAAAGCCAAGGTTTGACCGGTTGGTGGGCATCCATGTTTGGTACGCCAAACTACGCGGCTCATGGCGGATTTTGCTCGGTCAACATGGCGGCTGGTGGTCTCTATTCTATCGGCGGCTCATTCTGGGAGTTTGGGGAGCCTGATTGGCCCCGTGCCAAGTACATGATGATGTTCGGTGTTGCTGAAGATCATGATTCAAACCCAATAAAAATGGGTCTGTCGAAGATCAAAGGAAACGGCGCTAAATTCGTTTCAGTCAACCCTGTGCGTACTGGCTACTCAGCAATCGCTGACGAATGGATCGGTATTCGCCCTGGTACTGACGGCCTGTTCATCAATGCCATGATTAACGTCATAATGAAGAACGGCTGGATCGACGTTAACTATTTGCTGCGTTATACGAATTGCAGCTGGCTTGTTATCCAGAACCCAGGCGGTGCCGACGATGGTTTGTTTGTTCGTGACAAGGACGGCAATCCAATGGTCTGGAACCGCAAAACAGATAAAGCCGTCACGGCTGAATCTGGTTTGATGGACGCAGCGCTCAAAGGTGAATTCAAGCCAAAGCGCGGCCAAGTTGCCAAACCCGTTTTCCAGCTAATGGCTGAGCGCTATCTTGATGACGTGTACAGCCCGGAGAACGCCGCTGAACGTTGCGGTGTTCCGGCTGACACAATCTACCGCCTCGCCAAAGAAATGTCAGACGTTGCTTTCAAGGAAGAGGTAGTTATTGATCAGCCTTGGACTGATTGGACGGGCCAGCGTCACGAGAAGATGATTGGCCGCCCAGTTGCGATGCACGCCATGCGCGGCATCTCTGCCCACTCTAACGGTTTCCATACTTGTCGCTCATTGCATATGTTGCAGGTTCTGCTGGGTTCAATCGATACACCAGGCGGTTTCCGCTACAAGCCTCCATTCCCACGCCCTATCCCACCTGGGCCAAAGCCTGCTGGTCGTCCGGATCAAATTGGTCCGAACAAGCCAATGCCAGGACCGCCGCTTGGTTTCACAATGGGACCAGAAGATCTGATTGTTGATGAGAACGGTCAACCAAACCGGATCGATAAAGCTTTCTCTTGGGAAGCTCCTCTTTCCGCCCACGGTATGATGCACATGGTCATCACTAATGCTTGGAAGGGTGATCCCTACCCTATTGATACGCTCTTTATGTACATGGCAAACATGGCTTGGAACTCTGCCATGAACACCACAGACACAATGAAGATGTTGACGGATAAAGATCCAGCTACTGGCGAGTATAAGATACCGAACATCATCTATTCAGATGCTTACTTTTCTGAAACTGTTGCTTATGCAGACATAATCTTGCCAGATACGACCTATCTGGAGCGTTGGGATGCGATTTCACTACTTGATCGTCCGATCTCTGACGCGGACGGTCCAACAGACTCAATTCGCCAGCCCGTTCTAGAGCCTGATCGTGATGTTCGCGCGTTCCAGTCCGTTGTTTTGGATCTGGGCGCTCGACTTGGTCTGCCTGGCATGACTAACGAAGATGGTTCCGCCAAATTCCCTGGTGGTTACCCGGATTACCTCGTTAATCACGAACGCACACCTGGTCAGGGCCCTCTTGCTGGCTTCCGCGGTAAAGACGGATCGAAAAAGGGTAAAGGCGAACCTAATCCGAACCAGCTGCAAGCCTATATCGACAATGGCTGTTTCTGGCATGACAAAATGCCCGATGAGATGCATTACTTTAAGCACTCCAATCAGGCCTATCTCGATTATGCAACTGAAATGGGCTTCATCCCGAAAGCTGAACGTGTTGTTATTCAACTCTACTCAGAGCCGATGGCTAAGTTCCGCTTGGCGGCTCAAGGACATGGCGACCACCAACCACCTGATGAGCACAGAGCACGCGTAGAGAAATACTTCGATCCCCTGCCTTTCTGGTATGAACCGTTCGAAGACATCGATAATGACGAGGAAGAATTCCCGCTTCACGCCATTACACAGCGCCCAATGGCGATGTACCACTCTTGGGGTTCACAAAACGCCTGGCTTAGACAGATTCATGGTCATAACCCGCTCTATATTCCACAGTCACTTGCTGACAAGCATGATCTGGTGACCGGAGACTGGGCCTACCTTTCCAGCCGCCATAGCCAAATCAAAGTCATAGTCCAAGTCATGGAAGGCGTTAACGACCAAACCGTTTGGACTTGGAACGCGATCGGCAAGCGTTCAGGTTCTTGGAATTTGGAAAAAGACGCACCTGAAGCCAAAAAAGGTTTCTTGATGAACCATCTAATCTCAGAACTTCTCCCGGATCAGGGTTCAGGTTATCGCTATGCAGTCGCTGATCCAGTTACAGGACAAGCAGCTTGGTATGATTTACGCGTATCCATGCGCAAAGCTGAAGCCAACGATCAAGCAGTAACCGAGCCACAGTTTGAAAGCTTGCCAACACCTCCAGGTATGGCTGAGCGCCCAAGCTCTGTTCGTTACGGATCACAGTTTGCCAAAACACTCCAAAAAGCGACGAAAATCTTCGGAGGGAAAAGCTAATGACGTCACTACCTCTTACCCCTTCCGCGAAACGTCTCGGCCTCGTTATTGACTTGGACATCTGTGTTGGATGCCAAGCTTGCGTTGTTAACTGCAAAGAGTGGAACACTGGCGGTTATGCGGCCCCTCTATCTGACGTAAACCCTTACGGGGCGGAGACAGATGGTGCCTGGCTTAACCGTGTTCATGCGCTTGAAGTTGGCGAAGGCAAGAACAGCCGCACGATCCACTTCCCTAAATCCTGCTTGCACTGCGATGACGCACCTTGTGTGACAGCCTGTCCAACTGGTGCATCCTACAAGCGTCAAGACGACGGTATCGTTCTCGTCGACGAGAGCAAATGTATCGGCTGTGGTCTTTGTGCTTGGTCTTGTCCTTACGGTGCTCGTGAAATGGATCTTGCTGGTGGAGTCATGAAGAAATGTACGCTTTGTGTGGACCGTATCTACAACGAGAATATCCCAGAGGCGCAACGCCAACCAGCTTGTGTTAACACGTGCCCAGCCTCTGCGCGTCACTTCGGTGACTTCAATGATCCTGACTCAAACGTGTCAGAGATGGTCAGAGAACGCGGCGGTTACGATCTAATGCCTGAAATGGGCACAAGACCGACCAACAAGTACCTTCCGCCTCGTGCAAAGCAACAGGACAAGCCTTCATGTGTTGGCTCTGAAACCGCTGCTTCAACCCAAGTCGCCGCTCAAGGCGGTTTCCTTGGCTGGCTCGACGACATTCTTTCAATGGGAGCGTAAAAACTATGCATCCAGCTTATTCGATTATCTTCTTCACAACACTCTCTGGCGCTGGCTACGGTTTGTTGTTCCTTCTTAGTCTTGGTTTCTTGCCGGCTGACCGCCTTCTTGGCGTTGCTAGTCTGGGACTTTCAGCTGCAATGATTGTTGTCGGACTTTTGTCTTCTACTTTTCACTTGGGACATCCCGAACGCGCATGGCGTGCGCTAACGCAATGGCGTTCTTCCTGGTTGTCGCGCGAAGGCTGTATGGCAATCATCACCTTTGCACCCATGGCTTGGTTGGCATACGACTGGCTCATTCACGGAACATTCAATTCGATAGCCGGTACACTCACGGCCATTTGCTGTGTAATCACTGTCTATTGCACCGCGATGATTTACGGATCTGTCAAAACGGTCCGCCATTGGAACAATGGCTATACACCGTTAGTCTACTTATCATTTGCTCTAGCCACCGGCGGTGTCGCTTACCTCTTCGTTGCTTTCTTGATGGGCTATTCCTACGGATGGATGCCATGGCACGCCATCGTCGCTCTGGTTATCGCTTGGGTTATCAAGGCTATCTACTGGCGCCACGTAGACAACGGACGTTCCATCAGTGATGCCGGTACTGCGACAGGTCTCGGGTACATGGGTAAAGTCAAACTGATCGACCCGCCACACTCAGAAGAGAACTATCTGTTGAAAGAAATGGGATACACGATTGCCCGCAAGCATGCTCACAAGCTGCGCGGTATTTCTGTGGTACTCTGCTTTGTTTTGCCGATCCTGACTGCAATTCTCATTGGATTGGTTCAGATCGAACTACTGCAAGTTCTAGCAGCTCTCGTTGGTTTTGCATCGGTGATCGCTGGCACGTTGACAGTACGTTGGCTCTATTTCGCAGAAGCCAAGCATACCGTCACACTCTATTACGGGGCTGAGCGGGCTTAGTTTGAATTCTCACGCAAGGCGGGTAACCCGATGCCTGTTGCATCGAACCCGCCGTCGACGGCTATCGTTTGACCAGTGATGTACGAGGCCTGGTCTGAACAAAGAAAGTAGATTGCATTTGCAATCTCTTCCTCTAGGCCATAGCGGTTCAACGGTATGGCGTCGTGATAAGCCGCTCTGATTTCAGCAGAGTGAACTTTCTTCGCCATTTCTGTATCTACTGGTCCTGGTGCGACCGTGTTTACCCGGATACCAAACTCGCCCAACTCAGCCGCCTGCTGAAGCGACAGATGAGCCACAGCTGCTTTTGATGTCCCATAGGCCACTCTCAAGGTGCTGGCTCTCAAGCCGGAGATCGAGCTGATGTTAACAATAGCGCCACTACCATGTTTGGCCATTATCCTGCCTACGGCTTGCGTCATAAGAAAGGTGCCATCAAGGTTGGTTGACATAATCGTGCGCCAGTCTTCGAATGAAGTATCCAACAATGGACCGAAATCAGCCACTCCCGCATTGTTAACGAGAGCAGATATCTGTCCCAATTCCTGATATAGTTGCTCAACGGTTCCCCGAACTTGATCGGGATCAGAAATATCACAGGCAAAGGCCCTAGCACCTGCTCCTAACCGGTTCTCGGCTTCTATCAGAATTTCATGTTGATTATCCAACAAGGCCACTTGCCAGCCATTGCTCTGAAAGTGTTTAGCAGTTGCAAGACCAATTCCCCGAGCAGCGCCAGTCACAATGACCAGTGGCTTGGACATGATTAGTGAGCGGGTTGGTTGCTATGGCGCAACATGGCGGTCAGTTGTTGCCATAGTCCGGACAAATGAGACCGTCCCGGTATCAGCTCGTTTTTTAAAACTAATTTAATGGCGTCGGCGGCAATACCTTCGACCTTTTTGACCTGAGGCGTGTCTCGTTCGCTATTCAAGGCTTGCAGAGCCTGGACGGCTGCTGCTTTCAAGGGAGGTTGTTCGATATCAATTGAACGGCAAGATCGGTCCAGGAGATCGCCGTAATCACAGTGGTAGGTTGCTGCCAGGTGCTTGGAAACGCCATGAAGGACAAAAACCGCTGCACCCGTTTCAAAAGGATCCAGCTTCTTACTATCCTGTCCTCTTGACGCTAGCGCTAGCCCAAAGTTTACTCCAACAACAGAAGCACAGATATCGATAGTTTCGATTTCAGAGCCTTCTGGAGTTTTGACATGCTGACGAATGACAGAAAAGCTCTTTTGAAGAGCCAGCATGTCATGTTCGTTAACTGCCTGCTTTGTATTTGAAGTAGCCAAAATTGTTTTACGCCTCAGGATTTCAGCATTATTACAAAATGCAAATCGAATCGAGACTACCTATAATAAATCTGGAGCCTACAACCAACAATAAAAGCCGGCTAACAGAGCTTTTTAACAGCCTTGTTGCGTCTTTGTCATAGCTTTCAAGTAATATTTAGACTTGAAGAGGCAAATCAGAAAGCGATTAGGCCGTCATAAGCCAACTTCATCCCTGTCAAAAGCATACCAAAACAACAAATTATGTAAAAAGGCCTTTCCGGCACTCTCTTGTGAAGCCAAACACCCACAAATATACTCACGATTGCCCAGGGAATGAGAACCATTGCCGTCGATATCGTTTCCCAATGAAGTTCATTCAACCAGATATAGGGAACGACTTTCGACCAGTTTATCGTCGTGAACACAAAAACCAACGTTCCTTGATAGGCGGCTTTTTCCAACCTTTGAGGAAGTAGGTAGGCATTCAATGGCGGACCACCGGCATGAGCAAAGAACGATGAATATCCACCCAGCGTCCCCCAAAACCATCCCTGCCATGGCCTTACTATTTTTCCTTCAGACTGGGTGTTAACAAACAGCTTCCAGAGCATTTGCAACGCAAAAACAATGGCAATTGTCGCCAGGAACAACCTGAATACAGCGGGGTCAGTGTATCTGGCTGTGAAAGTTCCTATCACCGTCCCCAACATCGTTGCCGGTATCAAAACCTTCAATTGATCCCACAGCCATTTACGCCAAAACGCCTTCATCGAAATGAAGTCCATGATTATCAGGATGGGCAACATGATGGCGGCGGCCGTCAACGGCTCTACAAACAAGGCCATGGTTGGTACAGACACGAAAGCAACGCCGCCGCCGAACCCACCTTTCGACAGTCCAGTGATAAACACAGCAGGCACTGCCACAAGATAGAAGATCGGATCAGTGATCATAACTTGATACGTCTACTGATCATCTGCGGGTTGTCCGGGAAACGGCATCGAACGGATGTTGATATCCGTTGTAGCGAATGGCACTTCGATACCCTGATCACGGAAGCATTTATCGATATCAAAAAGGAGCTCAGACTTCACTATAGTTATATAATTGACGTCTCTCAGGAAACACCTCAATTCAAAATCAAGACTGCTGCCACCAAAGGCTCGGAAGTACACTGCTGGCTCCGGATAGGCACGAACCATTGGATTTTTCTTTGCAATTTCGACCAACAAGTCATGTATTTGTGCAGTGTCACTGCCATAGGCGACCGATATGGGCAGATCGAGCCGACCCATTTTATTGTTTGCCGTCCAGTTCGTCACATTGTCGGAAATGAAAGCCGAATTGGGGACAAAGACGGTGGCCCGTTGGAAGGTCTCGATCTCCGTAGACCGAACGTTGATCTTGGTAACAGTTCCTTCCACAGAGCCAACCTGTACCCAGTCGCCAATTTTGATCGGTCGCTCAAAGAGCAAGATTATGCCGGACACAAAGTTGCTGACAATAGCCTGCAAACCAAAGCCAATCCCAAGCGAGAGAGCGCCAGCCACAATCGCTAACTTCGACAGATCCAGGCCAACAGCTGAAACAGCGACAAACAAAGCCACTAATACCCCAGTGTAGGACAAGCCCGAGCGCAAAGCATGGCGAACTCCGGTATCAAAATTCGACCGAGACAGAAGCCTGGAAGAAACAAACCAGACGATTATCCTTGTTAAGATAAAAACGGCGAAGAAGGCGGCAAACCCGATAAGAATGTCAGAGATACGGAACGTAAAATCGCCGATTTTGATACCAACAGCTAACTGGTCAGACCAAGCAGCAAGAGAGTTTGAGCTCAATCCCCAAAGGTTCAGCCCAATAACCAAAACCAAGAACGCAAGAATGAATTCCGCCCAAAGCAACAACCAAGAGTCCGGCTTGTCATCTTTTGGTGTGCCTTGATGGCGCCAATCGAACCCCGAAAGGGTAGATGTCGAAGCCTTGCGGCGCTCAATCAAGAAAAACACCAGTCCGCGAACGAGCAAGAAAATCACAATAAGCAGACCGCTCGTGACCAATCTTGTTGTCAAATAGTTCGCTAGATTGACATATCCAAGAAGTGAAAATATCGGGATGGATACACAAGCGATTTGTACGGCAAACAATAGCAGCGACCATACCCAGTCATAACCCATTCCCTGCCTATTAACTGAATCATCATCCAATTCTCTATTCTTGCGGGCCGAACGAACCGCAACCCTTATCACGATGAAAAGTGAAATCGCGATCAAGCTGTCCAAACCAAAGGTCACAAAATTGCGGAGATAACCATGAATCAGGAAGGATTTCCCTAGCAATGACCAGGCCAAGTAAAGACTGACAAGGACGGCAATTATTAGAAGCCAACGGCCCAACCGTCTGACCGCTCTCCCCGTCCAACGCCACAAACGCCAATGCGGCGATTCCGGCATGAGGCAAGCTTTGATTGCGCCTCTAAAAATCAGGAATGTTGCAACACCTAAAACAACAGCAGACACAAATTCTACAAATGGGCTTTCACTTACCCCCAATAGCTTGAAAGGGACCAGGACAGCTGCGGCACTTAAGGCAGGCATCAAGCCAACCGCTACAGCTTGAGCGAACACAGCCACAACCTTCTGGTCAGCACTGGGATGTTTGGCATCCTGACCAGGTCCAAACCGAGAGATCAATTTACGTCTAAAAGGAAGAACAAAAGCAAATCCAATGCCCAGAACAAGTGTCATTAGCACTACAAAAGACCACCACCGCTGAGTTGTCATTTCCTCACCAACCCACCTCTTCATGGATTGGGTGATTTTGAACCAAAGATTTGTCGACGCTCCCCAAGTAACAAACAATGTACTGGTATCCAAAGGCGACTGAACTTGTTTGGTCAGACTTTCTTTTAAAGCTTCAGTTTGCTCAGATGAAATCTTGTTGATCAGCGCTGCGCTTCGGGAAATAAGTAAACTGCTGTTTTGTTGCTGCCCTTGAGAGGCCACCAATCTCGCAGTCAACTCAATCCGTTTTTCCTTAATGTCCAATGCTTCAGCTGGTTCACCTTCTTTCGGTGCCGGACCAAGAGAATCCAAAAGTTCTTGATTAAACTCTACTTCTTTCGCCATCGCTTCTTGCAAGCCTATGGCAACATCACGGTTTGTTCGAAGAAAGGAGATCAGCTCCTTACTTCGTTTTAACGGCACAAGGCTGCCAAACAGTTCCACTTCAACAGCATCGAGCCGTTTTTCGATAGCCGAAAGCTGCTCGTTTGAGTTTGTGGGACGAACAGCAATTTCTTCCGGCTTTTTGGTCGACACCTCCGGCACGTTTTGCGTCGAGACCGCTAGCCCGGTACGCGTTAATGTTTCCTGCGCGTTAAGAGTGGTTGTTGTCAAAACCAACAATAAAATAGCGAAAAAATGTGTGCCTAGTGTTTTCATTAATAAAAATAAGTCCTAACAAGTTTCTGTTTCAGGCGTATTAGAGGGTAAAATAGTCCGAAAGTAGGCGACACACCATATTTCACTAAATAGTCACATGCCAAAGAAGTTTTTCCATTGAAACGTCAAGACGCGAACTGGATCCGACTGAATTTTGTTGGAACTAGTAACCATTCAAAAATCGGGGAGGTTATGCTTCACTTTAATTTTCTAACCTGAACAGAAGGAACACCTGTCCACCAGGCCCATATAGACAGAACTTCGAAGGAATTGATGTTCTGCACCTCTGATTTAATGAGTGTTTCGTAAAAAACAGAATGAGTTGCGATGGAACTTTTACTTGGTTTGAAAATTGTTTGCTATAGATAAACCAATATTGAGTTGAATGTTTCATCGCGTCAAAAAGGTATCGAAACTGAATGACCTCCATGTCAGTGCCAGCATCTTACAGCTCATTTAAGGCCGCTGCTGCTATTGTCTTACTTTGTGTCATTGTTTCACTCCCAGGCTTCTTCACCTTACCACCCATTGACCGCGATGAACCTCGATTCACCCAAGCGACCAAACAAATGGTGGCCAGTCAAAACTATGTCGATATTCGATTTAGTGACAAGCCGCGATATAAGAAACCAGCGGGCATCCATTGGGTGCAATCTGTTTCGGTGTGGATAAGTGGATACAACACTGAAGCCCCAATCTGGGTCTATCGAATTCCTTCTTTGATGGGCCTCATCATTTGCTGCTTGTTGTTATGGCGGATTGCCTCTGTTTTCTTTGAACGACGGTTCGTTTTCGCATCCGTTGCTCTGTTTCCTTTGTTGTTGCTGTCGAATGTCGAAGTCAGGTTGGCAAAAACAGACATGGTTTTGCTGGCCTGCATACTCTTGACTATCCTGCCCTTGGCACGAAGTTGGTTTACTAAAAACAAACCATGGGATGCTTTCCTCTTCTGGAGCGGCTTAGGGGCATGTATACTTATCAAAGGGCCCATCGGCCCGTTACTCATCCTTTTAATGACTTCGAGTTTGAGCCTCTGGGGACGTCAGGTTTCGTGGCTGAAACCACTTATGAATCCTATAGCCATTTTACTGGCCATTCTGTTTACCATGCCTTGGTTTGTTGCAATTGGATTTGAGTCAAATGGGGAGTTTTACCGCCTAGCTCTTGGGGAGGATCTCTTTAGTAAAGTTAAAAGGGCGCGAGAAGGCCACGGCGCTCCTCCTGGGTTTTATACAGCTTTTGTCAACGGCGGAGTAAAAGTCTGCCATTGGGGCGGAGCAAAAGTAGGCCAGTTTGTTTGATTTTTGGGTATGTCTTCTGGCCTCTGCAGGGGCCAGAAGACATTGTCCGTCATTGAGACCTATGATGGGTGTTGTTT